>JBLMYC010000071.1:0-14425 GCA_050258075.1 Acidobacteriota bacterium
GTAGACCAGCGCCACAACCGTCGCCAGGACCGCCAGCGACGCTCCCGCGAAGCCGGGATGCCGCGCCGGCCACGCTATCCAGGCCAGCGGGCCGCCGGCCGATTCCGGAGCGACTTGCGCCGCCCGCCGGCGCACCTCGGCGAAAAGCTCGGCGGGCGGCTCGACGCGATCCAGAGACTGCAGGCTGGCGATCGCGCTGCGCAGCCCGGCGAGCCGCCGCGCGCAATCCGCACAGCCCTGGAGGTGACTCTCCACCCTGCCGCGCTCGGCTGCCGACAGCTGGCCGTCGAGATAGGCCGACAGGATCTCCGTCTCGAGATGGGGGGCCGGAGCTCGGCTCATGCGCCCTCCAGCGCCTGGCGCAGGCGCTCGCGGCCGCGCGCGATGCGCGATCGCACGGTGCCGAGCCGCACCCCGAGGACGGCGGCGATCTCGGCGTACTCGAGGCCCTCGAGATCGCGCAGGACGACCGCCTCGCGGAAGGTCTCATCCATGCCGGCAAGCGCCGCCCGCACCCGCGCCGCCGTCTCGCTCGCCTGCGCCAGGGCCTCGGGACCGGGCGCCGGATCGCGCAGCGGAGCGACGCCCTCGGCGCCATCCTCGGCGAGCGGCCGGGCGGGCGGCGGGCGCCGCGCGTAGCGGCTGCGGCAGTGGTTCAAGCCGATCTGGTAGATCCAGGTCTTCAGGCTGGAGCGGGCGCGGAAGCCGTCGAGATGACGGTACACGCGCAGGAAGACCTCCTGCGTGACGTCGGCCGCGTCCTCCGGGCTGCCACACAGGCGCAGGGCAAGGTTGTAGATCATCGCGGAGAACCGGTGATAGAGGTCCTCGAAGGCGCGCGGGTCGCCGCGCCGGTGGCGCTCCACCAGGTCGTAATCGACGTCGGCCGCGCCGGCGGTCTCGAGCAGGATCGCCTCCACGGGTCCTGGCAGGCGGCGCCCTTCCACCGGAACGCCCGTCCTTGCTTCGACCCGCTCACCGCCGGAAAGTTCCCGGCGTCCAGCGCAGCGTAGCAGCCTCTGCGCTCAGCCGGAGCGCTCGAGCAGCAGCGCCGTCCAGTCGTCCTCGCGTGGCAGACGGGCACGCGCCTCGAGGCGGGCGAACAGATCGTCGATGGCGGCCTCCGCCGGGCTCGCCAGGCCGACCAGCAGACCCTCGAATGCCGCGTACCCGAGCGGCTCGGCGTTTGTCGTCGGAGCCTCCGGCAGCCCATCTGAGCACAGGAGCAGCCGTTCCCCCGAACCGAGATGGCCCACCATGCCTTGGTAGACGACCTCCGATCGCAGGCCCAGCGGCAGTCGCGTCCCCGGCGTCGGCAGCGGCCGCGACGCGCCCCCCGCGCCGACCAGGTACGGTTCTGGCATGCCGGCATTGGCGAGCTCGAACTCGCCGCTCGCCGGGCGATAGCGAACCAGACACAGCGCCACGAACTGGCGCGGCCCGAGCTGCGGCACGAGGCGCCGGTTCAGCTCGGCGAGCGCCGACGCCGCATCGCGCCCGCTGGCGACCAGCGGCAGCATGGCCTTCACCGAGGCCATCAGGAGGCTTGCCCCCATTCCCTTGCCGGCGACATCGCCGACCGCCAGGCCGAGCGCCTCCCCGTCGAGCGGGAAGATGTCGTAGAAGTCCCCCGCCACCACCTGCGCCGCAAGGTTGCGCGCCGCTACTCGGTAGCCCGGACCTTCGACCGCGGGCGGCGGCAGCAGACGCTGCTGGATGTCGCGCGCCGTCCGCAGCTCCTGGTCCGCGAACTCCTTCTCCTTCAGGCGGACGACGCTCTCCGCCAGCCGGTCGCGGAGACGCTCGTAGCCGAAGATCAGCAGTCCGAAGAACGCTCCAACCCCGCCCGCGAAGCCCAGCGCGAAGCGCCAGTCGAGCGCCGCCAGCCGCCAGCCGCCGCCGGTGATCCAGGGCAGGGTGAGCGCCGCGAGCTGCCAGCCGAGCGCCCCGGCGCCGAAGAACAGCCCGGCGATCGCCAGCGTGCGAGAGAGCCCGTCCAGCCGATTCAGGGGACGCTCGAGGACGGTGAGCAGCAGGTCGGAGGCGAGATAGATCCAGCCCGCGACCCAGGCCGCGATCAGAACGCCGGGCGCCAGCCGAGCGCGGGTGTCGCCGAGCCACATGAGGAAGCCGACGACACTTCCTGCCAGCAGCGACGCCACCAGGAGGCGCAGGAATCGGGGCACGTTGCGGTGCTGGGGACCGATGGCGTCGGCGGGAGCGGAGGCAACGGGCGGCATGGCCTGTCTTGAGATACGCGCGGTCGGGCGCCGGGTTCGGCCAACGCCGCAGCCGACCGCTCAGCGCTTGGCGGTGGCCTTGGCGATCTGCTCGGTCGAGGGCGGCACGACCGGGTGGCTCTTGCCGTAGTAGCCGCGCAATCCACGCACGATCGCCTCGGCCACCTTCTGGCGGAAGGCCCGGGTCTGGATCAGGGCCCGGTCGTCGGGATTGCCGAGGTTGCAGACCTCGACCAGGACCTTGGCCGGGACCACGTTGTAGCGCAGCACCGCCGGCACCCAGGAGCGACCGCGGCGGATGACGTGCTCGCGCACCGGCTGGTAGGGATCGACCGCCAGCTGGGCGTCGCGGAAGCCGGCGACGATGTGCTCGGCGAGGTCGCGCGACAGACCCTCGCTGCGCTGGCGCTCCTTGCGCTGCAGGGCCGCGCTCGGGTTCTCACGCACCTCGCGACGCGCCGCGTACTCCGGTCCGCCGCGCTCGAAGGCGTCGCCGCTCATCTCGGCGTCGGGGACGTACACCATGGCGCCGCGCAGCGAAGGATGGAGCGAATCGGCGTGCACCGAGATGAACACCACCTTCTCGCTCGAGGCGCCGCGGCGCACCGAGGCGCGCTCGACGCTGTTGGCGAGGTACCAGCGCAGGTTCACGCCGACCTTGGAGTCCTCGATCGGATAGGGCGGCGAAGTGAGCACCCGGCGCCCGCGCGAGAAGCTCAGCACGTCGCGGTCCTCGATCCGGAACGCGCCACCGTCGCGGGTAGTGGGAATGACTCGCGCCGCGGTTGCGACCTCGAGCAGGTGCTGCACCCGCAGCACGATGTCGTAGACGTAGGTGCTCTCCCACACTCCTCCGAACATGGCGCCGGTATCGACCCCGCCGTGGCCGGCATCGAGCACCACCGTGATGCCCTCGAGATCGAGCGCGGTGACCTCGTTGCGGAACTTGCTGGTCGCCTTCTGCGCCGCCTCGTACTCGAGCCGGCGGGGATTGCCGGGCGGCAGGAACTCGGGCTGCAGCAGATCGAGCGGGATCTTGACCTCGTAGCCGACCGGGATCGAGGTCACGTCGTCGATGCCGCTGCGCCGCGCGATCTCGATCGCCAGCGAGTTGACGTCGTCGGCCAGGGTGCGCCCGGTGAAGCGCACCACCACGCTCGAGTACAGCGCCTCGCCGCCGCGCAGCGCATAGACCGCGTACTCGCCCTGCGCATCGCGCCCGTAAGTCAGTCGGTGCGTGCTGCCGAGCTCGCCGGGCGGCGCCGGCACCGCCGCGGCGATCGCCGGCACGGCGGCGGCTTCGCTCGCGGGTGCGGCGCTGAGCGTGACCGGAGCAGGCGGCCCGAGAACCTCCTCAGGCGACCGCTGCGGGACGTTGATCGCAGTCTCTGGCGCTGCAGCGTCGGTTCGGGTAGAGGGCAATGACCCGGGCCGCGGCGACCCCACTTCGCTCTCGGGCGGCGTCCGCGGAGGCCTGGCATCGGTCGCAGGCTCTGGCCGCGCAGGACCGACCTCGGACCTGGACGCGATCAACGGCGCCGCCACCCCAACGGCCTCCTTCTGCGCCACTGCCGTCGACCGAGCCTCCTCCACCCGGAGCTTCTTCTTCTCCGGTTTGTTCTCGCCGCTCGCGTTCGCCGCGACCACCGGGCGCAGTTCCGGCGCGAGCAGCGCAGCTGGCACGACGACGACCTGCCCCCAGCGCAAGTCGTCGTCGCGCATCCTGTTCTCGCGCCGCAGCGCCGGGAAGTTCTCGCCGCGGCCGGTGAACCATAGCGCCACGTTCCACAGCGCCTCGCCCCGCGCGCGGTGGCGCCAACCGCGCGAGTCGACGTGGTCGGCCGGGAACAGCGCGCGCAGCGCCTTGGCCCGCAGATCGCCGCGCAGGAGCTCCACCGGCACCCGGTAGCGCGGCCCCGGACGCAGCTTCGTCGTACCGGCGTTGGCACGCGCGATCCGGGCCGCCGCGTCCGATCGACCCGACAGGCGCTTGGCGAAGCCGGCCAGCGTCTCGCCGGGCCGGGATTGCGCCTCGACGAACAGCTGGCTCGAGTTCTCGAGCACCGCCCATGCCCCGTCGCCGAGGCTTGCCTTGCGCAGCTCGGCGGCGGCCGGGGCCGCGACCAGCAGGGCGAGGAGGGCCCCGACGAAGCGACGCGCCGGCCACGAGCCTAGGCGGCGCGGCGTGCGGTCGCTCGGCATGGCGCTCTCCGTTCTCCTCAGTCGGGAGCCGCGCCGGCCGGCGCGCCGCGGAAGGAGGGCTTCGCCTGCCACGCGGTCGCCTCCTCGAAGGCGCGAGCCGCGCGCAGGGCGGTCGACTCGGCGAACGGCCGGGCAAGGAGCTGCAGGGAGAGCGGCAGCCCGCGGTCGTCGAGCCCCGAGGGCACCGCGATCCCGGGCAGACCGGCCAGGTTGGCGGGCACGGTGAAGATGTCCGAGAGATACATCGTCAACGGGTCGTCGACCTTCTCGCCGAGCGCAAAGGCGCCGGTCGGGCTGGTCGGCGTCGCCAGCAGGTCGACCTTGGAGAAGGCGTCGGCGAGCTGCCGCCGCATCGCCTCGAGGACGCCCCGCGCGCGGCCGTAGTACGCCTCGTAGTAGCCCGAGGACAGCGCGAACGTCCCCAGCATGATGCGGCGCTTGACCTCGGCGCCGAAGCCCGCGCTGCGGCTGGCGAGGTAGAGGCCCAGCAGGTCCTTCTGACCGGCGGCGCGCTTGCCGTAGCGCACGCCGTCGAAACGCGCCAGGTTGGCGGAAGCCTCGCTGTTGGCGACCACGTAGTAGATCGCGATCGCCGCCGGCAGCGCCGGGACCGAGACCTCGACCAGCTCCGCTCCCAGCCTGGCGAGCGTGTCGCAGACGCCGCGCCAGTTGCGCCGCACGTCCGCCGCCAGGGCTTCGGTGTCGACCTCGCGCACCGTTCCGATGCGCAGGCCCCTCACGCCGCCCTCGATCCCGGCCAGGTAGTCGTCGACCGGCCGTTCGGCGGCGGTCGTGTCGTGCGGATCGGCGCCGGCGATCGCGCCGAGCAGCAGCGCGGCGTCGCGCACGTTGCGCGCCAGCGGACCGATCTGGTCGAGCGAGGAGGCGAAGGCGACCAGGCCGTAGCGCGACACCCGGCCGTAGCTCGGCTTGACACCCACCACGCCGGAGAGCGCCGCGGGCTGGCGGATCGAGCCGCCGGTGTCCGAGCCGAGCGCCAGCGGCGCCGTGGCGGCGGCGACCGCCGCCGCCGAGCCACCGCTCGAACCGCCGGGGACCATGGCCAGGTCCCAGGGGTTGCGGGTCGGGAAGAAGGCCGAGTTCTCGCACGAGGAGCCCATCGCGAACTCGTCGAGATTGGTCTTGCCGATCGGGATCGCGCCGGCCGCGAGCAGGCGCTCGACCGCCGTCGCGGTGTACGGCGCGACGTAGCCCTCCAGGATCCGCGAGGCGCAGGTCACCTGCGAGCCGGCCAGGCACAGGTTGTCCTTCAGCGCCACCGGCACCCCCGCCAGCGGGCCGAGCGCGCGGCCGGCGCGCCGGTCGGCGTCGATCGCCGCGGCGCGGCGCCGGGCCTCGTCTTCGAGCACCACCAGGTAAGCGCCGATCAGGGGATCGACGCGGCGCAGCCGGCCGAGACAGGACTCGACGACCTCGGCCGCCGTCGCCTCGCCACCGCGCACCGCCGCGGCGATCGCCTCGGCGGAGAGCTCCCAGAGCTCAGCCATCGTCGCCCTCCCCCTCGGCGCCCTTCACCGCCGGCACCAGGAGGAAGGCCCCCATCGCCTCGGGGGCGTTGCGCAGGAAGTCCTCGCGCGGCAGGCACGGGGCCGCCTGGTCGGCGGCTTCGCGGTCGGCGACCGGCTGCTCGGTCGCCTCGGCGGTCGGGTAGTCCCGGAGCTGGTCGATGTAGTCCACCACCCGGCCGAGCTGGGCGACGAAGCGGGTCTCCTCCTCCGGGGTCAGCCGGAGGCGCGCCAAGGCGGCGATTCTCCTTACTTCTTCGAGAGTTAGAGCCATGATCTTAAAGTCCAAGTTTAACTTTTCCGGGTCCGCGGCGCAAACCACGGCGAGCCCAGGGCTGTTACGCTCACGCCTCGATGTCACACCGATCCACCGGTGTCCTGCGCCTGCTCCAGCGCCACCCGGTCTCCCAGGCTCTGCTCGCCGCCTCCGCCGGCAGCGAATGCCACCTGGTGGGTGGGGTCGTTCGCGACCGCCTGCTCGGCCTGCCCTGCGCCGACTTCGACGCGGTCGTCGAGCGTGACGGCGAGGCGATCGCCCAGCGCCTGGCGCGCTCGCTGCCGGCCCGGCCGGTGCGGCTCGGCGGCAAGGAGTTCGCCGCCTACCGCCTGGTCGGAAGCGACTTCGAGCTCGACCTCTGGGACCGTCAGGGCGGTTCGCTGGCGGCCGATCTCCTGCGCCGCGACTTCACCGTCAATGCCCTGGCGCTCGATCTGCGCAGCGGCGCGCTCGCCGACCCGCACGGCGGCCTGCGCGACCTGCAGGACCGCATCCTGCGCGCGGTGGGCCCCGACAGCTTCGCCGGCGATCCGCTGCGGGTGCTGCGCCTGCCCCGCCTCCTCCTCCAGCTCCCGGGCTTCGCCGCCGACCCGGCGACCGTCGACCTCGCCCGCCGCCAGACCGTCCGGCTGACCGAGGTCGCCGCCGAGCGGGTGCGCGAGGAGCTCGCCCGCATCCTCAGGAGCGGCGAGGCCCACCGCGGCGTCGCCCTGCTCGAGGCCCTGCACGTCTATCCCGGCCTGTGGCTTGGCCGCCCGGGCGAGCCGGTGGTGATCGATCACACGATCGGCGAGCTCGAGTGGCTGGGGCCGTGCGCTCTCGCCGTGCGGCGTGGCGCACCTGCCGGCGTCGCCGCAGATCCCGACCTCGAGGCGGCGCGCTGGGGCCTGGTGTTCGCCAGCCTGCCGCAGCCGCTCGAGACCCTGCGCCGCTTCGCCCGCGCCGGCTACGTGCTGCGCCAGCGCGCCGACGAGGCGGCGGCCCTGCTGCACTGGGAGGATCTGCCGGCGGGCGAGCTCCTGCAGCGCCGGTTCCTGCACGACTGCGGGGCGCTGTGGCCGACCGCCGCCGCCTTTCTCGGCGCCCGTCACGCGGCGCGCGGCGAGGTCGCGGCCTGGACCTCCTGGCTGCGCGAGACGATGAGCGTGCTGGAGCGCGTCGGCGCCTGGATCCTCGATCCGCCGGCCCTGCTCACCGGCCACGAGGTGCAGCGCGAACTCGGCCTCGCCGCCGGCCCCGAGGTCGGCCGCGCCCTGGCGCTCGTCCGCCAGGCCCAGGTCGACGGCACGGTCGCCGACCGCGCCACCGCCCTGGCCCTGCTGCGGCGCAAAGCGGCGCCGGGCTGACCTACTTGGCGCCCATCAGGCGCTGGTTGAGCTCCTTGATGCGCTCCATCAGCTTGTCGATCTTCTCCTGCGCCTCCTGGCGCAGGCGCTGATAGTCGCCGCGCATGCGCTCCTGCTCGCGGGCCATCTCCTGGATCTTGCCGTTGAGGTCGCGCAGCTGCTCGTCGCGGCTCTGGATCACGGTCTCGAGCTGGGTGATGTGCTCGTCCTTCTCGCCCAGGCGGACCTTGATCTTCTCCTCCTGCTCCTCGTAGAGCCGGCGGTACTGCTGCAGGGCGAGGATTTCGGCGAAGTCGGACGTCGACGGGTTCATGGTGCCTCCGCGCTCCTCGATCGAGGGGAACATCTTGCGCAGCTTGAGGGAGAGGTCCTCGGGGTCGGGCGACTGGCGCATCGCCTCCTGGTACGTGATCGTGCTGTGGACCAGCAGCGCCAGCAGCGACTGGTTCATCGACTGCATGCGGTAGTAGGAAACCGACGACTCCATCTCGTCGTGGATGCCGGCGATCTCGCCCATCTCGATCATCTTGGCGATCTTGGGCGACGTCTTCAGGATTTCGAGCGCCGCCACCAGCCCGCTGCCGTCCTGGCGCTCGACCAGCTTCATCGACACCACACCCTTGAGGATCTGAGCGAGCTGCGTCCGCACCTGCCCCTGCTGGTCCGGAGGGAAGGTGTCGAGGATGCGGTCGATCGTCTGCGGCGCCGAGTTGGTGTGCAGGGTCGAGAACACAAGGTGGCCGGTCTCGGCGGCGGTGATCACCGTCGCCACCGTCTCCGGGTCGCGCATCTCGCCGACCATGATCACGTCCGGGTCCTGGCGCAGGGCGTTGCGCAGCGCCTCCGAGAAGTGCGTGGTGTCGGTGCCGACCTCGCGCTGCGACAGCGAGGCAACGTCGTCGGTGAACAGGAACTCCATCGGGTCCTCGATGGTGATGATGTGCACCGGACGGCGCGCCGAGATGTACTTGATGATCGCGGCCAGGGTGGTCGACTTGCCGCTGCCGGTCGGGCCGGTCACCAGCACCAGGCCCATCGGCAGGTCGCAGAAGTCGAGCAGCACCTTGGGCAGCTCGAGCTCCTCGATGGTCTTGATCTGGAATGGGATGCGCCGGAAGGCCGCCGCCATCGTGCCGCGCTGCATGTAGATGTTGCAGCGGAAGCGCGCCAGGCCGGCCACGCCGTAGCCGAGGTCGACCGAGAAGCGCTCTTCCAGCTTCTTCTTCTGCTGCGGATTGAGGATGCGCAGCAGCGCCGCCTCGATCTCGGGCGGGCGCAGCGCCTCGCCTTCGAGCGGCACCAGCTTGCCGTGCAGACGCACGAGCGGCGGGCGGGTCGGCTTCAGATGAAGGTCCGACGCTCCCCGCTCGGTCATGGCTCGCAGGAGCTGGTCGATCTCGATCGTCAAGGCCGCCAGATTCTACCAGGGCGAAACCGGTCCCGCGAGACGGGTCGGTGCCCGGTTGCGCATCGGCTCGGCTCCCTCATGCGACCGCTCAGCTCCCCGCCGTCAGCCGCTTGAGCAGCTGGATCTGGCCGGCATGGTAGACGTCGTGGAGCGCGATGCCGTGGATCATGCGGCGCCGCGAGTGCCGGGAGCCCTTCACCCCGCGGTCGAGGGAACGCGGATCCAGCTCGGCGATTGCCCGGCGCAGCTCGGCGTGGACCTGCTCGAGCATCCGCACGTCGCTCTTCCAAGAGGCCTCTGAGGCGTCCGTGGCCGCCGGGCGCGGGAACCAGTTCGAGCCGCGCAGCGGGAACGAGCCCCGCCGCGCCCCGGTCAGCCGGCGCCACACCGCGTACTTCCAGTAGGCAGCGTGGACGACGATCTCCCAGATGTTGTGCCGCCCCGCGCCCGGTCGACGAGCGGCCTGGGCGGCGCTCATCCGACGGATCGCGCCGCGCAGATTGGTGCCGTGCCAGGCGCTGCGGTCGAAGGCCTGATCGATCGAGTCGAGCAGATCGCCGATCTCACCCGCCGGCGCTCCGCCGTCCTTCCGTGTCTGTCGCCTTGCCATCGTCGCCTCCTCGCCCTATCCGGGACCCAGGTCCATGACCACGTAGTCGCGATCGTTGAAGACGATCTTCACGCCCGGCGAGTCGCGGAGCTGGATCGCCAGCCGCTGGAACACCGGCACCCGCCAGATCGTCACCCAGCGCGCCCCGAAGCTCTGCCGGATGTCCCGCGCCGGGTCGGAGCGCTTGCCTTCGACAATGTCGACGTACTCCGCGAACCGCCGCCGATCGCGCAGGTAGAAGAAGGTTGGGTCGAGCGCCACCAGCGACTGGAGCTGGGGCGCGAAGTACAGCAAGGGCGCGGAGTCCGCCCACTGCGCGGTGAACACCCGCTCTCCCGGCTTGCCGTTCGCCGCCATGAAGCGGGCCATGGCGAGCGGCGGCGAGGCGAGCCCGAAGCCGAACGCCACCAGGACCATGACCGTCCAGGCCGCTCCCAGGACGATGCCGAGCGAAGCCCAGAGGCGCAGCGCGCCGCCCCGGTCCGGAGCCGTCCGGCGGGCGCCGTGCTCCCTGATCTGCAGCGCCAGTGCGAGCAGTGCGAGCGGCGCCCCGATCTCCAGAAAGCGCCGGATCAGAAGGCTGCCGGCGAGGACGAAGGCGAGCGCGAAGGCGCTGGCCGTGAGCACCGCACGGCTGCGCTCCCGCGGCGCCGAGCGCAGCTCCGCGGCGAGCCCCACGGCGACCAGCGCGGCGACCACCAAGGCCGGCCACTGCTGGAGCCACAGAGTCAGTCCCGGCGGCGAGAGCTCAGTGCCGATCACCGAGCGCAGCGCCGCGTCGCCGGCGGCGGTCGACTGGAACGGCACGACGAAGTTCTGGGCCACGAACAGGGCGAAGTTGGCCGGCAGCTGCGGATGGATGAGCTGGCCGGCGAGCCAGCCGCCGCCGGTCGCGGCCAGCGCCTGCCAGGTCCCGCGCCGCGGCTCTCCGTCGCCGCTCGCGAGCTGTCCCGCGCCAACCCACACGCCGGCCATGGCGATCGAGATCCAGCCGCCGGTGTGGGCCAGTCCAAACAGCGCCGAGACGACGGCCAGCGCGATCCAACGGCGCGCGACGAGCAGCGCCATCGCCAGCACCGCGAACCCGATCAGCCAGACGTGCGGGCGACACATCTCCAGGCGCTGGGCGAAGAGCGGTCCCAGCCCGGCCAGGGCGGCGACGAACCACCACGGGCGCGGCACGCGCAGCTTCCACATCGCCCACGCAAAGGCGCCTACCGCAAACACCAGACCGAGGGCGACGCCGAGCGTCGCGGCGGTCACGAGCGGCAAGCCGGTGAGCGGCATCAGCAGAAGATGGAACAAGGGCTCCTTGTCGGCGAAGTGGTCGTAGAGCAGCGAGAACGGCGTCCAGCGCAGGGACGTCATCCGCCAGTCGGCGCGCAGCTCGCGCGCCAGGCCGAGGTGGTAGTACTCGTCGTACGACCACGGCAGCGGCGCCGCGATGCGCAGGGCCAGGAACAGCGCGACGACCGCCACCGCGGCGAGGACGAGCTTGACGAGCGGCGGGATCCGCGGCGGCCGTTCCGCGCGCGCCGCCGCCGCGCCCGGCGGTTCCAGGCGCTGGCGACGGCGCTGGCGCTTGGCACGCGAGAAGCACAGCGCGTCGAGCAGCACCTCGCCGGTCTGGGCGTCCGATGCCATCGCTCACCTCCCCGGCCGCGGCCCGCCCGCGGCAGCCGGCGAGCCGAGGTCGAGCACGACGTAGTCGCGATCGGCGAACACCGCGCGCGCCCCGCCGTCCGCGAGCAGGCGCTCTCCGATCGGCAATCGAAGATCGCTCCGCCACAGCGTCACCCAGCGCGCCCCGAAGGCCTCGCGGATGGCGCGCCGCGGCTGCGCCTCGGCGCCCTCGACGATCGCCACGTAGCGCAGGAACGCCTGCCGATCCTTGAGGAAGAAGAACGTCGGGTCGAGCAGGACCAGCGACTCGAGCTGCGGCGCGAAATAGAACAGCGGCGCCGAGTCGGCCCAGTGCACGGTGAAGACTCGCTCGCCGGGGCCGCCATGCCCGGCCAGCCACTCGGCCATCGCCCGCGGCGGCGATCCGACGGCGTGCTGCGACACGATCGCGAACGTCCAGGCGCAGCCTACCAGGACCAGCCCGCCGAGCAGCAGCCGCACCCGGCGGCTCGCCAGCAGGCTCTCCCCCGCGCCCCGCAACTGCACCGCCAGCGCCAGCAGCGCCAGAGGGCCGCCGATCTCCGTCATCCGGCGCATCGCCAGCGTGCCGACCGCGACGAAGGCGAGGGCACACGCTCCGGTGGCGAGGGACGCCCGGTCACGCCAGCGCCCGCGCACCCAGCCGACGACGATCGCCGCGGCCGCCAGATAGATCGGCCACTGGGCGACCAGCAGATCGAGATCGGGGGGCTGCAGCTCGGAGCCGAGCTGCGAGCGCAGCGCCGCGTCGCCCGCCGCCGTGGCCTCGAAAGGCACCGTCAGATTGACCCGCAACAGCATCTCGAAGTTGGCCGGCAGCTCGGGGTGCACCAGCTGACCGGCGCACCAGCCGGCGACCGCCGCCGCGAGCGGCCGCCATGTGGCCCAGAGCGTCGCCTCGCGCTGGCGCAGCACGATGCCGCTCAGCACCCAGACCAGCGCCATCGCGGCCACGATCCAGCCTCCGGCGTGCGCCAGACCGGCAAGCGCCGCCACCACGGCCAGCGCCCACGGGCGTCGCTCGACCAGCAGCGCCATCGCCAGGATCGCGAAAGCGATCAGCCAGACGTGCGGCCGGCACATCTCCAGGCGGTAGGCGAGCACCGGGCCGAGCCCGCCGAGCGCCAGGAGGAACCAGCCGGGCCGAGGAGCGCGCAGCGTCGCGAGCGCCCAGGCGAGGGCCGCGACGACGAAGAGCTGGCCGAGCACCGCTCCGACGCTGGCCGCGACATCGATCGGCAGGCGGGCAAACGGCAGCAGGACAAAGTGAAACAGAGGCTCCTTGTCCGCGAAGCGGTCCGCGAGGGTCGAGAACGCGGCGCTGGGCAGCCGTTCGATCCGCAACCCGGAGCGCATCAGACGCGCCACGCCGAGGTGGTAGTACTCGTCGAACGACCAGGGCTGCGGCGCCGCCAGTCGAACCAGCGCGAAGAGCAGCGCCACGGCCGCCGCCGAAAGCAGCAAGCTCCCCGCAAGCCGGCGCTGCACCTGCGCTGCTGCCGGCGGCCGATCGAGATCGCTCATGTGGTGTGGCCCAGCGGGCCCCGGTAGGCTGGTGACTCTATCGCGTGCCGAGCGCGTGCCGCGCCGTCCGTCGCCCGTTTCAGAACTTGCGCATCAGGCCCACCACGACGCCCTGGACCTGGAGATCCCGCGCCGGCACCAGGATCGCCTGCATGGTCGGGTTCGAGGGCTGGAGGCGCACCTTCTCGCCCTCCGGGAAGAAGCGCTTCAACGTGGCGTCGCTGCCAACCAGCGCCACCACCATCTCGCCCGGGTCGGCCCGCTCGCGGCGCTCGACCACCACCAGGTCGCCGTCGTGAATGCCCTCGCCGATCATCGAATCGCCCACCACCTTGAGGACGTAGTGCTCGCCTCGCCCGTGCAGGAGGTGACCGGGAATGGCCACCGACTCGTCGCCGGGCAACGCCTCGATCGGCCGCCCGGCGGCGATCCGCCCGAGAAACGGCAGCTCGGTCTCGATCGCGGCCCGCCGGGCCGGCTTCTTCCCCGGCACCTCGCGCAGCAGCTCGAGGCCGCGCTTCTGGTTCCAGTCGCGCCGCAGATAGCCCTTCTGCGCCAGCAGCTTCAGGTGCTTGTAGGCGGTGCCGTACGAGGAGTACCCGAAGCGCTCGCAGATCTCGCGCAGGGTCGGCGCGATGCCCTGGCGCTCGTGGAACTCGGTGATGAACTCGAGGATCTGCTTCTGGGTCTCGGTGAGGTACGCCGGGGCCTTGGCCATGGCGCCAGGATAGGCGCTAACCAGGCGTAAGTCAAGGTGGTCCGATAGACTGGCCGGCATGGACCTTCGCCTGCCGACGATTCCCTGGGAGCTTCACACCCTCGACAATGGCCTGCGCGTCGTCATTCACCCTGACCGCCGGCTGCCGCTCGTCGGGGTCAACCTCTGGTACCACGTCGGATCGCGCAACGAGAGCCCGCAGCGCACCGGCTTCGCCCACCTGTTCGAGCACATGCTGTTCCAGGGCTCGGCGCACGTCGGCACCAACGACCACTTCCGCTGGGTGCAGCAGGTCGGCGGCGTCGCCAACGGCTCCACCTGGTACGACCGCACGAACTACTACGAGACCCTGCCGGCGAGCGCCCTCGAGCTCGCCCTGTGGCTCGAGGCGGACCGCATGGGCTGGCTGTTGCCCGGTTTGACGCAGGAGAAGCTCGACACCCAGCGCGACGTGGTGTTGAACGAGCGCCGCCAGCGGGTGGACAACCAGCCTTACGGCCGGGCGCTCGAGCGGCTCCACGAGATGCTCTACCCCGGGGGGCACCCCTATCGCTGGCCGGTGATCGGCTACCCCGAGCACATCTCCGCTGCCACCCTCGAGGAGGTGCGGGCCTTCTTCGCCATCCACTACGCGCCGCAGAACGCCGTGCTGACGATCGCCGGCGACGTCGAACCGGGCACCGCCCTGGAGCTCGCGCGGCGTTACTTCGCCGAGATCCCGCGCGGCCCGGAGCGGCCCGCAGCGGTCGTTCCGGCGGCGTTCGCGGGGACGCCGGAGCGCGACGTGCTGCCCGACCGCGTGCAGCTCGAGCGGGTGTACGTCGGCGCCGTCCTGCCGCGCTACGGCAGTCGCGAGTGGCACGCGGGGTCGCTCCTCGCCGTCGCTCTCTCGGGCGGCAAGTCGAGCCCGCT
>JBLMYC010000072.1:0-5841 GCA_050258075.1 Acidobacteriota bacterium
CGAGGTTGAAGGTGACGGGATCGATGTCGGCGAAGACCGGCGTCGCGCCGACCGCGAAGACCATGTTCGAGGTCGACGGCCAGGTGAGCGGCGGCACGATGACCTCGTCGCCCGGGCCGAGGCCGAGCGCCAGCATCAGGACGTGCAGGGCGCCGGTCCCCGAGGTGAAGGTCAGGGCGTGCTTGGAACGGGTGGCGGCGGCGAATTCCCGCTCGAAGCGGGCGGTGATCGGGCCGCTCGTGATCCAGCCCGAGCGCAGGCAGGCGACGACCTCGTCGATCTCCTCCTGGCCAATGTCGGGCTTGGAGAAAGGCAGCGGTTGGGTGCGCGGCAGCATCGGCTGAGCTTATCAAGGGCACCGCTATACTCCGCTCGCCAGTTTCATGCCCACCGCGACCCCACCGCCCGCTTCGCGCTCCGCCGTCAAGGACCTTCTGCTCCTCGTCCTCGTGGCCGGGGCGTTCTTCGTCCTGCCGTCCTGGAACCGGCCCCTGTGGACACCGGACGAGGGGCGCTACGCCGAGATCCCGCGCGAGATGGTCCAGCGCGGCGACTGGGTGACGCCGCGCCTGAACGGCGTGAAGTACTTCGAGAAGCCGCCGCTCCTGTACTGGCTGACCGCCGCCTCGATCGAGACCTGCGGCATCCGGGAATGGGCGCTGCGCGCCTGGCCCTGGGCGTTCGCGGTCGCCGGCTGCGCCCTCGCCTACGGCCTGGCCCGCAAGCTCTGGGGCCGGAGAGCCGGCCTCCTCGCCGGTCTGGTGCTCGCGACCTCGCCGCTGTACTACTTCCTCAGCACCGTCCTGATCCTCGACATGGCGGTCTCGGTGCTGCTCGCCGCGACGCTCGCCGCGTTCCTGCTCGCGGTCGACGAGGACGACGCGCGGCGCCGGCGACTGCTGCTCGCTGCGATGTACGTCGCGGCAGCGCTCGCCACCCTCGCCAAGGGCCTGATCGGCGCCGCGCTTCCCGGCCTGATCATCCTGGTGTGGCTGGTGATCAGCCGGCGGTGGGCGGTGCTGCGGCGCTGCGGCCTGCCGTGGGGCGTGCCGCTCTATCTGGCGATCGCGGCGCCCTGGCACCTGCTGGCGAGCGCGCGCAATCCCGAGTTCGCCTACTTCTACTTCATCCACGAGCACTTCCTGCGCTACACGACCACCATCCACGAGCGCCAGGAGCCGTTCTGGTTCTTCGCGCCGATCCTGCTGGTCGGCATGCTGCCGTGGATCGTGCTCGTGCCGCAGGCCTTCGGCGGCTTCCTGCGCCGCTTCCGCCGGCGCGCCGCCGGCGCCGACCGCGAGCTCTTCCTGTGGCTGTGGGCGGGGCTGATCTTCCTGTTCTTCTCGGCCTCGGACTCGAAGCTGGTGCCCTACATCCTGCCCGTGCTGCCGCCGCTCGCCGTGCTGCTCGGCGCCCGGCTCGACCGGATGCTCGCCGGCGGCGAGCGTGCGCCGGCCGCTGGCTGGACGCTGGTCGTCCTCGGCATCGTGCTCGCCGCGCCCTTCCTCGGCCTGCCCTTCCTGGTCGACCACGTCGCGGCGCTCGAGCACCAGGTGGCCAAGCTCGGCGGTGCGCTGCCGCCCGGCTCCACCTGGCGCGCGCTCGCGGTCGGCGCGGGCTTCCTCGCGACCGGTCTCGGCGGCCTGGCGCTCGCCCGCCCGCTCGCCCGGCGCGGCGTCCTGGCGCTCGCCGGCGGCGGCGGCGTGCTGCTGGTCGCCCTGGCGACCGTGCCGCCGCTGCTCGACCCCAGCCGGACGGTGAAGCCGCTGGCGCTGGCCCTCGACGCCCACCTCGCCCCCGGCGACGAGGTCATCACTTACCGCGACTACCCGCAGGACCTGCCGGTCTACCTGGGCCGCACGGTCACGATCGCGGAGTACAAGGGCGAGCTGCGCTTCGGCACCACGGTCGAGGACACCAGCCGGTGGATGATCGACGAGCCCGAGTTCTGGCGGCGCTGGCTCTCCGGCGAGCGCAAGTGGCTGGTGCTGCGCGCCGCCGACCTCGAGCGGCTCACCCGCCAGGGCCGCGGGACCTTCCGCCCCGTCTTCCGCTGGGGGCCGCACCTGCTGCTGACCAATCGCGCCGACTAGAACGGCGCCGACCGCCGCGCCTCAGCCGCGGCGCAGCCCGGCCTTCACCGCCTCGCGCGCTTCCTTGTCCTGCTCGCGGGTGCGCTCGGCCTCGCGCTTGTCGTACTGCTTCTTGCCCTGGACGAGCGCGATCTCGACCTTGATGCGGTTGCCCTTGAGGTAGACGGCCAGCGGCACGATCGCCAGGCCCTTGGCCTGGGTGCGGCCGGCGAGCTTGTCGAGCTCGCGCCGGTGCAGCAGCAGCTTGCGCTCGCGTTCCGGCTCGTGGTTCTCGCGGTTGCCGTGGGTGTAAGGGCTGATGTGGGCGCCGATCAGGTACGCCTCGCGCCCGCGCAGCTCGACGAAGCTGTCCTTGAGCTGCACCTTGCCGGCGCGCACCGATTTCACCTCGGTGCCCCACAGCGCGATGCCCGCCTCGTGCGTCTCCAACACGTGGTAGTCGTGGCGCGCCTTGCGGTTGCTGGCCAGCGGCCGGATGGCCGGAGCTTTCGTCGTCGTCACCACGGAAGTCTATCCCGCGCACAGACGGCCCCGGCGCGGGTGCTACAGTTGGCGGCAATGCGCCGCACGCAGACAACGGTGGCCCTGGCGGCCCTGCTCGCTCTGCTCCTGATCGTCCTCGCCCCATCGCTGGCGGCCGCCGAGCCCGCGGTCAAGGACCTGCAGACCTCCCTCGACGGGCAGGACGGACGTCGGGTCCTGGTCTCCTTCCATCTCGACGAGGCCTTCGACGACGCCACCCGCGAGCGCATCCAGAGCGGCCTGCCGACTGGGGTCACGTACGAGTTCCAGCTGCTGCGCGAGCGCCGGCGCTGGTGGGACAAGAGCGTGGCGCAGGCGACACTGCAGATCGACGCCATGTTCAACGCGGTGACCCGCGAGTACCTGATCAACTTCAAGTACGACGGCACCCTGATCGAGAGCCGCACGGTGCGCGAGCTCGGCGAGCTCGAGCGCGCCATGACCCGCTTCGACCGCCTGCCGACCTTCGCGCTGCCCGACGAATGGCCGCACGAGTGGCGGCTGCGGGTGGTGGCGCGGGCGGTGCTCAGCGGCCAGTCGAGCTTCCTGTTCATTCCCGTCCGCCGTACCACCGACTGGGCCGAGTCGAGCCGCTTCCGGCCACCCCCGGCGAAGACGCCGTGAGCCTGCGCGAGCGCCTCCGCCGCCACAGCAAGGACACGCGCTGGATCGTGGCCGGCCTCGGCCTGCTCCTGGTCGTGCTGTCGGCGCTGTACTTCTTCATCCTGCGCAGCCGCGAGCTGCCCGCCAACCTGGTCACCAACCGGGTGCTGATCTTCGGCCTGATCTACGTCGACGTCATCCTGATCTTCGCGGTCTTCTTCGTCCTGCTGCGCAACGTAGTCAAGCTGCTGATCGAGCGCCATCACCGCATCCTCGGCGCCCAGTTCAAGACCAAGCTGGTGGCGACCTACATCGGGCTGTCGCTGGTGCCGGTGGTGGTGCTGTTCTTCTTCGCCTCCAACCTGCTGCAGAACGCGGTCGATCGCTGGTTCACGGCGCCGGTCAAGCAGGTCCTCGAGCAGGGCAACGCGATCGCCCAGGCGATGAACGAGCGCATCGAGGACACCCTCACCCGCGACGCCGGGCGGGCGGCGCGCGAGCTCGAGCCCGAGCGTCCGGACGAGCTCGAGCCCGGCTCCCGGCTGCTGCGCCGGCTGCAGGAGCTGATGGGCGAGCTCCACCTCGACGTGATCGCGGTGTACTCCGACACCGAGCTGGTGAGCGGCGCGGTCAACACCAGCGCCGGCCTCTCCGACCTGCCCGAGCCCGGCAAGGACTTCCTGCTCGAGGCGCTGCGCGAGGGGCATGCCAGCAAGGTGATGCGCGCCGCGGCGCCCGGCCGGCTGATCCTCGCCGCCTCGACCGGCCGCAACCGGCAGGGGCCGCAAACCCTGGTGGTGGCGGGGACGCTGCTGCCGCCGGCGCTCGCCGAGCAGAGCGAGCGCCTGATCCTCGCTTATCAGGGCTATCGCCAGCTCGAGGTGCAGCGCGGCGAGCTCAAGGCGAGCCACGTGCTCACCTTCCTGATGGTGACCCTGGTCGTGCTGCTTGCCTCCTCGTGGACCGGCCTCTACCTGGCACGCCGCGTCACGGTGCCGATCCAGGCGCTCGCCGAGGGCACCCGGCGCATCTCGCAGGGCGATCTCGGGCACCGCGTCGAGGCCGCGGCCGGCGACGAGCTCGGCGTGCTGGTCGAGTCGTTCAACCGCATGACCGCCGACCTCGAGCGGAGCCGCGACGAGCTGCTGAACGCCAACCAGCGGCTGGCCGAGGAGCGGGCACGGATCGCCGCGGTGCTGCAGAACGTCGCCGCCGGCGTGCTGTCGATCGATCGCGCCGGGCGCATCTTCACCTGCAACGCCGCCGCCCTGGCGATGCTGCGCCAGAGCCCCGAGGAGGTGCTCGGCCGCGCGCCGCGCGAGGCCTGGAGCGACCCGGAGCGCGCCAAGCTCGCGCAGGCGATCGCCGAGGCCGAAGCCGCGGGCCAGAGCCGGGAGGCCCGCCTGACGCTCGCCGGCGAGTGGAAGACGTTCGAGGTCAAGGTCACGCCGCTCGGCGGCGGCGAGGAGGAAGGCGGCGCGGCCGGCAAAGTGGTGGTGTTCGAGGACCTGAGCGAGCTGATCAAGGCGCAGCAGCTCGCCGCCTGGAGCGAGGCGGCGCGGCGCATCGCGCACGAGATCAAGAACCCGCTGACCCCCATCCGCCTCGCCGCGGAGCGGCTGCAGCAGCGCTCGCGCGCCGGCGACCCGCGGCTCGCCGCGAGCGTCGAGGAGGCGGTCGAGGCGATCCTGCGCGAGGTCGAGTCGATGCGCCAGATGGTCGACGAGTTCTCGCGCTTCGCCCGCATGCCGCGCCCGCAGCCGCGCGCGATCGACCTTGTGCGCCTGGTCGAGGACGCCGCGCACCTGTATCGCGCCATCAAGCCCGGCGTCGAGGTGCGCACCGAGGTCGCGCCCGGCGCCGCGCGCGCGATCGCCGACCCCGAGCAGCTGCGCCAGGTGCTGATCAATCTGCTCGACAACGCGGTCGAGGCGACCGATGCGCCGGGCGAGGTCGTGGTGCGCGCCGCGCCGTGCGATGGGCGGCTCGAGATCCAGGTCGCCGACACCGGGCGCGGCATCCCGCGCGACGCCAAGGAGAAGCTGTTCCTGCCCTACTACTCGACCAAGGGGCGCGGCAGCGGCCTCGGCCTGGCGATCGTGCAGCGCATCGTCAGCGACCACCACGGCACCATCCGGGTCGAGGACAACGCGCCGCAAGGCAGCGTCTTCTCGATCGAGCTGCCGCAGTCCTGAGCCCGCGCGCCGCGCGCCGCCCATATAATCGCGGCATGGCCGCAAACCCGCAGCACCGCATCGAAGACGACGTCAAGACCGCGCTCAAGGCCGGCGAGCGCGACAAGCTGGGCACCCTGCGCATGCTGCTCTCGGAGATCAAGAACGAGCAGTTCAAGAAAGGCGCCGACCTCGACGACGCCGGCTTCGTCGGCGTGCTGCGCCGCATGGTCAAGCAGCGCCAGGAGTCGGTCGAGCTGTACCGCAAGGGCAACCGCCCCGAGCTCGCGGCCAAGGAAGAGGGCGAGATTGCGGTGCTGCAGGCCTACCTGCCGCAGCAGGCGAGTGAGGACGACATCCGCGCCGCCGCCCGGGCGGTGGTCGCCGAGCTCGGCCTGTCCGGCCCGGCCGGCATTGGGCCGGCGATGAAGGCGCTGCTCGCCCGCTTC
>JBLMYC010000073.1:0-18082 GCA_050258075.1 Acidobacteriota bacterium
GCCGAGCGGGCGTTCGGGATCGCGCCGGTCGAGTGGCGCGATCTCACGATCGCCGCCGGAGGCGGCCGCTGCTAGCGCAGCGTCTCGAGATACTCCGCGAACACGGTGTTGAACAGCGCCCCCGGCCGCTGGCGGCGGATCTGCGCCACCGCCTGCGGGCCCGGGATGCCGAGCCGATGCAGGATGAGACCGGCCATCAGCGCCGAGCGGTTGTAGCCCATGCCGCAGTGCGCGAGCACCCGGCGGCCGTTGCGCACCAGCCCGGCGCCGAGGTCGGCGAGGGCGCTCAGGCGCTCCAGGTCAGGCAGTCCTTCGTCGAAGATCGGGAAGTACACGTACAGCATCTCGTTCGGCCGGCTGGGGACGCCGAGGTCGACCGCGCCTTCGAGGTCGATGACCGTCTCGATCCCGGCGTCGACGACCGGCTGCCAGTCGGCGATCGCCGGCGAGATGTAGAGCAGGCCTGCCGTGTCGACTTGGATGAGGGTCATGGCGCGGGCGGTGGCGGTGGAGCAAAGCAGCCCTTCAGCAGGCGCGCCACCTCGAGGTCCCAGGCCAGGCGCTGGCCGTCCTCATAGCCGCGGCGGTGCTTGCCCCCCTTCTTGGGCGAGAAGTACGCGCCGAGCGCCGCGTCGCAGTCGGAGAAGTACGGCCGCTCGCGGGCGCCGTCGGCAAAGGACGACAGGTAGTCGGGCTCGTCGCGCAGACCGGCCAGGGTGCGCTGGGCATCCTCCACCGCGTTGTCGAGCTTGCGCCCGACCGCGTCGTTGCGCTGCGCCGCCTGCCACGCGGCGTGCTCGGCGACGGTGCGCGCGTAGTCCGCCGGGTAGGCCTCGCGGCGGCGCCGGTCCCAGGTGGGCGACGCCTGGGCCTGCTCCGCGGAGTCGTAAAGCTCCAGGACCTGGAGCACGGCCTCGTGCGCCGGAGTGGTCCGCTTCACGACGTCCTTCGGCAAGTTCAGCTTGAGCTGCACTTTGCAGCGCCGTTCCTCGTACAGCGTGAACGGGCCGTCGTGGAGTGGCCACAGCACGGGCTCGGAAAGGTCGAGGAAGACGTCGATCCGCGTCCAGTGGGTCGTGACGTGGTCGACCGTGGCGAGCTCGCCGGGCGGGAAGCGGCGGTCCGCCCGGCTGTCGAGCGCAGTGCCCTGAACGTCGTTGTCGTTGTAGAAGCCGCTGCAGTCGGAGGCGAGGGCGAGCTTGGCGACGACCGCATGGCCGCGCCAGCGGGCATTGAGATCGTCCTCGACGTTGGCCAACAGCGGCGCGGCGAGCGAACCGGTGACGAGCAGGGCCAGCAGAAATGGGCGCATGGGTGCGGGGATCGTACGAACCGGCGGCGGCCCGGTCAAGCGTCTTGACACGAATTGTCGAACAGACGTAAGTTTTGCAGATATGAGTGTGGACAGAACGATCGACGACAAAGACATAGAAATTCTGTCGATTCTTCAGGCAGATGGTCGAACCTCCAACGCCGAGATCGCTCGCCAGCTGGGCATGGCGCCCTCGGCGATCCTCGAGCGGCTGCGCAAGCTCGAGTCGCGCGGGGCGATCCGCGGCTACCAGGCTCGAGTCGACCCGCACTGGCTGGGCCTGGGTCTGCTCGCGTTCGTCTTCGTGCGCGCCGAGGAGGGAGTCTGGGCGCGCTCGACCGGCGAGGCGCTGGCGGCGATTCCCGAGGTGCTCGAGGTCCACCACATCACCGGCGAGGACTGCTACCTGGTGAAGGTGCGCGCCGCCGATCCCGAGCAGCTCGGGCACCTGCTGCGCGAGCGCATCGGGGCGATTCCCAACGTCCGCTCGACGCGCTCGACGATCGTGCTCGGCACCGTGAAGGAGGATTTCCGGCTGCCGGTGCCGGGCCGGGCGCGGCCGTCGTCCGGAACCGAGGCCCCAGAGGAGGTCCGCCGTGGTTGACGCCGCGGTGTCGAAAGCGCGCCTGTGGACGGGGCTGCTGGCGGTATGGACCGTCTGGGGGTCGACGTATCTCGCCATCCGGTTCGTGGTCGAGGCCCTGCCGGCGTTTCTTGCCGCCGGAGCTCGCTTCGTCGTTGCCGGCTCGATTCTCTTCGCCTGGGCATGCTTGCGCGAGGGTGAGCGGCCGCGGGCGAGAGAGTGGGGACCGGCCACGGTGGTGGGCGGATTCCTCCTGCTGGGCGGCAACGGCGCCGTGATGTGGGCCGAGCAGCGCGTACCGAGTGGCCTCGCGGCGCTGCTGGTGGCGATCGTGCCGCTGTGGATCGTGGTGCTCGAGATGCTGCGCCGGGGCGGCACCCGGCCCGGCCTGCGGACCCTCGGCGGGGTGGCGCTGGGTCTCTGCGGCGTCGGTCTGCTGGTCAGTCCGGGCGAGCTCGGGGGGCACGGGGTCGATCCGGTCGGAGCCGGGGTGCTGATGCTGGGGTCGCTCTCCTGGGCGATCGGCTCGCTGTACTCGCGGCGCGCCGGGCTGCCGCGCTCGCCGCTGCTCGCCACCGGCATGGAGATGCTGGGCGGCGGCGTGCTGCTGCTCCTGGTCGGCACCGCGACCGGCGAGCTCGGGGCGCTTCATCTGGCGCGAGTCGGCGCGCGCGCTTGGCTCGCGCTCGGCTATCTGGTCGTATTCGGCTCGTTGGTCGGCTTCACTACGTACATCTGGTTGCTGCGTGTAACGACGCCAGCGATCGCGACGACCTACGCCTACGTCAACCCGATCGTCGCGATCTTCGTCGGCTGGGCGCTCGCCGGCGAGGCGATCACCGGCAGGACGATCACCGCCATGGCGGTGATCGTCGGCGCGGTGGTGGTGCTCACCACCCGGCGCGCCGGCCTGCCCGCCGCGGCTGCGCCTCTCGAGGAGCCCCTCGACTCCGCGCCGCTCGTGCGCGAGGCGCCCTGAGGAGCGGATGGACACGCCGTACGCCAAGCTGATCCTGCCCGAAGCGACCCGGCGCGTGCTGTGGGCGCGCCTGGTCGACGGCCTCGAGCGCTACGCCCGCGAGGTGGACGACGCGAGGGTGGCGCCCCGCCTCGATCCCGGGCGGCTGCGCGAGCTGCTGCGACCGTTCGACTTCGCGGCGCCGCGCGACCCGCTCGCGGCGCTCGACTTCGCGCTCGCCGGGCTCTCCGAGCACCAGGTGCACACCGCGCATCCGCGCTACTTCGGCCTGTTCAATCCGGCCCCGACCACGATGGGGGTCGTCGCCGACGCGGTGGTCGCGGCGTTCAACCCGCAGCTCGCGGCCTGGAGCCACAGCCCGCTGGCGGCCGAGATCGAGCGCCACCTGCTGATCGCGTTCGGCGAGCGCCTGGGCTACGCGCCGGACTCGACCGAGGGCACCTTCGCCTCGGGCGGCGCCGAGGCGAATCACACCGCGCTCTGCTGCGCCCTGGCCGCGGCCTTTAGCGCGCACGGCGAGCGCGGGCTGCGCGCCCTCGCCGGCGACCCGGTCCTCTACGCCTCGGCCGAGGGCCACCACTCGGTGCTGAAGGCGGCGCGGCTGTGCGGCCTCGGCACCGCGGCGGTGCGCGAGATCGAGGTCGACGACGAGCTACGCCTGCGACCGGCAGCGCTCGCGCGGCGCATCGCCGAGGACCGCGCCGCCGGGCGCCTGCCGTTCCTGGTGGTGGCGACGGCGGGGACGACCAACGCCGGCACCGTCGATCGACTGGATGAGATTGCCGATGTCGCCGCAGGCGAGGGCCTGTGGCTCCACGTCGACGCCGCCTGGGGCGGAGCCGCGGCGCTGGTTCCGGAGCTGCGGCCGGTCCTCGCCGGCATCGAGCGTGCCGACTCGATCACCCTCGACGCCCACAAGTGGCTGTCGGTGCCGATGGCGGCGGGAATGCTCCTGGTGCGCCACCGCGGTGCCCTCGAGCGCGCCTTCCGCGTGGCGAACGCCTACATGCCGAAAGAGGCCCAGGAGCTCGGTCTGGCGGACCCCTACGCCTCCTCGATGCAATGGTCGCGGCGCTTCATCGGGCTGAAGCTCTTCCTGTCCCTGGCGGTCGCCGGCTGGGACGGCTACGCCGCCGCTCTGCGCCACCAGACGGTGATGGGCGATCTCTTGCGCGCGCGACTCACGGAGTCCGGCTGGCGGATCGTCAACCGCACGCCGCTGCCAACCGTCTGCTTCGACGACCCGGCGCTGCGTGCCGGCGACGCCGCGGGCGGCTGCGCGGCGGTGGCGCGCCGGGTGGTGGACTCGGGAAAGGCCTGGATCTCGACCACCCGCGTCGGCCCCGGGCGGGCCGTTCTACGCGCCTGCATCACCAACCTGCGCACCGGTCCCGGGGACGTCGAGGCGCTGATCGAGGCCCTCGACGAGGCCAGGGCGGCGGCCCGGGCCGCGGGCGAGCTAAGCTAACGCCACGAACGAAAGGAGACCCCTGCCATGAATACCCCTGCCGAACGGCGCGAGAAGATCACCAAGCTCCGCGACCTCCCCAAGCAGCTCCAGGCGGCTGTGAAGGGCCTCAACAAGGACCAGCTCCTGACCCCGTACCGCGAGGGCGGATGGACGGTGGCCCAGGTGGTGCACCATCTGGCGGACTCGCACATGAACGCGTACGTGCGAATGCGCCTGATCGCCACCCAGGAGAACCCGACCCTCAACGCCTACGACCAGAACGTGTGGGCGGCGCTGAAGGACTCGACCCAGCCCTCGATCACCGCCTCGCTGGCCGTCCTCAAGGGGTTGCACAAGCGCTGGGTGGTGTTCCTGAAGTCGCGCAAGAAGAACGACTGGAAGCGGGTGGGTCTCCACCCCGAGCGCGGCGAAGTGTCGCTCGACGACCTGCTGAACATCTACTCCCGCCACGGCGAGAACCACGTCGCCCAGATCACCGGCCTGCGCAAGGCGCGTGGCTGGTAAGCCGGGCCCCGCCCGGTGACCGGAGAAGCGACTGCGGGTGCGCTCCTCGACGCGGCGCGCGCCGGAGACGCCGGTGCGGTCGAGGAGCTGCTGCGCCGCGTGCAGCCGCGCCTGCTGCGCTTCGGGATGCGGATGTGCGGCGATCCCGAGGACGCCAAGGATGTCCTGCAGGACACCCTGCTTGCCGCGCTGCGCGCCTTGCCGGAGTTCGCCGGGCGCTCCTCGCTCGACACCTGGCTCTACGCGATCGCCCGCAGCCAGTGCGTGCGCCGGCGGCGGCGCAGCAAGTTCGCGCCGCCGCGTGAGCTGTCGCTCGACGACGAGGCAGAGGCGCTCGAGCTGCCCGATCCCGCCCGTGGCGCCGAGCAGCGGGTCGACGACCGGCGGCTGGCACGCGCCCTCGACCGGGCGATCGCGGCGCTGCCGCCGGCCCAGCGCGAGGTCCTGCTGCTGCGCGACGTCGAAGGCCTGACCGCGCCGGAGGTCGGTGCCGCGCTCGGCCTCACGATCGAGGCGGTCAAGAGCCGGCTGCACCGGGCCCGCGCCCAAGTGCGCCGTGACCTGGCGCCGCTCCTCGACGGCAAGCCGGCCCGCCGGCGTCCGGGCTGCCCGGACGTCGTCGACCTCCTCTCCCGCCATCTCGAGGGCGACATCAGCCGCTCCGCCTGCGCCGCCATGGAGCGCCACGTCGAGGAGTGCCCGAGTTGCCGCGACGCCTGCGAGACCCTGCGGGCGACCCTGCGCCTGTGTCATTCGGTGCCGGAGCCACAGGTTCCCGGGCCGATCCAGGAGGCGGTGCGGCGCGAGCTGCGATCGGCCCTGGCGCCGCGCCCCTAGGCCTCTGGACCCCGCGAGCCGCCCGCGCCACGGGGTGGCGACCGGCGGGTTGCGGTCTTGAATCCTTTTCTTGGAGATTGGCTCCAACCCCTCGGAGGGACGAACACGTGACGACTCGACGATCGCTGCGCGCGGGATTGGCTGCCGGGGGCATCCTCGCCGCCCTGATCCCGGCGATGGCTGGGGCGCAGGTGGTCAAGCTCGGGCTCGGCGAGGCCCTCGCCCTGGCCGAGCGCCAGAATCCCGAGCTGGCGGCGGCGCGTGCCGACGCGGCGGCCGCCCAGAGTGGCGCCGTGGCGGTTCGCCGCGCGCTGTGGCCGCGGCTGGGCCTCGAGTCCGGATGGTCGCGCGCCGACATTCCCTCCGCCGCGTTCGCCTATCGGCTCGATTCCGGCGAGTTCCGGGCCCAGGACTTCGCGCTCGACAACCTGAACGATCCGGCCGCCGTGTCGCATCTCGGCACCGCGCTGGGCGTCGAGGCGCCGCTCGACGTGTTCGGCAAGGTGCGCGCCCAGTCGAGCGGCGCCGCGGCGCGCGCCCAGTCGGCCGACGCCGCGGTCGGCGAGGGTCTGCTCGACCTGCGTCTGCACGTGGTCGAGGCCTATCGCCGCGCCGCGCTGGCGCAGGCGGCGGTGAGCGTCACCGAGCGCGCCCTGGCGAGCGCGCAAGCGCGGGAAGCCGACGTCGAGGCGGCGGTCGCCGCCGGCGGCGCCCTGCAGGCCGATCTGCTGCGCAGCCGGGCCCGGCGTCGCGAGCGCGCCGCCGACCTGGCGGCGCGCAAGGCCGACGCCGACGTCGCGATCGCCGCCCTCGCCCGCCTGCTCGGGGCTCCGGCGGGGAGCTCCTACGCGCCGAACGAGCCGGCGGTCGGTGCGCCGCCGCCGCTCCCGGGCGATCTCCAGGCCTGGGTCGGGCGCGGCCTCGAGCATCGGCCGCTGCTCGCCGAGGCCCGTGCCGGTGCGGAGGCGGCGCGCTGGGCGGTCAAGGGGGAGGGCCGCTCCGTGCTGCCGGATCTCGCGCTGTGGGGCCAGGTGCGCGACGACCGCTTGACCTCCTCCGGCGGCAAGCAGTCGACCGCGCTCGGGTTGTCGCTGCGCTGGAGCGCCTTCGATCCCAGCCGCGGGAGCCGCCGCGACGCCGCCGAGGCGAGCGCGCGGGCGGCGGAGGAGCGGCTGCGCGGCGCTGCCGACCAGGTCCGGCTCGAGGTCGAGACCGCGTTTCGTCGGGCGCAAGCCGCGCGCGAGCGCTGCGGGGCGGCGGCTGGCGGCGCCGAAGAGGGCCGCGAGGCCTTGCGGGTCGTGCGCGAGCGGCGGCAGGCGGGCATGGCGACCTTGACCGACGAGCTCGAGACCGAGACCGCGAGCCTTGGGGCCGAGCTCGAAGAGCTGCGCGCCTCGACCGAGGCGGCGATCGCCGACGCGGCGCTCGAGCGCGCGGCAGGAGAGCTGGGTGGGACGGCCGGGTTGACCGCGGCGTCCGCGACGGAGGGAGGAAGCAAGCAATGAGCATCCGGATCGATCTGCGGCGGGCGATCCCCGTCGCTGCCATCGCGGCCCTGGCCTTTGGCCTTGCCGCCTGCGGCCACGAGCCGCCCAAGCCGCCGGCCGCCACGGCCAAGGCCGCGCGCCCGGTCCACGTCGCCACGGTCGAGAGCGCGGCACGGGGTGAGCGCAGCCTGCCCGCCACGGTGTTCGCCAAGCAGAGTGCGACGCTGGCGGCGCGCATCCCGGCCGCGATCATCGAGCTGCCGAAGCGCGAGGGCGAGAGCGTGGAGCGCGGCGCCGTCCTGGTGCGCCTGGACGACACCGCGCTGCGCTCCGGGGTGGCCGCCGCGGAGGCGGGTGTCAAGGCGGCGGAGGCCGACTTCCAGCGCGCCAAGGGGCTGGCAGCACGCGGCGCCGCCACCGCCCGCGAGCTGGACGAGGCGACCGCCCGCGCCGCGGCGGCGCAGGCCCAGCTCTCGGCGGCGCGCGACAACCTCGCCTATGCCGTGCTGCGGGCGCCGTTTTCGGGTGCCCTCGCCGCGCGGCGCGTGGAGGTGGGCGATGTCGTCTCGCCCGGCCAGCCGCTGGTCGTGCTGGAGGGCGCCGGCGGGCTCGAGGTGCGGGCCACGGCGTCGGCGGACGAGCTCGGCGGTCTGAGGCCGGGCAGCGAGATCTCTGCCCTGGTCGACGGCCAGGCGAAGGCCCTCCCGGCGCGGGTGACCGCGCTGTCGCCGGCCGGCGATCCGGCGACGCATCGCTTCGAGCTGCGCGCCGAGCTGCCCGCCGCCGAGGGATTGCGCTCCGGCCTCTTCGCCCGCCTGCAGGTGCCGGGCGCGACGGGAACGGTGCTGACGGTGCCGGCGAGCGCGGTGTTCGCGCGCGGCGGCCTGACCGGCGTGTTCGTGGTCGACAACGGCGTCGCCCGTCTGCGCTGGATCGCCGTCGGCGCGACCGGCGGCGATCGCACCGAGGCCCGCGCCGGCCTCGCCGCCGGCGAGAAGGTGGTGCTCGATCCGCAGGGCCTCGAGGACGGCGATCCGGTCGAGGAGGCCCGCTGATGACGACTCCTCGGCTGCCGGTCGGCTTCGCGGGGCGGGTGGCGCGGGCCTTCCTCGAGAGCAAGCTCACCCCGCTCCTGATCATCGCCTCGCTGGCGCTCGGCGCCCTGGCGCTGCTCGCGACGCCGCGCGAGGAGGAGCCGCAGATCCGCGTGCCGATGGTCGACGTGATGGTCGCCTACCCCGGCGCCGAGCCCTCCGAGGTCGAGAGCCGCGTGGTCGCGCCGATCGAGCGCGCCATGTGGAGCCTGTCGCGGGTCGAGCACGTGTACTCGACGGCGCGGCCCGGCTTCGCACTGGTCACCGTGCGCTTCCTGGTCGGCGAGCCCTACGAGCAGAGCCTGGTGAAGGTGTACGAGCGGCTGTCGGCGCTCGGCGGCGTGCTGCCGCAGGGCGCCATGCCGCCCGCCGTCGAGCTGCGCACGATCGACGACGTGCCGTTCCTCACCTTGACGCTGTGGAGCGACTCCTCGTCGAGCGACGGCCTGCGGCCGCTCGCCGCCGAGCTGGCGCAGGAGCTGTCGGAGATCCCCGAGACGAGCAAGGCCTATCTGATCGGCGGCGAGCCGCGCGTGGTGCGGGTCGAGCCCGATCCCGATCGGCTGGCGGCGCTCGGCGTCTCCTGGAACGCGCTCGCCGGCGCCCTGGGCTCGGCGGCGGCGCGCCAGGACGCCGGCACCCTGGTGCGCGACAACCGCGAGACCCGGGTCGAGGCCGGGCCGCTGTACGCCAACGCCGCGGACGTCGCGGGCGTCGTGGTCGCGACGCGCACCGGCAAGCCGGTCTACGTGCGCGACGTGGCCAAGGTGGTCGACGGCCCGGCCGAGACGAAGAGCGCGGTCTTCTTCGTCACCGGCTCGGCCACCGCCAGCGCCGAGCGCGCGATCGGACGCGAGGCGCCGGCGGTGACGATCGCGATCGCCAAGCGGGCGGGCGCCAACGCGACCGACCTCGCGCAGGCGGTGGAGAAGAAGGTCGCGGACCTCCAGCCGCGCCTCCTGCCGCGCGACGTCCACGTCGAGACGACGCGCGATTACGGCCAGACGGCCGAGGACAAGTCCAACGAGCTGGTGCAGCATCTGCTGATCGCCACGCTCTCGGTGGTGCTGCTGATCACGCTCACCATGGGCTGGAGGAGCGGGCTGGTGGTCGGCATCGCGGTGCCGGTGACCCTGGCGCTCACCCTGTTCATCTACTTCCTCGCCGGCTACACGCTCAACCGGGTGACGCTCTTCGCGCTGATCTTCTCGATCGGCATCCTGGTCGACGACGCGATCGTGGTGGTCGAGAACATCGAGCGCCACCACCGAGAAAGGCCCGGGGAGTCGTTCCTGCGGGTGGTCGTCGAAGCGGTCGACGAGGTCGGCAACCCGACGATTCTCGCCACCTTCACGGTGATCGCCGCCATCCTGCCGATGGCTTTCGTGCGCGGTCTGATGGGTCCGTACATGCGCCCGATCCCCACCGGTGCCTCGGCGGCGATGCTGTTCTCGCTGGCGGTCGCTTTCGTCGTCTCGCCGTGGGCGGCGTTCCGCATCTTCCGCCGCCGCCAGGAGACGCACGGCGCGGCGGAGCTCGAGGAGGGGTGGCCGACGCGCATCTACCGGCGGGTCATGAACGCGCTGATCCTCAAGCCCGCGGCGCGCTGGGGCTTCTTCGCCTCCGTCGTCTTGGTGCTGTTCGGCGCGATGGGCCTGGTGTACGGCGGCCAGGTGCGGGTCAAGATGCTGCCCTTCGACAACAAGAGCGAGCTGCAGGTGATGATCGACCAGGACGAGGGCACCCCGCTCGAGGCGACGCTGGCGACGGCGCGGGAGATGAGCCGGGCGCTCGCCGAGGTGCCCGAGGTCCGGAACCTCCAGATCTACGCCGGCACCGCGGCGCCGTTCAACTTCAACGGCCTGGTGCGCCACTACTTCCTGCGCCAGGCGCCAACCGGCGCCGACCTGCAGGTGAACTTCGTCGACAAGAGCGAGCGCTCGGCGCAGTCGCATGACCTGGCGAAGCGCATCCGGCCGACCCTCGATGAGATCGCCCGCCGCCACGGCGCTCGCGTCAAGGTGGTGGAGATCCCGCCCGGGCCGCCGGTCCTCGACACCCTGGTGGCCGAGATCTACGGCCCGACACCCCAGGCGCGCGAGTCGCTGGCGAAGACGGTGCGCGGCTTCTTCGACTCGACCGAGGGCGTCGTCGACGTCGACGACACCCTGATCGCTCCCCAGGAGCGGATCACGCTGGCGGTCGATCGCGAGAAGGCGGGACTCGCCGGCGTGCCGCCAGGGGCGGTGCTCGGCGCCCTCGCCGGCGCCGGCATGGGGATGGACGTGGCGCGACTCGACGCCCCGGCCTCGCGCGAGCCGGTGCCGGTGCGCCTGCGCCTCGCGGCGGCGGAGCGCTCGAGCCTCGACCGGCGCCTGGCGATGCGCGTCGACACCCCGGGCGGCGCGGTGGCGCTCTCCGAGCTGGTCACGGTCGAGCGCACGCCGGAGCCGCAGCCCATCCTGCACAAGGACTTGAAGCCGGTCGTGTACGTCTTCGGCGACCTCGCCGGCGCCAAGGAGAGCCCGGTGTACGCGCTCGCCGATCTCAATCGCAAGATCGACGCCTATCGCCTGCCGGACGGCGGCAAGGTCGAGCGCTACGCGACGCAGGCGCCGGAGACCTCCGACCGGCCGGCCCTGAAGTGGGACGGCGAGTGGCAGATCACCTACGAGGTCTTCCGCGACCTCGGCCTGGCGTTCGCGGTGGTGCTGGTGCTGATCGCCATCCTGGTGATCGGCTGGTTCCAGTCCTTCACCGTGCCGCTCGCGATCCTGCTGCCGATTCCCCTGTCGCTGATCGGCATCCTGCCCGGCCACTGGGTGTTCGGCGCCTTCTTCACCGCCACCTCGATGATCGGCTTCATCGCCGGCGCCGGCATCATCGTGCGCAACTCGATCATCCTGGTGGACTTCGCCGAGCTCAAGCTGCGCCAGGGGATGACTCTCGAGGAGGCGGTGGTGGAGGCCGGCACGGTGCGCTTCCGGCCGATCCTGCTGACCGCGGCGGCGGTCGTCGTCGGCTCGCTGGTCATCCTGTTCGATCCGATCTTCCAGGGGCTCGCCATCAGCCTGATGTTGGGAGAGGTCGCGGCGACCTTCCTCTCCCCGCTGGCGGTGCCCGTCGTCTACTACCTGATCGCCCGGCGCAGCCGCGCCGCGCAGTTGCGCGAGGAAGGGCTCACGCCCGACCTCGCCGAATGAACCGCAAGGAGGAGCTCGAGATGACTGTCGAAAGAGGATTGCGCGGGCTGGCCGGGTTCTTCGTGACGGTGTCGGTGGCGCTTGGCTACTGGGTGCATCCGGGGTTCTTCATCTTCACCGCTTTCGTGGGCCTGAACCTGTTCCAGTCGGCCTTCACCAACGCCTGCCCGGCGATGTGGATGCTGCGCAAGCTGGGCTTCCAGGACGCCGTCTGCCCGCCCGTCGCGACGGCGGCACCGGCCAAGGGCTGATCCGTGAAGGCGGTCGTGGTCATCAGCGAAGCCGAGGCGATGAACGCCTTCGAGCGCGCGTTCATCGTCGACGGCACGCGCGGCTTCACGATCGTGCCGCGGGTGTGGGGCAGCGGCAAGACCGGCCTCAAGACGGGCACCCGCGTCCACCCCGGAGGCTCGAGCCTGCTGTTCTCGGTGGTGGCGGACGAGGACGCCGCCGCCACGGTCGAGTTCGTGCGCCGGGTGCGTGACGAGTCGGGCAGCGCCGCGGCGACGAAGATCTTCGTGGTTCCAGTCGAAGAGCCCTGATCCTCCCCGCGGCGCTGAAACCCTGGCCCCGCGAAAACGTTTCTAGGGGCCAGGGAGGAGCCGCGATGCTGGAGATCGAAGGGCTGGGCAAACGCTATCCGAGCGGCACCGAGGCCCTGCGCGACGTCTCGCTCACGATGGGCGAGGGGGTGCTCGGCCTGCTCGGCCCGAACGGCGCCGGGAAGACGACCCTCCTGTCGATCCTGGCGACGGTCACCCGTCCGACTGCCGGCAGCTTCCGCTTCGCGGGCGAGGATGCTCTGCGCCGGCCGCTCGCGGTGCGCCGCACGCTCGGCTACCTGCCGCAGGACTTCGGCATCTACGAGCGCCTGACGGCGCGCGAGTTCCTGAGCTACCTCGGACGTCTCAAGGGATTGGCCGGCACCGATCTTCGCCGCCGGGTGGGAGAGATGCTCGAGCTCGTGAACCTGCACCAGGCGGCCGACCGCCGGCTGGGCGGCTTCTCGGGAGGCATGCGCCAGCGGGTCGGGATCGCCCAGGCGCTGCTCGGCGACCCGCGGCTGCTGATCGTCGACGAGCCCACGGTCGGCCTCGACCCCGAGGAGCGGGTGCGCTTCCGCAACCTGCTGGCGGAAGCGGCGCACGGACGGCTCGTCATCCTCTCCACCCATATCGTCTCCGACGTCGAGGCGGTGGCGGCGCGCATCGCCGTCCTGCGCCACGGGCGGCTGGTGGCGCTGCGCACCCCGGAGGAGATGCTGCGCGACGCCACGGGCCGGGTCTTCGAAGCGGTCGTTGCGCCCGAGGCGCTCGCCGACGTGCAGCGCCGGGTGGCGGTCTCGAGCCTGCTGCGCCGCGCCGACGGCGTTCACCTGCGCTTCGTCGGCGACGGCGGCGCGCTCTCCGGCGCGCGCGCCGTCGAGCCCAGCCTCGAGGACGCCTACCTGGCGGTCAACCAGCAGGCGGCCTGAGGCGGACGTGGCGATGGCCTCCATCCGCCCCCTGCCGACGGCGTTCGCGGCGCAGATTGGCGCCGAGGTGAAGAACCGGCTGCGCTCGCCGGCGACGCTGATCGCCCTGCTCGCGATCCTGGTCGGCTCCTACTGGGCGATCCCGCCGGCCGAGGGCCGGGCGGTGTCGCTGTCGTGGCGCGACGCGACCGGCAAGCTCGAGGCGCCGCTCTACACCGCCGGCACGATCGGCATCGCGCTCTCGGTGACCGCGACGCTGTTCTTCGCGCTGGTCGCCTTCTATCTGGTCGCCGGCTCGGTGCGCCGCGACCGCGAGCGCGGCATCGGGGCGATCCTCGCCGCGACGCCGATCAGCAAGTCGTCGTACCTCGGAGCCAAGCTGGTCGCGCACGTCCTCTACCTCGTGCTGCTGGTCCTCGCCGCGGTGCCGGTCGGCTTCTTCCACTTCTGGCGCTCCGGCGTCGGTCCCTTCGCCGCCGGGCAGTTCTTCCGGTTGTTCCTGCTCGGCATCCTCCCGGCTGCGACCTTCGTGGCGGCGTCGGCGCTGCTCTTCGACGTAACGCCGGTCCTGCGCAGCCGTGCCGGGCTGGTGCTGTGGTTCTTCCTCGGCGTGCTGCCGCTGATGGCGGTGCCGACCACGCTCGCCGCCGCGAGTGGAAGACGGGTCACCCGTCTGCCGGCATTCGACCCGCTCGGCCTCGCCGTGCACGAGGTGGTGGTCCAGCGCTCGCTGCCGCCGGGCTCGACCGATGTCTCGTCGGGCCTGATCATCCACGACGAGGCGATCGAGCGTGTGGCCTGGATGGGGCTCGATTTCCCTCCCGGCCTTGCGGCGAGCCGCCTGCGCGACCTGCTGTGGGCGGCGGTGCCGTTCCTGCTGGCGGTCGCGATCTTCGATCGCTTCGATCCGGCGCGCTACGCCTGGCGCCGACGGCCGAAGACGGCTGCGAACGGCGAGCCGGTCGTTGCGGTGGCCGCGGTCGCCGGAGCGGCGCCGCTTGCCTCCTTTGCCGCACTGGCGCCGGTCGCCGTCGCGCCGGGCGGCACGGGTGCAGTGCTCGCCGAGGCGCGGCTCGTCTGGGAATCGGCGGGGCGCTCGAAATGGGTGCTGCTCGTCGCCGCCGCCGTCGCGGCGCTCGTGCCCGGCGCGGCGCTGCCGATCGTCGGCTCGCTGTTCCTGCTCCTCCTGGTGCCGCTCGTCTCCGAGGCCGCCTGTCGCGAGGATCTCGCCGGCGCGCGCCCGCTGGTCCTCTCGCAGCCCGCCGTGCCGAGCTCGCTCGTCCTGTGGAAGTTCGCGGCGGTGGCGCTGGTGCTGCTCCTGCTGGGCCTGCCGCTCACCGTGCGCGGCCTCGTCGCCGGCGGCTTGCAGGGCGTCGCGGTACCGCTCGGGCTGCTGTTCGTCGCTGCGTTCGCGGTCGGCGCCGGCTTCCTGTCGCGCGGTGGCAAGCTCTTCTCGGGGATCTACCTGGTGCTCTGGTACATGGCCCTGAACGGGCTCGCGGCGGTCGACTTCTGCGGCATCCTGGCGCCGCATCCAGACCTCGCGACGCGGGGCGTCTTCCTGCTCGTCGGGGCGCTGTGGCTAGGCGCTGCAGGGCTCGTCGAGCGACGCCGGGCGCGCGCCGGCACCTGAGCGGCTACTCCTTCTCGCCCGGGACCAGGCCCAGCTCGCGCGCCCGCCGGCGCACCTCGCCGGCGTTCTTCGTCTCCTGGAAGCTGAAGCGCTCCTCGGTCCAGGGGTCGCCGTAGGTGTGGTAGCCGTTCTTCTCCCAGAAGCCGCGCTGATCGTGGTCGAGGAGCTCGATGCCGTTCACCCACTTGGCGCTCTTCCAGGCGTACAGGTGCGGCACCACCAGGCGCAGCGGGCCGCCGTGGTCGGGCGGCAGGTGGCGGCGGTTGTGGCGGTCGGCGAGCAGCGCCCGCTCGGAGAGGAAGTCCTCGAGCGGCAGGTTGGTGGTGTAGCCGCCGTAGCAGTGGACGAGGACGTGCGAGGCCGCGGGACGCGGCTCTACGCGGCCGAGCAGGGTGCGGGTCGAGATCCCCTCCCAGCGGTTGTCGAGGGTGGAGAAGCGGGTGACGCAGTGGAAGTCGGCGACGACGTCGGCGCGCGGCAGCTTCTGGATCTCCTGCCAGTCGAGGGTCACTTCCGCCTCGACCTGGCCGAAGATCCGTACTCGCCACTCCTCCTTGGGGACGCTGGGCGTCGAGCCGTGGGTGAGGACCGGCCACTTGTTGGTGACGTACTGCCCAGGTGGGATGCGGTTGGCGCCGTCGCGGGGGCTGTCGTCCATGGTGCCGGATTCTACGCGGCCGGCGCCGGCTCAGTTTGAGCCCGTCCGCGCGCCGGCTGCTAAGCTCGAAACCGCCGCCATGGACCCGACCCCGCTCGCGCCCGAGGAGCTGCGCCGCTACGCCCGTCAGCTCGTTCTGCCCGAGGTGGGGCTCGCCGGCCAGGAGCGCCTGCGCGCCGGGCGGGTGCTGGTCGTGGGGGCGGGCGGTCTGGGGTCGCCGGTGGCGCTGTATCTCGCCGCCGCCGGGGTCGGCACGCTCGGCCTCGTCGAGTTCGATCGCCTCGAGCCCTCCAACCTGCATCGCCAGGTGCTGTACGGGCAGTCCGACATCGGGCACCCGAAGCTCGAGGCGGCGACGGCGCGCCTGCTCGAGCTCAACCCGCACCTGCGAGTCGAGCCCCACGCTCTGCGCCTCGACGCGGCGAGCGCGCGGCGGATCGTCGCGGAGTACGACCTCGTCGTCGACGGCAGCGACAACTTCCCGACCCGCTACGCGGTGAACGACGCCTGCGTCGCCGCGCGCAAGCCCTGCGTGCACGGCGCGGTGCTGCGCTTCTCCGGCCAGGTGAGCGTGTTCGCTCCCGGCGGGCCGTGCTACCGCTGCCTGTTCCCCGAGCCGCCGGCCGCGGGACTGGTGCCGTCGTGCGAGGAGGGTGGCGTTCTGGGCGCGATCCCCGGGGTCATCGGGACGCTGCAGGCGACCGAGGCGTTGAAGCTGCTGCTCGGAGTCGGCGAGCCCCTGATCGGCCGGCTGCTGCTTTTCGATGGCCTCGCCGGTCGTTTCCGCGAGCTGCGCGCGGCGCGCGATCTCGCCTGCCCAGCGTGCGGCGAGGGCGCCCATCCAGAGTCGCTGGCGGCGGTCGAGGACACCTGCGCCCCGGCGCCCCGGGCCGCCAGCGGGCCCGATCCCGAGGAGATCGACCTGCTGCCCGAGGACGTCGCCGGCTGGCGAGCGAGCGGCAGGCCTTTGCTGCTGCTCGACGTGCGCACGCCGGCCGAGCACGCGCTGGCGCGGATCGAGGGCGCGACGCTGCTGCCGCTCCAGGAGCTGCCGGCGCGCTGGCGCGAGCTCGACCCGGAGCGGCCGATCGTCATCTACTGCCACTTCGGCCCGCGCTCGCGCGCCGCGGTCGAGTTCCTGCGCCAGCAGGGCCTGCGTCAGGTCTGGAACCTGGCCGGCGGGATCGACGCCTGGAGCGACGCCGTCGATCCATCGCTGCCGCGCTACTGAGCAATGGGCTCAGCGCTCGTCGCCGAGCGCGATGGAGCAGGTAGCATGGAACCGTGGACTATCGGTTCTGGCTCGGCATCGCCGACGCGGCGCTCGCCGCGGTTTCGATCGGGCTCGTCGTCGCCCGGCGGCGCGGCGTGTACGGGACGCTGACCTGGATCTTCGCGATCATTGCCTTCCCGTTCATGGGCGCGCTCGCCTACCTGGCGCTCGCCCATCCGCTGGTGGCCCGTGCCCGGCGGCGCAAGCTGTGGACCGCCAGCCAGGTGCACGCCGCGCTCGAGCCGCTGTATCGCGACCGCGGCTGCGACCTGCCCGAGGGGTCGGTGCTCGAGCTGGTCGCGCGCCTGACCGACGTACCGGCGACGGCCGGCAATGCGGTCGACCTCTACACCGAGAACCAGGCCGCCTTCGCCGCCAAGAACGCGGCGGTCGCCGCGGCGCGCCGCTCGGTGTGGGCCGAGTACTACATCGTGCAGGACGATGACACCGGCAACGAGTTCCTCGACCGCCTGATCGAGCGGGCGCGCGCCGGGCTCGACGTGCGCCTGCTGTACGACGCGGTCGGCTCGTCGCGCATCGACCGGAGCCGCCTCGCCGAGCTCGCGCGCGTCGGTGGCCGTCACGCCGCCTTCCGGCCCATCCAGCCGTTCCGCCGCCCGTGGGCCGCGCACCTGCGCAACCACCGCAAGCTGCTGGTGCTGGACGGCCTCGTGGCGTTCACCGGCGGCATGAACATCGGCAACGAGTACTCGGGCTATCGCCTGCGCAAGCGGCGCCTGCCGTGGCGCGACGCCCACGTGCGCATCGAGGGGCCGGCGGCGGCGGACGCGGAGCGCCTGTTCGCCGAGGACTGGGCCTTCGCGACCGGCGAGCGGCCGCCGGTCGAGGTGCCGCGCCTGCCGGAGACGGGAGGCTCGATCGTCGCCCTGGTGCCGAGCGGTCCCGACCAGGAGGAGAACGCCAGCGCGCTCGCCTGGTTCGCGGCGATCGCCGGCGCCCGCCGCAGCTGCTACCTCTCGAGCCCCTACTTCCTGCCCGACGAGGCCACCCAGCGGGCCCTGCAGACCGCCGCCCTGCGCGGTGTCGACGTCCGCGTGCTGGTGCCCGAGCACTCCGACGTGCCGCTGGTCGGCAGCGCGGCGTGGACTTTCTTCCCGCCACTGCTCGAGGCCGGGGTGCGGATCTTCCAGTACCAGCCGGCGGTGCTGCACGCCAAGACCCTGGTGGTCGACGGCGAGCGCCTGGTCGTCGGCTCAGCGAATGTCGACATGCGCTCCTTCGCCTACAACTTCGAGCTCGGGGCGCTGATCGAGGACAACGCGGTGGCCGCCGACCTCGAACGTCGTTTCCTCGCCGACCTCGCGGCGAGCGAGGAGCTGAGCCTGCTCGGCTGCGCCTCGCGCCGGTGGCGGGCCCGGCTGCGCTCCAGCCTGGCGCGGCTCCTGGCGCCGCTCCTCTAGGCCTCAGCTGCAGGGCAGGGCGTAGAGGTCCTGCACGGCGGGAAACGCGCTCGTGTCGGGGTTGTGGTAGTAGTCGACCTTGCCCGAGTGGGTGTCCCCGACGTACAGCTCCACGTTGACGTTGGTGCCCGCCGAGACGAAGACCCAGTAGCG
>JBLMYC010000074.1:0-8772 GCA_050258075.1 Acidobacteriota bacterium
GAAAACAAAGAGCAGTGCCCTTGGCACGGTCCCTGCTGTTATCGACACGTGAAAGCATCCCTACAGGGAGAGGAGGATAGTGAATGCTGAAGAGACTCCGTAACCGGCAGAAGGGCTTCACGCTGATCGAGCTGCTGATCGTCGTGGCGATCATCGGCATCATCGCGGCGCTGCTCATCCCCAACTTCCTCGACGCTCTGCAGAAGGCCAAGCAGAAGAGGACGGTGGCCGACATGCGCAACGTCGGCACCTCGATGATGTCCTGGCTGACCGACCAGGTCGGCGCCGCCGCCGCCGGCGGCGTGCTGAACGTCGGGGACTACAGCGGCCAGCTGAACACCGCTGGGGCTGTGGCCGGCGTCCTGGTGAGCCAGTACATCCAGGAGGTCCCGGTCAAGGACGGCTGGAAGCATGACTACGTCTACGTCCTGGACAACGTCAACGTGCTGGCCAACCACGTGATGCTGATCTGCAGCACCGGCCGCGACGGCGCCGGCTGCACCGGCTCGTACACGTCGGGCGCCTTCGACCCGACGGACTACGATCAGGACATCCTGTGGGCCGACGGCTTCTTCGTCCGCTGGCCGCAGAAGATGACCTAAGCTTCATCCCCTCGATTTCTACCCACCTCTCGAGGGCGCCGCGCAAGCGGCGCCCTCGCCATTTTCAGGCAGCTGCGAGAGAGCTCTAGGCGCGCGTCGAGCGCGTGCCGAGCGCGGCCTGGGCGCGCTCGCGGGCCCAGGCGTCGACCGCCAGTGCCTCTTCCAGCGAGGCGAGAGGCTGCGGCCGGTGGGCGGCAAGCACTTCCTCGACCAGTGGCACGATGGCGGTGAACGGGATCGAGTGGGCCAGGAAGGCGTACACCGCGACCTCGTTGGCGGCGTTGAGGACCGCCGGAGCGCTCTCCCCGGTCGACAGCGCCGAGCGCGCCAGACGAACCGTCGGGAAGCGCTGCTCGTCGACCGGCAGGAACTCGAGGCTGCCGAGCTCCTCCGGGCGCAACGACGGGAAGCGGTTCTCCCAGCGTTCCGGGTAGGCGAGCGCGTACTGGATCGGGAACACCATGTCGCTCGGCGCCAGCTGCGCGATCCACGAGCCGTCGCGGAACTCGACCATGCTGTGCACGATCGATTGCGGGTGGACGACGACGTCAATCCGCGCCGGCGGCACGGCGAACAGGTGGCTGGCCTCGATCAGCTCGAGGCCCTTGTTCATCAGAGTCGCCGAGTCGATCGTGATCTTGGCGCCCATCGTCCAGGTCGGGTGGCGCAGCGCCTCCTCCGGCCGGATCGAGTCCCAGGTCTCGCGCGGCCGACGCAGGAACGGCCCGCCGGAGGCGGTGAGAACCAGCCGGCGGACCTCCTCGGGTGCACCGCTGCGCAGGGCCTGGTGCAGCGCCACGTGCTCGCTGTCGATCGGCAGCAGCGCCGACCCCGTCCGCCGCGCCAGCTCGGTCAGCAGCCGCCCGGCGACGACCAGCGACTCCTTGTTGGCGAGCGCCACCCCTTTGCCGGCAGAGAGGGCGGCATAGGTCGGCGGCAGCCCGGCCGCGCCAACCAGGGCGGCGACCACGCGGTCGGCTTCGGGCAGCGTCGCCGCCGCAAGGAGGCCATCCGCGCCCACCGCGAGGCGAGTCCCCGCCGGCATCCGCCCGCGCAGGGCGTCGGCGGCGCGCGGATCGGCGACCGCGAGGAGCGCCGGCCGGAACTCCTCGGCCTGGGCGAGCAGCGCATCCGGCTTGCTGCCGTGGGCGGCGAGCGCCACGACCGCCAGGCGCTCGGGATGGTGGCGCACGACCGCGAGCGCGCTCAGGCCGATCGAACCGGTTGAGCCGAGGATCGCCAGCCGCAGCTTCGGCGCCACGCCGGCCGCCCGGCTGGCCGCCGCGCTCACTTCGGCATCCCTTCGAAGCCCACCGCCCACAGGCCGACGAGCAGCACCGGGGCCGCGAACAGCATCGAGTCCATGCGATCGAACATGCCGCCGTGCCCGGGCAGCACGCCACCCGAGTCCTTGACCCCGGCGCAGCGCTTGATCATCGATTCGACGAGATCACCGACCTGGGCGGCGATCGCGGTCACCCCGCCCACCATCATCAGCGGCGCGTCGATCGATCCCAGGCGGAAGTAGCTCCACACCGCGGTCGCCACGACTGCGATGGCGAAGCCGGCGGCGGCTCCCTCCCACGACTTCTTCGGGCTGACGATCGGCGCCAGCTTGTGGCGCCCCCACGCGGTGCCGACGTACATCGCCGCGCTGTCGCCGAGCCAGACGATCGCGCAGAGCAGGAACACCACCCAGGGGTCGTGCTTCTGCAACCAGTGCAGGCTGGCGATCGGCAGCGCGAAGTACGGAACGCCGAACGCCAACACGCCGAGCGCCGCCACCACGTCATGTATCGGCGTGCGGCCGAACAGGACGATCGCTCCGGTCCCCACCACCAGGGCGGTGGTGCCGCCGACCAGCCACGGACCGACGTGCTGAATGTGCTGGCCGTTGCCGAGCGCCAGGGCGAGGGCGAGCGCCGCCAGCGGCACCAGCCCAACCAGCGTCCACAGCGGCGCACCGGGCGCCGCCGGGCGCACCATGCGCACGAACTCGACCGCCCCCCAGTCGATCAACACCAGACAGAGGACGAAGAACCACGGGCCGGGCAGCAGAAAGACCGCGGCGAGCGACAACGGCACCGCGACGAGGGCGGTCAGCAAGCGCTTCATGCGAGGTCGGAAGGGGCGCCTAAGACTCGGCGCGCCCCGGCGTCGTCCGTTTTTCCTCGGGCCGCTCGCTCCCCGCCGAGACCGCGCCGTAGCGGCGCTCGCGGCTCTGGTAGTCGAGCAGCGCCTCGATCAGATGGCGGCGGCGAAAGTCCGGCCACAGCGTGCCGGTAACCCAGATCTCGGTGTAGGCGATCTGCCAGAGGAGGAAGTTGCTGACCCGCATCTCGCCGGAGGTCCGGATCAGGAGGTCGGGGTCGGGCTGACCGGAGGTGTACAGATAGCGACCGATCGTCTCCTCGTCGATGTCGGCGTGCTTGCCCGCCGCCCAGTCGGCGACGATGCGGCGACAGGCGTCGACGATTTCGCAGCGCCCCGAGTAGTTGAGCGCGATGTTGAACGTCATCCCGGTGCACTGCGCGGTGGCGTCGAGCGCCGCCTGCAACTGGCGCTGCACGGTCGGATCGAGATCGTGCATGCGTCCGATCACCTGCAGCCGGATGTTGTTCTTGACCAGGGTCTCCTGCTCGCGGCGGACGTACTCCTTGAGCAGATTCATCAGCGTCCACACCTCGTAGCGCGGCCGCTTCCAGTTCTCCACCGAGAAGGCGTACAGGGTCAGCACCTCGAGATGGAGCTGCGCCGCCGCCTCGACCGTGTCGCGCACCGCCGCGACGCCGGCGCGGTGACCTTCCACACGCGGCAGGCGGCGAGCCTGCGCCCAGCGCCCGTTGCCATCCATGATGACCGCGACGTGACGCGGCAGGCGCGCCGGATCGAGCCGACGGGCCAGGAGCTCCTCGGGCGAGCCCGGCTCGGCGAGCTGGGAGATATCGAGCATGACCCGGCGGTTACGCTACCACAGCGCCCCGTTCGCCATAGGACACCTGGTGGAGGACGAGGCCCTGCGGCGGCGCGGTCGGACCCGCCTCGCCGCGCGGGCGGCCGCCGAGCAGCGCCGTCACCGATTCGACCGAACGGCGACCCTGGCCGACCTCGAGCAAGGTGCCGACGATGCCGCGCACCATGCCGCGCAGGAAGCCGTCGCCGACGATGCACAGGCTCAGCTCCTCGCCGTCCTCCTCCCAACGTGCCGTCGCGATCGTGCGCACCGGGGAGCGGTGAGCGCCGCCGGCGAGGGCGAAGGCACCGAAGTCGTGGCGGCCGCAGAGCGCGACGGTCGCCCGGCGCAGCGCCTCGAGGTCGAGGTCCAAGGGAGCGCGCACCGCGAACGGAGCGTCGAGCGGCGACAGCACCGGCACGCGCAGCAGCCGGTAATGGTACTCCTTCGATACCGCCGAATAGCGGGCGTGAAAGTCAGGCGGCGCCGGGGTGGCGGCAAGCACCCGCACGTCCTCCGGCAGATGATGGTTGGTGCCGTGCACCAGGCCGCGCGACGGGAACTCGCGGTCGAGATCGACGTGCGCCACCTGGCCGCGGGCGTGCACGCCGGCGTCGGTGCGGCTGGCGCCGGTCGAGCGCACGGCAACCCCCAGGAGCGCGCTCAGGCCCTTCTCGAGCTCCTCCTGAACGGTGCGGGCGTTGGGCTGGCGCTGCCAGCCCCCGAACAGGGTGCCCCGGTACGCGAGGGTGAGGCGGTAGCGCATGGGCTTGGTTGCGGACGGGACTCTATCGCGGCCGGCCGCCGCCCGCGCCCGCAGTAGAATCCACTCTAGCCATGGCCCTGGCCGAGAAACCGGCTGCCCAGCGTGTCGCCATCCGTCCGGCGCAGCCCGCCGACGCGGCGCTGCTCAAAGTCTGGCGCGACGAGCCGAGCGTGCGCCGCTTCCAGCCGCTCGGCGAGGCGACCACGGCCCAGCTCCGCTCCGACATCGCGCAGCAGACGAGCGCCGACCTGCGCCGCGGGCGCGGCCAGAAGTTCCAGTGGATCGTGCTGGCGGATGGGCGGCCGGCGGGCTGGATCACGCTGGTCGTCGCCAACTGGGAACACGGTCTGGCGGAGGTGGGCTATGCGCTCACCACCAACAGCCAGCGCCGCGGCATCATGCCGGCGGCGCTCACCCAGCTCCTGGCCGAGCTCTTCCTGAACTCACCGCTCGAGCGCATCGAGGCGCGCTGCGCGATCGAGAACCGAGCCAGCCAACGCGTCCTCGAGCGGGTCGGCTTCCGCCGCGAAGGGCTGCTGCGCAGCTACTTCGTGCTCGGCGGCGAGCGGGTCGACAACTACCTCTACGCCATCCTGCGCGACGACTTCCTCGGCGAGCACTAGGTGCCGCTTGACAAATAGGACGGTCGTGCTATTTTTCTGCCCGTGAGCAAGGGCACCGAGACTCGCAACGCCATTCTGGACCAAGGCCTCTCCATGGCCTCGACCGAGGGCATCGAGGGCCTGACGATCGGCGAGTTGGCGAAGGCCGTGGGGATGTCGAAGAGCGGCCTCTTCGCCCATTTCTCCTCGAAGGAGGACCTCCAGCTCGCGGTGCTCGCGGCGGCGGTCGATCGCTTCGTCGGCACGGTCGTCGCGCCGGCCCTGCGACAGCCCCGCGGTGAGCCGCGCGTGCGGGCGCTGTTCGAGAACTGGCTGGCCTGGGAGGCGGCGGAGTTCCTCCCCGGCGGCTGCCCGTTCATCGCCGCGGCGCAGGAGCTGGACGACAAGCCCGGCCGGCTGCGTGATTACCTCGTCGCCTCGCAGCGCGACTGGCTCGAGGCGCTGTCGACGGCGGCGCGGATCGCCGTCGAGGAGGGCCACTTCCGGCGCGATCTCGACACCCGCCAGTTCGCCTACGAGCTGTACTCGATCATCCTCGCCTACCAGCACTTCCGCCGGCTCCTGCACGACCCGGCGACCCTGGTGCGCTGCCGCTCCGCCTTCGAGTCGCTGCTCGAGCGCTGCCGCGCGGTGAGCTGAATCCCCCGAGGAGCCCATGTCAATCGCCGGAGCCATCCCGAGAAGAAAAAGCACGAACGGTCGCATACCGCCGCCCTGGACGGTGCGTCTGGCCGGTGGCGCGCTGCGCGGCCTCGAGAAGGTGTCGCCGGCCAGCGCCGCGACGTGCGCCGGCTGGCTGTTCTGCGCGCCGCGCCGCCATCGTCCACCGGACCACGAGCGCCGCCTCCTCGCCGGCGCGGAGCGCAGCACCCTGCGCGTCGAGGGCGACTCGCTGCCGGCCTGGATCTGGGGCCAGGGCCCGACCGTTCTCCTCGTCCATGGCTGGGAGGGCCGCGCCGGACAGCTCGGTACGCTCGCCACCGCCCTCGCCGGCGCCGGAGTGCGGGCCATCGCCTTCGACGCCCCAGGGCACGGCGGGGCGCGCTGGCGCCTTTCCTCCGGCATCCAGTTCGCCGCTGCGATCCACGCCGCGCGCGAGCGCTTCGGGCCGCTGCGCGCCGTCGTCGCGCACTCGCTGGGCTGCACCGCGGCGTCGCTCGCCGTCCTGCAGGGGTTGCAGCCCCAACGCCTGGTGTTCCTGGCACCGGCGGCGGACCTCGGCCGCTTCACCCGTGGGTTCGGCGACCTGCTCGGCCTCGCGCCGGCCACCGTGCGCCGCATGGAGAAGCGCTTCGACGGCCGCTTCAGCATGCGCTGGGACACCGCGCGCCGGGCCAACCTGGAGGCGGCCGAGTTCCTGGCCGATGCGCCGCTGCTGGTCGTTCACGATCGCGACGATCACGAAGTGCCGCACGCCGGCGGCGCCGCGATTGCCGATGCATGGCGGCGCGGCCGGCTGCTGACGACGCACGGCCTAGGGCACCGCCGGATCCTGCGCCATCCTCAGGTGGTCAACGAGGTCGTCGCCTTCCTGGCGCCGCGCTAAGAACCATTCTTCCCCATTGGCGTACTCCACTTAACAATCGACAAGAGCGGCTCGACGCTCCCGTCGACTGCGGGGGCGCGCGATGGCCGTTGACAAGGAGGACCTCCCGCAGGGCACTCCGCTGTTCGGCGGTGCGCCCACCTATCTCCCGACCCACGCGGCGCTAGCGCTGCGCAGTCTCTAGCGACGGGACGGAACCGAGCTCGGAGGGTAACGCCGTGAGGACGACGACGAACCGCAAGAACGCTCTCCTGGCGATCGCAGTGGGCGGCCTGATCGCCGGGGCCTTGGACCTTACCCAAGCCGGCATCCTGTTTGGATGGAACGTTCCACTGGCGATTGCGGCTGGCCTGCTGGGGCGGCAGGCTCTCCAAGGCGGCGTCGGCACCTATGCTCTGGGTGTCGCCCTGCACTTCTTCATCGCGCTCTCGGCGGCGGCCGTCTATTACGCGGCCAGCCGCAGGCTGGTCTTCCTGAGGGAGCACCCCCTGGTCTGCGGTCTGTTCTTCGGCGGCGCAGTGGAGGAGGTCATGAATCTCGTCGTTCTGCCACTCTCCGCGCTGCACGCACAGGGCCCCTACCAGCTGCATGCGTTGCTTCAAGGGCTGCTGGTGCACATGGTTGTCGTGGGGCTGCCGATTTCCTTCAGCGTCCGGCGGTTCGCGAGATAGCCGTGCGCGCGGAGCGCGCTACAGCATCTCGAGGCTGGCGTACTTGGCGAGCAGCTTGCGCTTGCCCGCCCGGTCGAAAAAGATGGTCAGCTTGAGGTCCTCGCCGGCGCCCTCGAGCTCGATCACCACTCCCTGACCGAGGGTCGCATGGCGCACCCGGGCGCCGCGCTTGACGGCCGGACGGCCGCGCGGCGCCTCCTCCTCGACCTCGTACTCGCGCGACGCCGCCATCGGCTGCCGGCCGAAGAACTCGTACACCGGGCGCGTCCGATCGCTGACGAAGAGCGACGGGCTGTCGCTTGCGACCAGGAGCTCCTGCGGCACCTCGGTCAGGAACGGCGACTCCTCCTGGTCCTGGTAGCGCCCGGCGATGCGCCGGCGGCGGCAGGCGGTGAGGAAGAGCCGCTCCTCGGCGCGGGTCATGCCGACGTACAGCAGGCGGCGCTCCTCCTCGAGGTCCTCGCGTTTCTGGCCGCTGTTGAAGTGGGGCAGCAGGCCGTCCTCGAGCCCCGCGACGACGACCGCCTTGAACTCCAGGCCCTTGGCGCTGTGCAGAGTCATCAGCGCCACCCCGCGCTCGGCCTGCCAGGAGTCGAGGTCGCTGACCAGAGCGACGTGGTCGAGGAAGGCGGTCAGAGTGTCGTCCTCCGCCGCGGCGACCGCTTCGCGCTCGGTGAACTCCTGCGCCGCAGAGAGGAACTCGCGGATGTTCTCCAGGCGCGCCTCGTCCTCCGGATCGGTCTTGCTGTAGATCTGCGCGTAGCCGGTGCGCTCCAGCAGGCGGTCGAGCAGCGCCGGCAACGGCAGCTCGGCGGCCTCCTCCTGCAGGCCGCGGACGAGGTCGCGGAAGCCCTGCAACGCCTTCGCGGCGCGCGCCGCGAAACGACCCAGGTCGTCGTGCAACAGCACGTCCCACAGCGGCTGGCCGAGCTCCGTCGCCCGTGCCTCGAGCTGCTCCTGGGTGCCGCGGCCGATGCCGCGTGGCGGCTGGTTGAGGACGCGCAGCATCGACAGCGTGTCACGCGGATTGCGCACCACTCGCAGGTAGGCGATCAGATCCTTGACCTCGGCGCGCTCGTAGAAGCGCACCCCGCCGACCAGCGAGTACGGCACCTCCTGGCGCAGCAGCTCCTCTTCGATCGCCCGGGTCTGTGCGTTGGTGCGCACCAGCACCGCCATCTGCGCCAGCGGATAGCGGCCGCGCAGCCCCTGCAGGGTGCGCACGATCCAGCGCGCCTCGTCCTGCTCGTCCGACGCCCGGTACAGCTCGAGCTTGTCGCCGGCGCCAGCGTCCGTCCACAGGCGTTTGCCGCGGCGGCCCTGGTTGTGGGCGACGACCGCGCCCGAGGCGTCGAGGATCGTCTGCGTCGAGCGGTAGTTGCGCTCGAGCTTGCGCACCACGGCGCCGGGGAAGCTCTTCTCGAACTCCAGGATGTTGCCGAGGTCGGCGCCCCGCCAGCGGTAGATGCCCTGGTCCTCGTCGCCCACCGCGGTCAGGTTGCCGGTCGGGCCGACCAGCTCGCGCACCAAGCGCAGCTGGGCGTGGTTGGTGTCCTGGAACTCGTCGACCAGCAGGTAGCGCAGGCGCCGCCGCACCCGCTCGCCCACCTC
>JBLMYC010000075.1:0-9517 GCA_050258075.1 Acidobacteriota bacterium
TCTCCGGTCAGGTCAAGGTATCCGCCGCCAGCCGCGCGATCAGGTCGGCGTGCTGGGGGAACTCCCAGAGCAGGGTAGCGCGATCGGCGAGCTCGAAGTCGGCGAAGTCGAAGCCCGGCGAGACCGTGCAGCCGACCAGAGCGAACTCGCCCGGTCCGGCGAGCTCGGCGCCGAACCAGGCGCCGTGCGGCACCGCCGCCTGGAAGACCTCGCCGTGCTCGGGATGAGGCCCCAGCCGGTGGCGCCGGAGCTCGCCGCCCGGCAGGATGACGTGCACCAGGAGCGGCGCGCCGGCGTGGAAGTGCCAGACCTCGTCCGAGCGCAGGCGGTGGAGGTGCGAGATCTCACCCTGGCGCAGCAGGAAGAGGATGGCGGTCGAGGCAGGGCGCGGTCCGGGGAAGCGCTCCGGCAGCCCGGCGCGCGCCAGGAGGTCGGGCGAGCGGTAGGTTTCGACGAAGGCGCCGCCCTCGGGGTGAGGCCGCAGGCCGAGCTGTGCGATCCAGCGTTCGGCCTTGCTCGGAGAAGTCACGGCGCGGATTCTACGCGGGCAAGAAAGGGCGGGGAACCCAAGGGCCCCCCGCCCGGAGCTGCGGTCGCTCGCGCGGCGCGCTAGAAGTCGTAGCGCAGCGAGAACTGGATGGTGCGCGGCGTGGTCGTGACTCCGGTCGCCTTGCCGAAGCTCGCGTTCGGCGTCTGCCCGGTGCCCCACGTCATGTTCGAAGTCGGCACGAAGTGGTTGGCGACGTTCAGGCAGTTGAAGCACTCGCCGTACAAGCCGAGATCGCCCGGGCCGAGATGGAACTGCTTGCCGACCCGCACGTCGAAGCTCGCGAAGTTGGGCTGCCGGAAGCTGTTGCGCGCGAAGTGCACACCGTTCACCGTCGGCCGGTCGGTGAAGTTGCCGTCGCCGTTGGTGTCGGTGCCGGTGGAAGCGGTGTACGGCGAGCCGGTCGCGAAGCGGAAGCTGCCGGACGCGACCAAGCCCCACCACGGCGTCTCCCACAGGCCGCTCATCGCCAGCTTCCAACGCTGGTCGCGGTTCGAGTAGCCGTAGTTGAGGTCGAGGTTGTTGACGTCCTCGGCCTGGATGCCGGAGAAGTTGCGCTCGTTCGAGTCGGAGTCCTTGTCGATCGAGTAGGTGGCGGTGGCGAAGTACGCGAAGTGGTTCCGCAGCCGGTGGTTCAGCGAGGCGGTCACGCCCCAGTACTTCGACGTGGCGTCCGACATCAGGTACGTGATCTTGCCGTAGTAGGGATTGGGGCTCTTCCTGTAGTGCGGCATGCCGTTGGCCGAGATCGTACCGTCGTACTGCAGGTTGATGTCGCTCAGGCGCTCGAGCTGATGCCCCTTGGCGTACGTCGCGTCGAGGCCGAGCGAGGTGCCGGGATAGACCTCGAGGTCGCTGCCCAGCGTGACGCGGTCGGTGTACGGATTGTCGAAGTTGGGAGAGATCGCGAACACGCCGGGCCTTGGAGCCGCGGCCACATGGGCGAAGTCGACCGGTGCCACCACGTTGGGGTTGAAGTTGGCACCCCAGCCCGGAGCCAAGGGGTCGCTCGGAGAGGACGTGATGAACTGGGTCGCCCGCACACCATTCGAGGTCAAGAGCTGTGCCCACAGGAGGGCGGGCGTGCGGCTCCAGAAACGCCCGGCCGTGAAGCGGAGCACCGACTTCGGGGTCGGTGACCAGGTGACCCCGAGACGCGGCGACCACTGCTTGTTGGCGTCGGGAATGTGACCGGTCAGATTGAACGAGCCGTTGGCGTTGCGATCGTTGGGGTTGAGGACCGGATCGTTCGGGTTGTCGAGCCCTTCCCAACGCAGGCCGAGCGAGAGCGTCACGTTCGACTTCAGGTACCACTGGTCCTGGAGGAAGGCGGCCTTCTCCTTCTGCCCGAAGTTGGCGCGCCCCGCCTGGTCGGCGGTGAGCCCGTTCAGGCCCCCGAACTGGCGGAACTGCGACCACTTGCCGGCCAGCAGGTCGGCCTCGGTGTTGAAGATGTAGACGCCGCGCCAGTTGCCCTTGAACACCTGATCGACGCCGGTGTCGTTGTAGTCGGCCCCCGCCTTGAAGACGTGCGCGCCAACCATGTAGCTCACCGTGTCGCTCACTTCCTTGCGCTTGGTGGTCGAGATGATGGGCAGAAAGGAGACCTCGCCGTAGCTGCGGCCGGTCACCTGGATCTCCGGCAGGCCGAGGCCCTTGTCCTGGCGCGGCGTGTCCTCGTCGACCTTGTTCAGGTTGAGATCATTCAGCCAGTTGCTGCCGAACTGTCCCGACCACTGGCCGACGTAGGACTTGCTGAGCATCCCCTCGTTGCCGTTGTGCGAGGCGCTCTGGGCCTGCGAGCTCGAGGTGCCGTTCTGCCCGTCGTACTTGGCGCGGTTGAAGCGCAGCATGAAGCGCTGCGAGTCGGTCGCCTGATAGTCGAGGCGGCCGAAGCCGACGTCGCCGTCGCGGGTCTGCACGTAGCGGTCGGGGCTGGCGAAGGCCGGGTAGCGCGCGAACATCAAGGGGTCGATCACCGAGGGCTGGATCGGGATCGTGACGTCCTGCTTCTGCTTGTCGTAGGAGGCGAAGAAGAACAGCTTGTCGCGCAGGATGGGGCCACCGAAGGAGGCGCCGTACTCGTCCTTCTTCTGGTCTTGCGGCTTGCGGCCATCGGCGAAGTCCGCGATGTACTTCTGCGGCTGGTTGTAATAGAAGGCCGAGCCGTGCCAGTTGTTGGTGCCGCTCTTGGTGATCACGTTCACGAAGCCGCCGCCGGAGCGCCCGAACTCGACCGAGGCGCCGTTGGTGATGACCGTGAACTCCTTGATCGACTCCTCGGAGAGCGACAGCGGGGCGCGGTTCTCGGCCGACCCGACCGTGCCGCCGAAGAACGGGTCGTTGTAGTCGACGCCGTCGACCGTCACGTTGGTGTTGATGCCGCGCTGGCCGGAGATCGAGATGTTGCCGCGCTCGGAGTCGAGCCGGGTCTCGGGCGTCAGCAGCACCAGGTTCTTGTAGTCGCGCCCGCCGATCGGCAGCTGCTTGACCTGCTCGGTCAGGATGGTGGTCGAGGAGGTCGTGTTGGTCACCTCGATGATCGGCCGCTGCTCTGCGGTCACGGTGATCGTCTCCTGCACCTTGGCCTGGGGCAGGGTGAAGTTGACGGTCGGCACGCTGCCCAGGACGAGGCGAACGTTGTCCGCCGCCCCGGTCGCGAAACCTTCCAGGCTGGCCTGCAGGGCGTAGGTGCCGGTCGGCAGGTTGAGCAGACGATACGCGCCGCTCGAGTCGGTGACCACGGTGGCCGTGAGGCCGGTGTCCTTGTTCTTCGCCTCGACGGTGACACCGGGCAGCGGTGTCTTGCTCTCGTCGGTGACGGTGCCGGAGATGCGGCTGGTGGTGACGTCGGTCTGCGCCAGGACCGGGACGGCGAGGCCACAGGCGAGAACGAGCGCCAGCGCGACACAGCCAAAGAGCGCGAGCGGCGATCGACGCATGACTCCTCCTTTGAAGGAACGGTTCATCGGAACCGAAGACTGTAGGTATCCCTTACGACGGGTCAATGGAGTTTATGTGATCGAGAGGCAAAATCTCCACCCAATCGGGGAGGTTTGCGTCGCGGCGCCGGGAAGCCCGGCACCGTCCTTGCACGAGCGGTCGGCGTGGGAGTCCGGTTGCGAATTCCGGCCGCAGGTCTGCGCGTTCTCGAGCGCGCCGCCTTCGCCGCGGGAGCCGTCCTGATCGGCTGGGTCGCGTGGCAGCTCGCCGCCGCCCAGTGGTATCAGCACGTCGAGGGCCGGCGGCTCGAGCGGTGGCTCGCCCAGCCGGCCGCGCCGACGGCGCTCGTGGATCCGGCGTTTCACGCGCGTCTGGCGCGCGCCGCGAGCGCTCGCCACGAACCGGTCGGTCGTCTGCGCATCCCGCGCCTCGGGCTCTCCGCCGTGGTGGCCGAGGGCGCCGACGAGGCGATCCTGGCGCGCGCCGTCGGGCACCTGCCCCGGACCGCCTTTCCCGGCGAGCGGGGCAACACCGTGCTCGCCGCGCACCGCGACAGCTTCTTCCGCCACCTCGCCCGCCTGCGTCGTGGCGACTTGATCGAGATCGACACCGCGGACGGTCGCTTTCGCTATCGCGTACAAGGCTCCTCCGTGGTCGGCCCCGATCATGTCGAGGTCAGCGCCGCGACGCGCGACGCGACGCTCACCCTGATCACCTGCTATCCCTTCGAGTTCATCGGACCGGCGCCGCTGCGCTTCGTGGTGCGCGCGTCACTCCTGCCTTCGCGCCTCGCCGTTTCGACGGGCTGAGGAATCGTCGGAATCGCGGGATCGCGGCCAATGTGCGGCGCGAAATCGGCGAAATTCCGGGAGTTACGCGGGTGGCATCCCCGTTGCACCTTCCTGCCCCAGCCGCGGATGAGCGCGGCCGTGGCCGAAGCGAACGCCTCGGCCTCCACTCAACGGGAAGGAGGGCGAACGATGACGCTCCCGAAGAAAGTGCTCGCGGTGATCCTGCCGCTCGGCCTCGGTGCCGCGCTGGCCATCGCGCAGAGCACCAACACTTCCGCCCCGCCGACGCAGCCGACGGACCAGGCGCAGGCGACGGCGCCCGACTCGACGCAGCCGCCGACGACGACGCCGAGTCCGGCGGCGGCCCCGGTGACGGACGAAGGGACGAAGAGCAACGCCGACAATCAGCCGATGACTGCCGAACCGGCGACGCAGAGCGCGGCATCGAGCTCGGCGGCGACGGAGCCCGCCGCAGCCGGCGCGGCGCCATCGCAGCATCTACCCAAGACGGCGAGCGACGTACCCTTGCTCGGTCTTGCGGGTTTCCTGGCCCTCGGTGCCGGGCTCGGCCTGCGCGCTCTGCGCCACTAGCCGACGCACGTCCCATCACGGTGCTCTGGTGCCCGCCGCGCTCCTGAGGCGGGCACTTTTTTCTTGTTCGGCGCCGCCGTCTAGCGTGGCTTGCGGTGCCGTTTGGCGGGAGCGGCGGGCGCCGCCGGCGTGACCTGCAGGGGGAGCGCCGGGCCGAGCTTCGCCGCCAGGCGATCCTGCAGCCAGTGCGGGTCCCACCACTCGACCGGATTCACCGGCAGGCCGTCGAGCAGGGTCGTGAAGTGAAGATGGTCGCCGCCGGCGAGTCCGGTCGCGCCGCTGCGGCCGAGGATCGCGCCGCGCTCGACCTCCTGGCCTTCCTTGACGTCGATCGAGGACAGGTGGGCATACAGCGTCATCAGCCCGTAACCATGGTCGATGACCACGGCGTTGCCATAGATGCCGAAGAAGTGCGCCAGCACGACCACGCCGCGATTGGCCGCCGGCACCGGCGCCTTCTCGACCGAGGCGAGGTCGAAGCCGAGATGATCCTGGTGGTCGACGATCCTGCCCTCGTAGAGGTAGGTCCGGCGGTCGGCGAAGTGCGACATCACCTTGCCGTTGGGCAGCGGCAGGAAGGGCGCGCGCCACAGGAACTCGCGGCGCGACTTCGTTGCCAGCTCGCGCAGGGCCTGGGCGTTCTCGCGCCGCAGCTCGCCGTTGATCTCCAGGTAGTTGTCGAGCAGGTTGCCCTTGTCCTTGAGCGACGGGGTCTCGCCCATGATCTGCGGCACCACCCGGCTCAGGAAGTCATCGGTGAGCTTGATCGTGTCGCTCTTCGGCGGCCGGGGGAAGAATTGCTCGACGAAACGCGCCTCGGCCTGGTTGCCGACCTCGTCGCTCGCCACCAGGCGTACCGTCGCATCGCTGTCGACGTCGTAGGGCACGGCGAAAAATGCGAAGCGGTCCTGGGCGCCGCCACCGGGAAGCGGATAGCCGGGGAAGAACCAGTCGCCGACCTCGACTCCGGAGCGCACCGCGGAGGGGCCGACGTGGTAGACGACCGCCTCGCAGCCGCCCTGCGCGACGTAAGTCCGGTGCGAGGTCACCTGCAACGCCGGCGGCTGCAAGCGCACCGGCAGCTTGCGCTCGACGACGGTCGGTGCCGGGTGGCGCAGTGGCGTCGAGGCGCGCTCGGCGGTGACGCGGATCGTGGCCTCGCCGGCGCGCAGGCCGGCGATCGTCTCGCGGCCCGCCTCGACCGCGATCTCGGCGCGCTCGGTGCGCGGTCCCCAGAACTTCCAGAACGGTCGCGGGCGCAGCTCGCGCTGGGCGAGGACGACGTCGAGCTGGTCCTGCACCAGCTCGACCTTGACGGGACCCAGCCCGCGGCCGGGCGCCGCGACCCGGACGACGATCGGCGTGCGCTTGCCGATGCCCGGGATCTTGGGCTCGATCGAGATGCTGGGCGCGGCGCCGAGGCGCAGCGTGGCGAGAGCGACGAAGGCGCCAAGGGCGGCGATGAGGATCCACAGCAGAGGGGCGAAGAGACGGCGACGGGGACGGTCAGGGGTTCCGAGCTGCATGCGCGGAGCGTATCAAGTCGTATGCCATGGTGCGATCGAGCACCCGGTCGGCGACGCCCCTTGTGACAGAATTCGCGCCATGAATTCCAGCGCCCGTCGCGTCGGGGTGTTCGGCTGGGGCATCGTCGCTCCGCGCTGCCCCGACGTCGAAGCCTTCCGCCAGAAACTCGACAGCCCGGAGAGCTGGCTCGAGCCGTTCGACGGCTTCGGCCCCGACAACTTCATGGTCGGCCGGCCGGCTTTCGACTTCAGCCACTACAAGCCCTGGATCGATCAGCGCTTTCCACCCGGCCGCTTCCCGCAGCTCGAGGACAAGATGGACAAGCCGACGCAGTTCGCGATCGGCGCCTTCATCCAGGCCCTGGGCCAGAACCCGGGCATCGAAGAGGAGCTGCAGCGCCTCGGCACCCAGGCTCACGTCTACGTCGGCACCGGCATCGGCGCCATCAACACCTACGCCCAGAACGCCCTCGATCTGCACCGCGCCCAGCGCACCTGGGACCGGTTCTGGGCCGAGCCGGAGCGCAACTCAGCGCTCAAGACGTGGCTCTGGAAGTCGGAGGCGGAGCGTCGCGCCGACCCCGAGGTGCCGCTGCCGCCGGAGATGGCCTCGCCGCACGAGCGCGAGCGCGCCGAGGAGGGATGGTGGCACTACTGGGCGGGGCGCTCGCCCGAGCTGCGCACCTTCCTCGCCCAGCTGCGCGAGATCGAGTCGCTGGCGGTCGAGGGCAACGTCGCGACCGGCAAGATGAGCGTGATGAAGGAGAAGGAGCGCCGGCGCAAGCGCCTGCAGAAGGAGTGGGGCGCGCCCGATCCGCCGTGGATGCGGGTTTCGCCGAACGTGCTGTGGAACATCCACAACGCGCCGGCGGCGCAGATCTCGATGCTCGGCAAGATCACCGGCCTGGCCTTCGCGCCGGTCGGCGCCTGCTCGACGTTCGGCCTGACGCTGAAGCTGGCGATCGACGCGATCCGCCGCGGCGAGGCGAAAGCCGTGGTGATCGGCGCCGCCGACACGCAGCCCACGCCGCTCGTCGTCGCCGGCTTCTACCGGGCGCGGGTGATCTCCGCCGACGGACAGGTGTCGAAACCGTTGACCGAGCTGCGCGGCACGCACGTCTCGGGCGGCGCGGCGATCTGGATCGTGGGCGACTACGAGCACATGCACGGTCTGGGTTTCAAGCCGCTGGGCCTGGAGCCGGTCGCGGTTGGCACGAGCTCCGACGCCGAACACATCATCACGCCGTCGCGCGAGGGTCCGTTGACCGCAGTGCGCATGGCGCTCGCGGAGGCCGGTGTGGAGCCCCAGCAGGTCGTGACCTGGGACCTGCACGCCACCGCCACGCCCGGCGACTTCCAGGAAGTCGGCAACGTGCGCGAACTGGTTCCCGAGTCGGTGTGCATCACCGCCCGCAAGGGCACGTTCGGCCACGGCATGGGCGCCGCCGGCGGCTGGGAGCTGACCGCCCAGTACTTGTCCTACGAGGCCGGCCATCTCTTCCCGACGCCGCTGCGCGAGGCGGAGCTGAACCCCGAGATCAGGAGTGTGCACCGCAACTTCGTGTTCGACCACAGCTGCCCGGCGCCGCGCGGCGTCGCCGGCAAGCTGTCGATGGGGGTCGGCGGGATCAACGCCTGCGTGATCTCGCGGCCCTGGACCGACTGAGGCGCGAGCGATTGAGCGGCGAGGCGGAGGGTGCCGGACGCCGCCGCGCGCGGCGGATCCTGCCCTGCCGCTGGACGGTCGCTGCGGTGGCGGTGCTGCTCGCCGCGCCGGCCGGCGGGACGAGCTTTTCGAGCTTCGGCTTCATCGCGCTGCGCGGCGCCGCGGTCGAGAGCCAGCGGTCATGGCTCGCCGCCGGCTTCGGCCGCGAGCTGGTCGGCGGCAGGGGGCCCGGCGACCGCGCCACCGCCGCGCTGGGGCAGGCTCGCCTGGGCGTCGACTGGAGCCTCAGCCCGAGCTTCAGCGCGCGCTTTCTCGGCGTCCTGCGCCGCGACCCGCCGGGCGGGCGGGGAACCGCGGCGGGAGCGCTGGAGGCCTTCGCCCAGGGCCTCTTCGCGCTCGGCGACCGCGGCGAGCTGCGGCTGCGCGCCGGCACGTTCTTCCTCCCCACGTCACGCGAGAACGTCGATCCGGGCTGGAGCTCCCCGTACACGATTTCGACTTCGGCGCTGAACACCTGGATCGGCGAGGAGGTGCGACCGACCGGAGTCGACCTGGCGGTGCGCCGCGATCTCGGGACGGGCGGCGCCTGGAGCCTCGCCGGCACCGGTTTCGGCGGCAACGACAGCGCCGGCGCGCTGCTCGCGTGGCGCGGTTTCGCGATCGGCGATCGTCCGACCGCGATCGGCGAGGCTCTGCCCCTGCCGCCGCTCGACTCGCTCACCCGCCAAGGTCCGTTCGGTCGCCAGATCCGGGATGGCCTGATGGCCGAGACGAAGCCGATCGGCGCCGATCTCGACGGCCGCCTGGGCTGGGCGACGCGAGCCCGGGTGGAGCGCAGCGGCCGCGGGTTGCTCCAGGCCGCGCTGTACGACAACCGCGGCGATCGTCGCCTGCACCGCGGCGAATACGCGTGGGCGACGCGCTTCCTGGAGCTCGGCGGCGAGCTCGAGCTGGGCAGGGGCTGGCGGCTGCTCGGCGAGTACGCCCGCGGGCGAACCAGCATGGGCCAGCGCAGCGCCCCGCACGTCGACGCCGATCTGCGCACCGGCTACTTGATGGTGTCGCGTGGCGGCGAGCGCTCGCGGCTGAGCCTGCGCTACGAGCGCTTTGCGCTCGACGACCGTGACCACAGCGCGGCCGAGGACAACCGCGAGCGCGGCTGGGCGGTGACCGCCGCCTGGCTGTGGACCGTGCGCGAGCCGTGGCGCCTCGGCGTCGAGGCCCGCCGGCTGCGCGCCGGCCGTCCGGCGGCGGTCGAGAGCGGTTTCCCGGGCGACACCGACTCCTGGAGCCTGTCGCTCGAAGCGCGCTGGCAGTTCTAGGGCCGCTGCCCCCGGGCCGGTTTGGCGGAGGCGCCGGAACGAGGTAGCATCGGGAGCTCGCGGCACCCCGCCGCCTTTCCCGAGGAGTCTCCATGTCCAAGTTCCTGTCGCGAATTCTCACCGCCAGCACC
>JBLMYC010000076.1:0-7675 GCA_050258075.1 Acidobacteriota bacterium
CGCGGCGGTCCCCAGGAGCGGATCGTGCGGGGCGGGTGGGCGGCGCGGAACTCGGCGGTGAAGAGCGCGGTCCAGGGCTTGCCCGCCATGTCCTCGGCGGCGGGCTGGCCGAGGGCGTACAGCAGGGTCGGCGCCACGTCGTGCACGCCGATGCCGTCGAGCGCGGCGTCGCGCGCGATGTCGGGACCGGCGGCGAGGAAGAGGCCGCTCTCCTGCGGGCCGTGGGTGCCGGAGAGCCGGCTGAGGCCGCCGACCGCGCCGGCGATCGGCTTCCCGTCGAGCAGCATCGAGGTGTCGGCCCCGGCGACAATCACGCGCACCACGAAGTCGCCGCCCTCCTTCTGCTCGCGCGGCAGCGCGTCGCGGACCTCGAAGGCGGGCCCGCCGCCCGGCCAGCGCACCCGCCGGAGGTCGCGCTCGATCCCGGCGCGCAGGGCGGCGCGCTCGGTGGGGCGCACGACGCCGTGCGGCTCGCGGCCGGCGAGGGCGAAGCGCACCAGGTTGCGGCGGATGTAGTCCGGACTGTCGTACGCGTACAGGCGGGTGTGGGGCCAGTCGATCCCCGCCGCGCTGCGCGCCTCGTAGCCCAGCGCGACCAGGACGGCGTCGAGGTCGACCATGACGCGCGTCTTCTCCGGAGCCTGCGGACGGAAGCCATGGTCGGAGAGCACCACGACGTTGGTGTCGCGCGGCGCGGCGGCGAGGATGGATCCGATCGCGGCGTCGATCGTCGAGTAGATGTGCTCGAGACGAGCGCGGCCCTCCGCCTCCTGCGCCGCCGGCAGCGGCGGGAACTTCGCCGGCTCGACGTAGCGCCACAGCACGTGGCTGGCCGCGTCGGGGTTGCGGAAGTACAGGAGCTCGGCGTCGAAGCCCTGCTTGGCCAGGCGCTCGGCGGCGCGCGCCGTCGCCGCGTCGTGCCGCTCGACCAGGTCCTGCAGATCGAAGCCGCGCGGGTCGCGCGCGACCGCCGCGATGTCGGCGTCGAAGGCCTGCTGCTGCGAAGGCGGAAAGACGCGGCGGTCGAGATCGGAGAAGGTGGCGCGGTCGGAGATGACGACGCCGTTCACCTCCTCCGCCGGCCAGCTCGCCCACCAGCCGACGACCGCGACCCGCTTGCCGACCCGGCTCAGCATGTTCCACAGCGCCGGCACCCGGCGCACCGAGGAGGAGACCGGCGCGTCTCCCGAAGGCGTCGCGACGATGAAGTCGGTGATGCCGTGCTCGTCGGGCCGGCGGCCGGTGGCGATCGTCGTCCAGATCGTCGGCGAGGCGTGGTATGCGGAGCGCAGAGGCGCGGTCGAGCCGCGCTCGGCGATCGCGTGCAGATTGGGGAGCAGGCCCCGGGCCCACATCCTCTCGACCTCGCGCCACTCGCCGCCGTCGAGGCCGATGACCAGGAGCGGGTGGAGGCGGCCGGGCTCGCGCCGGCCGCAGCCGGCGAGCGCGCCGAGCGCCAGGGCGAAGGCGAGGATGCGGGCGGCCCGCCGGCGACGTCGGCGCCGCCGCGGGCCATCGAGCACGTTCAACGGCGAGCGACCGGCGCGCCTACTTCGCGGCCGCCTTGCCGAAGATCTGGATGGTGTTGCCGTCGGGGTCCTCGATGAAGAAGTAGCGCCGGCCGGTCTCCATGTCGGTCGCCGGCTTGGGCTTCACGCTGGCCCCCTTGGCCTGCAGCTCGGCGAGCGCCTTGTCGACGTCGTCGACCGACAGCGCGAGCTTGAAGAAGCCGCGCAGGCCGAGCATCGGATCGCCGCCGGCGGCGGCCTCGGCGCGGCTCTTGGCGCCCTCGAGCGCCACCAGCTCGAGGCGCAGGTCGCCGAGCTCCAGGGTGGCGAGGCCGACGCCGGTGGCGGGGAAGACCGGCGCCTTCACGATCTTGAAGCCGAACATGTCCTGGTAGAAGTGCACCGCGGCGTTGAGATCGCCGACCGAGATGCCGACCCCGCAGGGCCGCGCCGAAGCGAAGGCCGGCGCCGGCCGCGGCGGCGCGGCCGGTGTCGCGGTGGGCGAGGCGCCGCCGGCGAGGGCGGCGGGAGCGCCGGCCGGTGGCAGGGACATCGCCGGCGCCGCAGGGGCGGCGGGGGCGACCGGCTCGACGGTCGGGCTCGGCTTCGGCGCCGGGCTCGGCGCGGGAGCCGCGTGAACGGCGGCGGCAACGAGCGTCAGGGCGAACAGGGACGTCGCAAGCTTGCGGTTCATGGCGCTTCTCCTGGAACGGTTGTCGTGGATCGTCGTTCTACCCGGCCTTGCCTAACCGGCCAGGGCGAGCTTGGCGCGCAGCTTGACCAGCATGTCGGCGACCATCGCCTCGAGGCCGTACGCGGGCGCCCAGCCCCACTCGGCGCGGGCGGCGGAGTCGTTCATCGAGCGCGGCCAGGAGTCGGCGATCGCCTGGCGCACCGGGTCGACCTTGTAGTCGATCGCGAAGTCGGGAATGTGCTTGCGGATCGCCGCCGCCAGGTCCTCGGGCGTGAAGTGCATGGCGGTGACGTTGAAGGCGTTGCGGTGCGCGAGGCGCTTGGGGTCGGCCTCCATCAGGCCGATGATCGCGCGCAGGGCGTCCGGCATGTACATCATGTCGAGCTGGGTGCCTCCGTCGAGGAAGCAGGTGTAGTGCCGGTGGGCGATCGCCTCGTAGAAGATGGCGACCGCGTAGTCGGTGGTGCCGCCGCCCGGCGGCGCGACGTAGGAGATCAGGCCCGGGAAGCGCACCCCGCGCGCATCGACCCCGAAGCGCTTGAAGTAGTAGTCGCACAGGAGCTCGCCCGCCACCTTGGTGACGCCGTACATGGTGTTGGGGCGCTGGATGGTGTCCTGCGGGGTCCCGTCGCGCGGCGTGCCGGGCCCGAAAGCGCCGATCGAGCTGGGGAAGAAGACCTGGCAGCTCGCCGATCGCGCCACCTCGAGGACGTGGTACAGGCCGTCCATGTTGAGCTGCCAGGCGATGTGCGGCTTCTCCTCGGCGGTCGCCGAGAGGAGAGCCGCCAGGTGGTAGATCGCGCCGACGCCGTGGACGCGCACCACGTCCTGGATCTGCCGCGGATTGGTGCAGTCGATGAACTCGAACGGGCCGCCCTGGGCGAGGACCTCGATCGGCGGCATCCGCACGTCGGAGGCGATGACGTTCTCGACCCCGTAGCGCTCGCGCAGCGCGGGAACGAGCTCCGAGCCGATCTGCCCGAGGGCCCCGGTCACCAGGATCTTGCGCATGACCCGGTGATCGTATCCGAGGCGGTGGCGTGCTTGCATCCTCCGGCCCCGGCGCCTGCACGAAGAGCTTCGGCTCTGGAGCGCTCTTTGGTGTGTGGATCGGATCGCCACCCGGCAGCCAGCTAAGTGAGAACAAGGAGGTCCATCATGCGAACCCTGAGAACGGCTCTCGGTTTCCTGCTCACGCTGTTGGCAGCAGGCGCCGCTCTGGCGCAGGTTGCGCGACGGGGTGAGAGCCCCCTGTACAAGCTCGAATTCACCAGCCCGAAGCTGGCGCTGACCCAGCCCATCGCGCCATACCGCGAGCTGGCGCGCGAGGTCGACCCCGGCGTCGCCACTTCCTGGGACACCTTCCGCAGCGAGGCCAAGGACTGGGAGGCCAGCGTCGACCGCCGCACCGGCTTCGTGGCTTTCGCCTCCGGCAGCGGAATCCCCTGGCTGCGGCCTGGTGAGAAGGCTGATCTCGCCACGCTCGAGAAGATTGCGCGCGGCTTCCTGCCGCGGGTCGCCAAGCTCCTCGGAGTCGATCCGGCGGCGCTCGCGCTCTCGCGGAGCCGCTCCCTAGAGGCCGCGCCAGACGTCTGGTTTCTGGACTTCGACGTGCTGGCCGACGCGACTCCGATCGAGGGCGCGCGCGTCGTCTTCCGCGTCAACCACGGCAATCTGATCCAGATCGGCAGCGAGTACCTGCCGGCGCCGGGGGTCCACGCTCCCGAGGCGCGCCTGGATCGGGAGCGCGCCCTGGCCGTCGTGTCCCGTCACATCGGTGGGTTGACCGAGTCCGACAGGCTGCGCGACGCGGGCAGCCTGCACCTCATCCCCATCGATCTCAACCTCGGCCAGGACGGCAAGCGCTTCACTCCCGGCGCGGGACGCGGTCTGGCGCGCGTCTGGCAGTTCGTCTTTCAGCGCAAGGGCACGATCGGAACGTTCCGAGCCCGGGTCGACGCGGTCAGCGGCGAGCTGCTCGAGCTCCGCGACATCAATCGTTATGCCCAGGCGACCGGCGGGATCTACGTCAACTCACCGACCACCGGTCCCGAGGTGGTGCGGCCCTTCCCCTACGTCGACCTGTCGACCGGCGGGTTCGCGGACTCCTCCGGCCTCTACACCTACGCGGGTGGGACGCTGACCTCGACGCTCAACGGCCAGTACGTGGGAATCCACGACACCTGCGGCTCGATCCTGCTCACCGCCGATGGCAGCGGGAACCTCGCCTTCGGCACATCAGGGGGCACCAACTGTACGACGCCGGGTTTCGGCGGCGCCGGGAACACCCACGCCAGCCGGGAGCAGTACTACCAGACCAGCCGCGCCATGGATCTCGCGCGCTCCTGGCTCCCGGGCAACACCTGGCTGAGCGCGCAGCTCCCGGTGAACGTCAACCTGACCGGTACCTGCAACGCGTACTGGAGCCCTGGCAGCCAGGATCTGAACTTCTTCCAGACCTTCACCCATCCAACCCTGGGAGCGTGCGCCAACAGCGGAGAGACCTCCGGCATCACGCTGCACGAGTTCGGCCACGGTCTCGATACCAACGACGGCAACGGCTTCTCGCCGGACGGCGGGACCGGCGAATCGGTCGGCGACATCACCTCGTTCATGGTGCTGCACGACTCGTGCATCGGCCCCGGCTTCTGGACCACCAACTGCACCGGCTACGGGGACGCCTGCAGCTCCTGCACGGGAATCCGCGACGTCGACTGGGGCAAGCATGCCTCGAACACGCCGCACACCGTGGCCAACTACTCGCAGCCCATCTGCACGACGGTTGCGGACTATCCCGGAATGTGCGGGGCCTCGGCGCACTGCGAGGCCTACATCGCCGACGAGGCGGTGTGGGACCTGGTGAATCGGGATCTTCCCTCGCCGGGCACCGCGGCGGCCTGGACGGTGGGGGAGCGGCTGTTCTTCTCGTCCCGTCCGACCGGCACTGCGGCCTTCACCTGCGATACGAGCGGTGCCACCTGGAGCTCCAACGGCTGCAACGCGGGCTCGCTGTGGGAGATCTTCCGCGCGATCGACGACGACGACGGCAACTTGGCGAACGGCACGCCGCACGGCGGCGCGCTGTGGGCGGCGTTCAACCGCCACCTGATCGCCTGCGCCACCGACCCGGGTGGCTCGACCACCTTCAGCGGCTGCACGCCGCCGGCGGCGCCGACGCTCACCGTGACCGGCGGCACCAACCAGGTGTCGCTCTCGTGGACGGCCGCGGCCGGCGCGGTCTACGACGTCTACCGCAACGAGGCGAGCTGCAACAGCGCTTTCACGCGGATCGCGAGCGCGCTCGCGACGACGAGCTACGTCGACACGGGAGTCGCGAACGGCACCACCTACTACTACCAGGTGGTGGCCTATCCGGCGGGCAACCAGGCCTGCGCCGCGCCGCCCACGACCTGCGGCGCGGCGAACCTTGCCGGCCCCGACCCCAGCATCCGGCCATGGGGCGCCGCCCTCTACCCCCCGGCGCCGCCATACTGGCAGACGCCCGACATCTGGGTCGACAACAACGGCAACGGCATTCCCAACGAGACGGGCGAGCCGTCGCGCGGGATCGCCACCAACCAGCTCTTCGCCCGGGTCACCAACATCGGCAACGCCTCGACCGGCGGGTATCGGGTGACCTTCGCCGCCAAGCCCTACACCACCAACGCCGCCTCGCCGGCGGTGACGATCGCCGCGGTCGACGAGGCCGGTCCGCTCGCGCCGGGCACGTCTCACGATTCAAACGTCACCTGGGACCTGACCGACGCCTACATCCAGAGCCACTTCGATCCGATGTTCTGGACCGCCGATCACTTCTGCGTGCAGGTGACGATCGGGCCGTCGACCGGGCCGTTCAGCGACATCGACACGAGCAACGACTTCGCCCAGAACAACTTCGACAACATCCCGATGTCCTCGGGCATACGCGCCGGCGCGCAAGCCCGATTCTTCGTCTACAACCACCTCGATCACCCGGCGATCGCCAGCCTCCATTGGCACGCCGCCACGCCGGGCTGGGCGCTGCGCTTCGAGAAGATCGCTGATCCCATGCGCATTCCGCTGCAGCCCAGGCAGTGGCTGGAGGTGGTGGCGGTCGCGACGCCCGATCCCGGAGCGCCGCTGCCCAAGGCCGGGGCGCCGATTCTCATCGACGTCAGCCAGGACCTCGACGGCAGGCAGGTCGGCGGGCTGACACTGGCGGTACAGCCGCCGGTCGCCGGTACGCGGCCTGGCGCTCTTCCCGCGTGGCTCGTCGGCGTGCGCACCGGAGCCGCCTTCCCGATGAGCGGGATGCAGTCGCGGTACTCGCCGTCGGTGCACTTCGCGGTCGACCTGCAGAAGCCGCTGACCCAGCACTTCCGTCTCGGCCTCGAGGCCGGCTATCACGGCTTCGCGGCCAAGCGTACGAATCCGCTCGACGACCTCGGCGTCAGCGAGCTCGCGGTCGTCGGCCAGTGGATCGGAGGCGGGAGCACGATCAAACCCACCATCACCGTCGGCGTCGGCGACTACCGGGTCGAGGGAGCGTGGAAGATCGGCGCCCAGCTCGGCGTCGGGCTCGAGCTGCCGATTCAGCCCAAGCTGGCGCTGACGACCGGGCTCAGCGCCCACCTGGTCAACAACAGCCGGGCCGGCGATCTGCGCTGGATCGACGCCACGCTCGGGCTCCGCTTCGCGGCGCCCTGAGATCTTCGCGCGCCGCGGCCGGGGACCGTCCCCGGTCGCGGCGTCGCCGCCGGACGGAGTCCGGTGCCTGTTCCCCGCCGCTGGCACTTCTCGGCCGATGCGGTCCAGCGGCAAGTGTACGAAGTGTCACGCAGCTAGGGCTCGGACGGTGGCTTGTCGCGCAGCGGGCACTCGAACCAGGCGACGTCGTGCCACTGCCCGAACTTCCGTCCCACCCTGTGGAAGACGCCGACCGGCTCGAACCCGACGCTGCGATGGAGCGCGACGCTTGCGTCATTGGGCAGGGTGACGCCGGCGAAGGCGCTGCAGTACCCGCGGCGCCGGAGCTCGTCGAACAGCGCGAGGTACAGCGCCTTGCCGATTCCCTGGCGCCGGGCTCCGGGGTCGACGTAGGCCGAGACCTCCGCCGACCACCGGTACGCCGCGCGCTCGCGATGCGGCGAGCCGTAGGCGTACCCGAGGCAGCGCCCTTCGCGCTCGGCGACGAGCCATCCCCAACCGGTGGAGTACTTGCGCAGCCGCGCCGTGTACTCGTCGAGGGACGGTACGACGGTCTCGAAGGAGATCGCGGTGCGCTCGACATAGGGCGCGTAGATCGCGAGCAGCGCCGCGGCGTCGGCCTCGACGGCGGCGCGGATCGCGGGGGCCTCGGGCGGCATGACGGCTCGCTGCTCCCGCTCAGCGCCCCATGCCGCCGCCGTCGGCGAGCTGGGTGAGCTCGATGAAGGCAAGAGGAGCCGCGGGGGCCAGCAGAGCGAGCGACAGGCCGAGGGGGAGGGCGATCTTC
>JBLMYC010000077.1:0-8711 GCA_050258075.1 Acidobacteriota bacterium
GAGGTGATCGTGTTCGATTCGACCGGCATCGGGCTGCAGGATGTGGCCGCGGCGGCCGCGGGCTATGAGGCGGCGCTGGCGGCTGGCCTCGGGACCTGGATCGGGAGCGCCCCATGAGCGGCGCAGACGAGACGCGTGGTGCAGGGCCGTCGCCCTCGCTCGCGGCGATGGCCGGCTACTTTCTGCGCCTCGGCGCGCTCGGCTTCGGCGGCCCGGTGGCGCTCGCCCACGCCATGCGCCGCGACCTGGTCGAGGCGCGCGGCTGGCTCTCCGAGCGCGAGTACGACGACGGCCTGGCGATCGCCGCCGCCTGCCCGGGGCCGCTCGCGTACCAGCTCGGCGTGTACTGCGGCTACCTGCGGCACGGCGTGCTCGGCGGCCTGGCGGTCGCCGGCAGCTTCGCCCTGGCGCCGTTCGTCCTGGTGGTCGCGGTGGCCTGGGCCTACGAGCGCTGGAGCGGGAGCTGGCAGATCCAGGCTCTGTTCTACGGCGTCGCGCCCGTGGTGGTGGCGCTGATCATCAAGGCGTGCCTGGCGCTCGGCCGCAAGACGCTGCGCCGCGAGCCGATCGCCTGGACGTTCTTTCTCGCGGCCTGCGCGGTGACCGTCGTCGTGCAGCGCGAGCTGACCGCCATCTTCCTCGCCGCCGGCGCGCTCGGCGTCGTGCTCCTGGCGCCGCCGCCCGAGGAGGAGGAGAAGGGCCCGCCGGTGCCGCCGCCGGTCGCCCGGGGCGCCCTGCTGCCGGCCGCCCTCGCCCTGCCCGCGGCTCTCCCGGCGCTGGCGGGGCGCATCTTCCTTTTCTTCTTCAAGACCGGCCTGCTGGTCTTCGGCAGCGGCTTGGTGATCGTGCCGTTCCTCAAGACCGCGCTCGTCGACCAGCACCATTGGCTGAACGATCGCCAGTTTCTCGACGCGGTGGCGATCGGCATGATCTCGCCCGGGCCGGTGGTGATCACCGCGACCTTCGTGGGCTTCGTGCTCGACGGCCTGCTCGGCGCGACCGCCGCGACGGTGGGGATCTTCGCTCCCGCCGTCCTGCTGACCGTGCTGGCGACGCCGCTCCTCCTTCGGCATCGGGCCAATCGTCGGCTGCGCGGCTTCATCCGCGGCGTCACGGTGGCGGTCGTCGGGGTGCTGGTGGGGACGACCTGGCTGGTGGCGCGCAACGCGCTCGTCGACCCGTGGACCGCGGCGATCGGCTCCGCCGCGCTCGTCGTGCTGATGCTGTGGAAGAAGGTGCCGGAGCCGCTGCTGGTCGGAACTGGCGCGGCGCTGGGCCTGCTGGCGCACGCCCTCGGCCCCTTCAGCTAGGGGATCGTCAACGCTTCGCCCGCGCCGCCTTCTTGGCCGGCGTCGCCTTCTCGGCGGCGGCTTCCTCGGCGCGCGCCGAGCGCTTGGGCGGTTTGCGGCCGGCGGTCTCGCCGAGGCTCGCCTTCAGCGCTTCCATGAGGTCGATGATCTGCGCCTTGGGGGCTTCCGTCGGCGCGGCGGTGATCTCCTGGCCCTCGATCTTGCGGTCGATCAGGGCGCGCTGCTTCTCGCGCACCTCGTCCTTGTAGGCCTCGGGCGCGAACCTGTCGGTCGCGATCTGCTCGATCAGGCGGTGGGCGAGATCGAGCTCGGCCTTCTTCACTTCGGCCTCGCCGATCTCCACCTCGGTGAAGCTGCGCACCTCGTCGGCGTAGCGCAGCTGCTGCAGGATCAGCCCTTCCTGGAACGGCCGCACCAGCACCAGGTAGTCCTTGCCGCGCGCCCGGTAGCGGGCGAGCGCGCCGCGGCCGCTGTCGCGCATCGCGGTCGAGAGCAGCTTGTACGGACGCGCCGCGTTCTTGTCGGGCCCCAGGTAGTACGACTTGTCGAAGTACACCGCGTCGACCTGGGCGAGCGGCACGAACTCGGTGATGTCGATCGCGTTGGTGGGCTCGGGGTTGATCGCCTTGAGCTCCTCGTCGGTGAAGAGGACGTACTGCCCTTTCGCGTACTCGTAGCCCTTGGCGATCTCGTCCTTCTCGACCAGGCGGTCGTCGGTCGCGCAGTAGTAGCGTTGCTTGAGGGGCGTGCCGCAGGTCTTGTGGACCATGTTGAAGTGGATCCCGGCGGCGCTCTCGCCGGTCGAGTACAGCTTGACCGGGATCGTCACCAGGCCGAAGGAGATGGTTCCGGAAGACATCGCGCGTGCGCTCATGATGGGGCTCCCGAACGGTCTAAGTAGCGATAGAGATTAGCATTTCTTGGTCTCGTCGAGATCCGTCCAGGACAATTTCTCAGGGCGCGCACCAGAGCTTGTGGTCGTGTCCGGGATTGACCCCAACCGGATGGGGTGGCGGTCGGGCAGACGAGCCTTCCGGACGGCGCGAACTGCGTCTAGGATGGGGGCGCACCTGCCCCCGAGGAGCGCCATGGCCTGGTACCGACTGAGCTTCACGATCCGCAACGACGACCTCGACGCCAACCTCTCCTCGTACCGCGACAAGATCCAGGGTGCGCTCGGCAAGTTCGCCGGACGCGAGGCGAGCGCGCGGGTCTACTCGCTGCGTGACGGCGAGACTTCGGAGATCTACGTCGAGATCGCCGGCAAGCAGCCGCCGACCTTTCTCATGCGGCTGATCCTCTGCGAGCCCTGTCCGCTGCCGCCGACGCTCGAGAGCCTGCGCCTGCTCGGCGAGCTGCGCGATGGCGAGCTGCGGCACGCCGAGCCGCCAACCGCGCCTGCGGCCGCGCCTGCAGCCGCGCCCGACTCGTTCGAGCCCGCCTAGGCTCGCCGCCCCGTGGCCGGCGAACGCCGCAGCCTCGAGACGTACCGCACCAAGCGTGACCACTCGCGCACCCCGGAGCCGTTCGGTCCGGAGGGTGAGGCCGGCGAGCCGCGCGGCGCCGAGGCACCGCTGGTCTTCGTCGTCCAGCAGCACGCGGCGCGCAGCCTGCACTTCGATCTCCGCCTGGAGTGGGGCGGCGTGCTGCTGTCCTGGGCTGTGCCGAAGGGCCCGTCGGCCAACCCGGCCGACAAGCAGCTCGCCGTCCAGACCGAGGACCATCCGCTGGAGTACGCCGACTTCGAGGGCGTGATCCCGCCCGGCAACTACGGCGCCGGCGCGATGATCGTCTGGGATCGGGGGCGCCTCGTGCCCAAGGAAGACTTCGAGGAGGGCCTCGCCAAGGGGAAGCTCCTGTTCGAGCTGCGGGGCTACAAGCTGCGCGGCATCTGGACGCTGGTGCGGATGAAGAAGGAGCCGCGCAGCTGGCTGCTGATCAAGGAGCGCGACACCTGGGCGCGGACCGACCAGGCCTTCGCGCCCCAGTCGGTCCTGTCGGGCCTGACCGTCGAGGAGCTCGCCGCCGGGCCGCGGCGCGCCGAGACGCTGCGCGCCGAGCTCGATCGCCTGGGTGCGCCGCGCCGCGCCGTCGATCCGCAGAAAGTCGAGCTCATGCTCTGCGAGCCGCGCGGCGAGCCTTTCTCGCGTCCGGGCTGGCTCTTCGAGCTCAAGTACGACGGCTACCGCCTGCTCGCCGCGAAGGCCGGCACGCCGCCGCGCCCGGCCGTGTACCTGCGCAAGGGCGAGGAGGCGACGCGCTCCTTCCCCGAGATCGCGCACTCCCTCGCCGCGCTGCCCGCCGGGCTCGTCGTGCTCGACGGCGAGGTCGTGGTCCTCGACGAGCAGGGCCGACCGGTCTTCGGCCGCCTGCAGAAGCGCGCCCGGCTGCGCCGCGGGCTCGACGCCGAGCGCGCCGCGCTCGAGCTGCCGGCGACCTACTTCGCGTTCGACCTGCTGGCCTTCGGGGAGTTCGACCTGCGCCCGCTGCCGCTCCGGGAGCGCAAGCGTCTGCTGCGCGATCTCGTGCCGGCGCTCGGGCCGCTGCGCTACGCCGACCACGTCGAGGAGCGCGGCGCCGACCTCTACCGCGAGGCGCGGCGCATGGGGCTCGAGGGAATCGTCGGCAAGCGCGCCGACTCGCCGTACCGCGGCGGTCGCGGGCCGGCCTGGGTGAAGGTGCGCGCCGACCGCGAGGACGACTTCGTGGTGGTCGGCTTCAGCGAGCCCGAGGGCAGCCGTGCCGGCCTCGGCGCGCTCCACCTCGCAAGCTACGAGCCGCGCCCCGGCGGCCAGCGTCTCGTCTACGCCGGCCGCGTCGGCACCGGCTTCAGCGACGCCCAGCTCGCCGAGCTGCGCCGCCGTCTGGAGCCGCTGCGCAGGAAGACTCCGCCGTGCGAAGGCGAGCTGCCGAAAGGCCGTGAGCACTCCTGGGTCGAGCCCCGCCTGGTCGTGACCGTGAAGTTCTCCGAGCGCACCGAGGACAATCTCCTGCGCCAGCCGGTCTTCCTGCGCGAAAGGACCGACAAGCGCCCCGAGGATTGTGTGAGGCAGGACAACACACACCTCTCCGCGGAGGCGAGCGATGGGCCACCAGCGGAGGAAGCACGAGGGGGAGGAGGTCCCGCCTCCCGCAGGCCTAACTCGCTGAAGCGCGAGAGCAGTCCCGCGGCTGGTTCCCCCCTCGCGCGTGGCCGGAGGGAGGCGGAACCTCCTCCCCCGCGTGCTTCCGGCCCAGGAGCGCACCGCGAGGTGAAGCTCTCGAATCTCGACAAGGTGTTCTGGCCGGAGGACGGCTACACCAAGGGCGACCTGATCGACTACTACCGCGCGATCTCTCCGTGGCTCCTTCCCTACCTGCGAGATCGTCCGCTCGTCCTCGACCGTTTCCCCGACGGCATCGCCGGCAAGTCGTTCTTCCAGAAAAACGCTCCGCTCGGCACTCCGGAGTGGATCCGCACGGTCGGCATCTGGTCCGACGACACGCAGCGCGAGATCGAGTACTTCGTGTGCAACGACGTCGAGACGCTCGTCCACCTCGCGAACCTGGCGGCGATCCCGCTCCACGTCTGGGCGAGCCGCGTCGGGAGCCGCGAGCGACCCGACTGGTGCATCCTCGATCTCGATCCGAAGGCGGCGCCGTTCACGCAGGTCGTCGAGGTGGCGCGCGAGCTCCACGTCCTGTGCGAGGAGGCGGGCCTGCCGAGCTACCCCAAGACCAGCGGCTCGACGGGTCTCCACGTCCTGGTGCCGCTCGGCGGCCAGTGCTCCTTCGCGCAGGCGAAGCAGCTCGGCGAGATCCTCGCCAAGCTGCTGGTCGCGCGGCTGCCGAAGCTGGCGACGATCGAGCGCTCCCTCGCCCAGCGCGGCAAGCGGGTCTACGTCGACTACCTGCAGAACGGCGAAGGCAAGCTGATCGTCGCGCCGTGGAGCGCGCGCCCGGTGGCCGGGGCGCGGGTCTCGACGACGCTCGAGTGGCGCGAGGTGACGGCGAAGCTCGACCCGACGCGGTTCACGATCAAGACCGCTCCGGTGCGGATGAAGAAGCGCGGCGCCGACCCGATGGCGGCGGTGCTGACCGAGCGCCCCGACCTCGGCGCTGCCCTGGCGCGACTGGCGAGCCTGGCGTAGAGCGTGCTGCAGGGGGAAGCACCGGCGTCCCCATGTCATCCCTCGCTCTCGCTCGGGATGACATCGGAGGCGCCGTTCTGTTCCCTACCGCTGGATCGCGTACGAGATCTTCACGAACACCGAGTTGTCGGTGCGGTACAGGCCCGAGGTGTCGCTGAGCGCCCGGTTGTCGCCGTAGCCGATGAACAGCACGGTCTGCCAGTTGAGCTTGTAGCTGAACAGCGCCGAGCCCGAGAAGCCGCCGGTGCGCTCGGGCACCGGGAAGGTGTAGAGCGCCGGGTCGTAGTCGGTGCGCACGTACTGGCCGATCAGACGCACCAGGGCGCGGGCGTTGAAGACGTAGGTCGCCCGCAGGCGCTCGATCTGGGCGGTGAACAGCCTGCCGCCGTCGACGTTCAGCCACGAGCGGCGCAGGTCGATCGCGGTCTCCAGGTGGACGGTGGGGCGGACCGTCGAGTAGAGATAGAGGCTGGCGCCGTGGCCGACCCGGGCGTTGTCGAAGTCGATCTGCTCGCCGGCGGTCGCCTGCAGGCCGATGCGCGACAGCACCCGGTTGGGATCGATCTGCAGGCCCAGGAACAGGTAGCGCTGGGTGAGCAGACGGTCGCCGACCCGCACTTCCTGGTGATGCAGCTCGGGATCGAGCGTCAGGTTCCGGCTGCCCAGGCCCAGCAGGCCGATGCCGTACTCGTGCCCGAGCGAGCCGTTGCCGCGCTCCCAGTCCTGCGTCGCGAAGGCGAACGTGCGCACGTAGCGCAGCAGCCCCTCGGGGTAGAAGCGCAGAGCGCCGGCGGTCGACAGCTCCCGGTAGCCGTTCTGGGTGACGAAGCCCTCGTCGGCGCGGAACTGGTCGCCGAAGTCCCTGCCGGTGACGTGCCAATCGTAGCCCTGGGTGTTGTGGTCCCAGCTCAGGACCGCGGCGTGCGAGCTCTGCTTCTGGCCGAGGAAGGCGGGGGAGAGGTCGGGCCGATTCGGGTTCTCGGTGTCGCTCCACAGGAACTGCCCGGTGAGCAGGTCGTTCCCCTGCCGCCACTGGAAATCGGGCCCGACCACCCGGTTGTGGCCGCCGCCCTCGATCTCGCGGTCGGTGAACAGCAGGCCGCCGAAGGACGCGCCGAAGTCGCGGCGCAGGCGGCCGATCGCCACCGTCGACTTGTAGTCCTGCGGCGCGAAGCTGGAAGACTCGGGCCCCGGAAGGATCACCGACCCGCCGCCGCGGTCCTGGGCGACCAGCACGGTGTAGGCGGTACCCCCCTCCTGATCGGTGGCGCGCAGGCCCCAGGCGGGGTCGGTCAGGGTGCGGGTGTAGACCGCCTGGATCTGGGTGTCGAAGAGGTCGACTCCTTCGAGGAAGAACGGGCGCTTCTCCGGGTAGAACAGGGCGAAGCGCTGGTTGGCCGAGATCTGCGCCACGTCGGACTCGATCTGCGAGAAGTCGGGGTTGATCGTCGCGTCAATCGCACTGTTCGCGGTCGGGTTCCACTTGACGTCCACCCCGCCATCGAGCTTGGTCGAGCCGTAGGCGAAGGGCGAGTCGGGGCCGCCGGTGCGCGTTCCCTGGCGCTCGGCGTTGACGTAGGGAGCGACCACCAGGTGCTTGGTGTTGGGCAGGCCGGTGAAGCCGCGGATCTCGTGTGCCCAGCAGATCAGGCAGTTGCTGCCGCGCGGCACCGGCGAGCTGTAGAAGGCGTAGCGGTAGTCGCGGGGATAGTTGCGCCACACCAGGATGCCCCAGCTCTGCGGGTCCTGCTTCGGATAGCGCAGCGAGGAGAAGGGGATTCGGTACTCCGCCTGCCAGCCCTCGGAGGTGATCTTGGCCGCGGTGTCGTAGAAGAAGTCGGGCGAGAAGTCCTCGTTGCCGTTGGCGTCGTTGTACATGCCGTCGGCCTGGATGCCGCGCGGGCTGACGCGCAGCTCGAGGGCCGAGCGCCGGTCGTTGCGGGTGTCGAGGAAGACCGCGATGTTGTCATCGGTCCCCAGCACCAGGTCGCGGTCGACGTAGGGGGCCCGGATCTTCTGCGGCTCGGGATCGTCGGCCTTGACCGCGATGTAGAAGTACTTGTCGTCGTACGTCAGCCAGACCGTGGTCTTCACCTTGGCCGGGATGTTGTCGCCCGGCGAGCCCTCGACGAACTTGTCGAAGGAGAGTGCGCCCTGCCAGCCGGCGTCGTTGAGATCGCCGTCGACCTCGATCTTGCCGGCGGCGCGGTGGATGTCCATCGGTGGCGTCCGGGGAGGCTCGGCCGCGGGCTCGGCCGCGGCAGCCGCGGCGACCGGCAGGAGCGCCCAGGAGAGTGCCGCGGCCGCTCTTGTCAGCCCTCGCCAGGTGCCCCAGATCGCTCGTCCGTGCATGCACCGCCCTCCCGAGATCTGACATATGTACTGCGGCGGTGCCAAAAGGTTTCCGATCAGTGCCCGTCGAGTTCGACCAGAGCGCCCTCGGCCAGCGTCACGGACTGGCGACGGCCCTTGATCTCGACCGCGTAGTCGCCCGGCGGCAGCGCCAGTGTGCTCGCGATCGAGGTCGCCCGCCCCACCTCCTTGCCGGCGGCATCGTAGACCGCCGCGCCGTTCGGGCCGGCGTTGCGGACGTGGATCCGACCGGGCTTGAGCGTCGTCACGACTCCACCGTCGAGCTTGAGCAGCGGCCAGACCGCACCGCCGAACGTGACGTCGTACACGCCGGGGATCAGGGTGACGCGGTTCTTCACCGAGCTCACCTCGGCGACCTCGGCCCCGGTCTCGCTGTCGAGCACCCTGTGGCCCTGGATCGAGGCGCCGTGCACCTCGAGGACGGCGGGCTTGAGCACCGTCTTGCCGCCTGGCTCGACCACCACGCTCTTCCACGTCGCGTTGCCGAAGCTGACCGAGTAGACGCCTGGCGGGACGCGGATCGTCGAGGCCAGGCTGCTGATCGTCCCGGCTTCCTTGCCGGTCTTGGCGTCGACCACCCGGTGGCCGGAGAGGTCGGCGTGCTCGATCGTCAGGTTGCCGGGCTGCGAGCTCTGCGGCGCGATCGGCTGGCCGACGGCGACGGCGGCCTCGCTGAGCGCGGCCGCCAGATCCTCGGTGCCAGCGGCGTCGTGATAGGTGCCGCCGGCCGCCTTGGCGATGCACTGCAGCTGGGCGCGCGCCGCGCTGTCGACGTTGAAGCCGATCGTGTGAACGACGAGCCTGGCGTCGGCCTGGCGCAGCGCCTGGGCCGTCGCGCAGGGGTCGCCGTCGCAGGTCTCCTTGCCGTCGCTGACCAGCACGATCACGTGCTCGCCCG
>JBLMYC010000078.1:0-6338 GCA_050258075.1 Acidobacteriota bacterium
CTGGCCGCCTATCCCGCCGGACATCCGGTGCGCAACGAGTCGATCGAGCGCGCCCACCGCCGGCTCGCCGAGCTGGTGCGGATCGAGGCGCCGCTGGTGCTCGGCGTCAGCCGTGACGGGCTGATCCACGACCAGACCAAGATCGAGTCGGGACCCTCGCAGCGCCTGGCCGAGGCGCTCCATCGCCAGCGGGTCGCGGTGCTGATGTTCGACGAGGAGGTGCGCGCGGTCGAGCTCGAGACCTTCCTGCGCTCGCTCGCCATCGACCCGCGCGAGACCGAGGGCGAGGCGATCTGGGACCGGTTGATGGACGAGGGGGTGCGCGGCATCGCGCTCGAGCCGGTCGACTACCAGGCGGTCGTGATGACCGACGAGCCGCTCGATCCGACCCACGCCGGGGTGGCGATCTGGGAGACGATCACTCGCGAGCTGCTCGCCGGCAGGCGCCTCGCTCCGCTCGCCGCCGAACGGGCGCTGGGAGTGCCGGGCTCGGTGGCGGAGGTGGCGACCTGGATCGAGAACCTGCTGGTCGAGGTCGATGCAGCGGGCACCGGCGGCGGGCTTGGCGGGTCGGGCTCCGCAGCAGGCGAGGGACCGGGGCGGGGCGAGGGAGAAGGGCCCGACGGCACCGGTGCCGGGAGCGGCGCGTCGCCCGGCGGTGATGGGCCGGGGGGCGGCGCCGGGGAGGAGGGGCTCGGCGGCGACGGCCGGCGACCGGGAATGGGCGCGGCCGGTGCGCGGGCGCGGGATGGCGGCGCCGGCGGTGGCCGGCCGGCGCCGGCGCGCATCGCCGGGTCGCGGGCGGCGGCCCGTGGCGAGGTCCTCGACGGGCTGACCCGCGCCGTGTCCACGCATCTGTCCCGCGCGTCCGGCGCGGCGCGGCCGTCCGCCACGCGCGAGATCCTCGACCTCATCGGTCGCCTGCCGCCGGGCATGCGGCCGGTCCTCCTGCAGGCCTCGCTGCGCGCGCTCGCCACCGCCGACGACGCCGAGGCCTCGCTGCGCGAGCTCGCGGCCCAGCAGTCACCGGCCAACGTGCTCGCCACCCTGCGCCACCTCGCCGCCGAGCGCGTCCAGCTTTCAGCCGGGGCGATTCGCCTGGCCCAGGAGCTGATGGCGGAGCGCGCCCGCGAGAGCGGGGAGAGCCGGCTCGATCCCGAGGTGCTGGCGGCGATGCGCGGCCTGTTCCAGGAGGTGGACATCGACCGTCTGCCGCAGCCGGCGCCGGCGACCGACGACCGGCGGGCGGCGATCGAGCTGCCGCAGCCGCGCGCCCTGCTGCCCGAGGAGGCCCCGGAGCTCGGCGCCCGCCGCGACAGCCTGAGCGACGATGCGCTCGCCCGCCAGCTCACCCACACCCTGCTCGAGCTGGTCGCCGGCGCGGTTCCCGAGCGCGCCCCCGCGGAAGCCACCCTGTGGCGGCTCGAGGACCTCTACCGCGGCTTCCTGCTCGCCGGCCGCATTCGTCAGGCGATCGAGATCGTGGAGGCGCTCGGCGACCTGCTGCGGCAGGCGCGCGCCGCCGGCGGCCCGGACGCCGAGCTGCGGCGCTGCTTCGAGCGCCTGGCCAACCGCGAGGCGATCCGCGCCCTGCTCTCGGCGTTGCCGCAGCTCCCCGAGGCGGCCGCCGCCGAGGCGCGCCGGCTGATCGCGGCGCTGGGGTCGGTCGCCATCCGCCACCTGGTGAGCGTGCTGTCGGAGGAGAGCGACCGCTCGTCGCGCCATCAGCTGCTCGACCTGCTGGTCGCGCTCGGTCCGACGGTGGTGCCGGAGGCGACCTTCCTGCTCGCCGACCAGCGCTGGTTCGTGGTCCGCAACATGATCCTGCTGCTGCGCACGATCGGCGACCAGACGTCTCTGCCGCAGGTGCGGCGGCTGGCCGACCATCCCGATCTGCGGGTCCGCCTGGAGGCGATCAAGAGCCTGTTCGCGTTCGACCCCAAGGTGCCGATCGACCTGCTGGCGAAAGCGATCAACGATCGCGACCCCAAGCTCGCCGAGTCGGCGATCTCGCTGGTCGCGGCCTACAACATCACCCAGGCGGTGGGGCCGCTGGTCGAGCTGCTGCGCCGCCGCGATCTGCTCGGCCTGCGCCGCACCGTCCGCCTGCGCGCCATCAAGACGCTGGGGCGTCTCGGCGATCCGGCGGCGCTCGACGGCCTGGAGCCGTTCTTCCGCGAGCGGCTGATCCAGCTCCGCCCGCGCGAGGAGCGCCGCGCCGCCTTCGCCGCGCTCGCCGACTTCGCCGAGGACGTCCGTCGCCCATGGGTCGAGCGCGGCCTGGCCTCGCGCGACCGCGAGGTGCGCGCGATCTGCGTGCGCCTGCAAGCGCAGGGCGTGCGGCGCGATCTGGAGGATACCCGTGTCTGAGCCGACGGCACCGCGCGACCGCTCCCTCGCTCTGCAGCGCCTGATCCTGGCGATCGTCGGTGCGGTGAGCGCGAGCGCCCTGTACCCGGTCGGGCATCCGCGCGTCAGCGAGGCCATCGAGCGGCTGCTCGGGGCGCTCGAGAGCCTGCTGATTACGCGCCAGCAGCACTCGATCACCCTGCTGATGGTGGACGACGATCTGGTGGTCGATCAGCAGCCGTTCCGCCACGCCGGACTGCAGCTGAGCGGCTTCATCCACGCCATGCGCCGTCTCGGGGTCGAAGGCCTGACGATCGCGCGCGGCCTCACCGCCGAGGAGTGCGGGCGCTTCCTGAGCGCGATCGCCGAGCGTGGCACGGCGGTGTCGACCGAGCACGTGATGGTCGGGCGCGTCAAGCTCGCATTCACCGGCGATGCCGCGAACGAGGCGGCGCCGGCGGAGGGCGAGGGCGACGCCGGGGGTGGGGGCGATCGCGGGGGTGCAGGTGGTGGAGCGGGCGGAGGAGTCGGCGGCGGGGCCGGTGGCAGGCGGCGCGGCGGTCTCGTGCTCACCACGGCCCAGCTCGAGCAGGGTCGCGAGGCCTTCGCGCGCTGGCGGCGCGACCGCCGGAGCAGCCTGGCGGTGATGGAGGCGCTGGTGTGGACCTTCATCGACGCGCTCGAGGCGACGGCCGAGATCATCTATCCGCTCGCCGAGCTACGCGACCACGACGAGCTGACCTACGTGCACTCGGTGAACGTCGCGCTGCTCGTCCTTGCCCAGGGACGGGCGCTGGGTCTGCGTGGCGAGCTCCTGCAGCAGATCGGGCTGGGCGCCCTGCTGCACGACATCGGCAAGCTCGACCTGCCGCGCGAGCTGCTCGCCAAGCCGGGAGCGCTGACCGAGGCGGAGTGGGCCCAGGTGCGGCGCCACCCGGAGACCGGGGCGGCCCATCTTTGCGAGCTCGACCCCACCACCACGATTCCCGCCCTGGTCGCCTACGAGCACCACCTGCGCTGGGACGTCAAGCCGGGGTACCCGGCGCTCAAGACGCCGCGGCGCGCGATCCTGGCCAGCCTGATGACCTCGATCGCCGACAGCTTCGACGCCATGCAGACCGCGCGTCCGTACACGCCCCGGCAGTCGAGGCCGGCGGCCCTGGCGATGCTGCGCGAGCGCGCCGGCACCTTCCTCGATCCGCTGCTGGTCGAGAGCTTCTGCCGCATGTTCGGCCCCGCCCCGGACACGCCGGTGGCGGCCGCTTCGTAGCGCTCCGCCGCGGCCCGCGGCGGTCGCGGCGCGGTGGTTGCGGTGCTATCGTGAAACGAGATGCGCCGCGGACGTCGGATGTCTTCCTAGCGCGCCGCATCTCCCGATCGATGGCCAGGCAGTCGTTGCGAGTGAGCCTGCAGTGCAGCGCGCGCCGCGCGGGGTTCATCGTGTTCTGCGTCGTCGCCGCGGCCGCGGGAGCACGCGCCGATGCGGTTGGCGACCGCCTGCGGGCGCGGATCGAAGGTCCCGCCGATCCCAGCTGGCGAGCTGCCGATCTGCTTCACCGCTTCTACCGCGCCGGTGAGCTCGTCCCGGCCTGGCTGGGCGACTTGCCCGAATGCGGCCAGGCGGCGAGCCTGCTCGAGGTCCTGGACGAGGCGGAGCTCGAGGGCCTGGACCCGTCGGACTACCACCGCGCCCAGCTCCGCGCGGGCTTGCAGCGAGTGCTGGATGGAGGCGCCGCGGCGCTTTCGTCCGCGGAGCGTGCCGATCTCGACCTGCTGTTCACCGACGCGGCGTTGGCCTGGGGCCACGATGCGCTGGTCGGGCGGGTGGATCCGCGGGCGATCGGCGAGGGCCTCTCGAGCCCGGAACCCGGCGTCGACCTGGTCGAGCTGCTGCGGACGGTGCTCGCCCTGCGCACCGTGCGCCCGTCTCTTCTCTCGCTGCTCCCCGCGGAAGCGGGCTATGCCCGCCTGCGCCGGGCGCTGGCGGTGTACCAGGAGCTGGCGGCGCGCGGTGGCTGGCCGGCGGTGGTCGGGAAGCCGCCCTTGCGGCTCGGCGACCAGGGGCCGGCGATCGCGGCTCTGCGGCGTCGCCTGCAGGCGGCTGGAGACCTCGCGCCCGGGCCGGACGACGATCGTTTCGACGCCTCGACCGCCACTGCGGTGAGCGCCTTCGAGCGCCGGCACGGTCTGCAGCCCGACGGCGAGGTCGGCGCCGCGGCCCTGACCGAGCTGAACGTGCCGGTCGAGCGACGCATCGCCGAGATCACGGCCAACCTCGAGCGCCGGCGCTGGTTGCCCCGCGCCCCCGAGGCGCGTGCGGTGATGGTCAACGCGGCGGGCTTCGAGCTCGAGGTGGAGGAGAGCGGACATGCCGTGCTGGCGATGCGGGTGGTCGTCGGCCGGGCGGCGACCTCGTCGCCGGCGCTCGACGACCGCATCTCCTACCTGGTCTTCAATCCCGCCTGGGAGATCCCCACGACGCTTGCCGTCCGCGAGCTGCTGCCGGAGCTCCGGCGCGACCCCGGCAAGCTGCGCCGGGAGGGCATCCGGGTGCTGAGCGACTGGAGCCCCGACGCGGTCGAGATCGCCCCCGAGTCGATCGACTGGCGGCAGGTGACGCGAGACACCTTCCACTACCGGCTGCGCCAGGAGCCGGGGCCGCTGAACCCGCTGGGGCGCGTGAAGTTCGTCTTCCCCAATCACTTCGATGTCTACCTGCACGACACGCCGGCGGTGCGGCTCTTCGAGCGCAGCGTGCGCGCCTTCAGCCACGGCTGCATCCGCATCGAGCGGCCGATCGAGCTCGCCGAATACCTGCTGCGCGGCAATCCGCGCTGGGGGCGCGAGGCGATCCTCCAGGCGATCGCCAGCGGCCGCGAGCAGGTGGTCGTGCTGCCGGAGACGGTGCCGGTGCACCTCGTGTACTGGACGGCCTGGGTCGACGAGCAGGGCGCGGCGCAGTTCCGGCGCGACGTTTACGACCGCGACGCGGCGCTGCTCGCGGCGCTCGCCGGCCGCAGCGCCGACGCTCAGCGCGGCGCGGCGATGTGGGAGGCGCCGGCCGCGGCTGCGGGCGTCGCGGCCACGAGATAGCGCGACGTCGCGAGCCAGCTCGGGTCGCGGGCGTACACGAACAGCAGGGAACCGTTGCGGATGCGGTCGATCACCGCCGGCGCGACGTCGGGGGAGAGCGCCGGACAGCCCCAGCTGCGCCCGAGCCGGCCGTGCTCGCGGGCGAACTCGGCGCTGACGTACCAGGCGCCGTGCATGACCAGCGTGCGCTCGCGGGCCCGGTCGTTGACTCCCGGCTCCAGCCCTTCCAGGTGCAGCGAATAGCCGTTGCGGCCGATGTAGGTGTCCGCGGTGAGGAACAGACCGAGGCTCGACTCGAGGCTGCCGTCCTGGTTCGAGAAGCGGGTGGCGTAGTTCTCGCCGCTGCCGCGGCCGTGCGCGACCAGATCACGGAAGAGGACGCGCCCGTGCGCCCGGTCGATCACCCACAGGCGCGGCTCGGTCGACGGCAGCGAGTAGTCGATCACCGTCAGGAGCTGCGGCTGCGCGACGGAGTGGTCGGCGAGGTAACGGTCGGCGGCGCGCTCGGCGAGCGCCAGCAGCTCGGCGCGCGGTCCCGCGACGGCGAGGCTGTCGCGGGCTGCGGCCGGCATCGTCGCCGCGCCGGCGGCGGCGACCGCGACGAGCGCCCAAGCCGCGGCCAGCGCCGCGATCGAGCGGCGGGTTCCAGCGGACGACCGGTTGTCGGTGCGACGGCTCATCGGTGAGGCGTTTCGACGGCTCCAGGCAGGCTCCCGGTGCGGGCTCCCGCGAGAAGGGCGAACTGTACCACGACCGGGCTGTGGCGAGCACACCGCCGGCAATCAGTGGCGTCCTCTGGGCCTTGCCACCCGGTACCAACCCGTCTGGCGTGATGGGTCAGGCTTTCGGCGAAAATGCGGATCGCAGCTCGGCGATGTGCTCGGCGGCAACCGGGA
>JBLMYC010000079.1:0-3437 GCA_050258075.1 Acidobacteriota bacterium
GGCTCGCTGAGCGTCCTGGTGGCGGCGTACGCGCGCCCGATCTGGCTCGGGCGGGTGCGGCGCGGCAGCTTCGTCCCGCCGCCGAAGGTGGACGGCGGCTTCGTCGGTCTCGAGCGTCGGGCTCCGCCGCTGCCGCCCGCAGAGATGCCGGCCCTGCTCGAGACCGTGCGCCTTGCCTTCGCGCAGCGCCGCAAGACGTTGCGCAACGCGCTCGCCGCGGGCTGGGGCGTCGCGGCGGCCGAGGCGGCGCTCGGCAGCGCCGATCTCGACCCCGGAGCGCGCGCCGAGACTTTGAGCCTGGAGGATTTCCTGGCGCTCCACCGGGCCCGGACTCTGGCCCTGCCCGCCGCGCCTGCGGCCGCGCCTGCGGCCGCGCCTAAGCACTGAGGGTGCTACACTTTCGCGAACCCGATCGCTGCCCGAGATGCCCGCCGAGAGCCCCGACTCCCGACCGACCGCACCCCCCCGACGCCTGTCTCCGGAGAAGGGCGCCGAGCTGGTCGGGCTGATCGAGCTGCTCGGCGGCCTGCTGATCCTGACCAGCCTGGCTTCGCACCACGTCGGCGATCCGAGCTACCTGCACGACGTGACGCCGGCGCCGGTGGAGATCCACAACTGGATCGGCCGCTTCGGCGCCAACCTCTCCGCCCTCGGCTTCGGCCTGCTCGGCCTGCCCGCCCTGCTGCTGCCGCTGCTGCTGCTCGCCGCGGCGTGGCAGCGGCTGCGGCGGGCGGTGCGCCCGCGCGTCGTCGGACGCGGCACCGGCGCTTTGCTCCTGTTGCTCGGTCTGCCCGGGCTGCTCCAGCTCGTCCTCGGCCCGACGCCGTGGCGCGGCGGCAGCTTCGACTCCGGCGGCGCGCTCGGCGTGCTGACCGCGGCGGAGCTGCAGTCGCGCATGAACCTCACCGGTGCGCTGCTCCTGCTCTCGGGTGTGGTGCTGATCGGCAGCGCGCTCCTCGTGCAGTCGACGCTCGGCGAGATCCTGGCGGCCTGGCGCGATCGCCTGCGCGGGCTGCGCGAGAGCTGGGTGCTGTGGTGGGCCCGCCGGCGCGACCAGAAAGAGAAGCGCAAGCTGCGCGAGCGGGTGGTCGCCAAGCACCTGCAGCGCCGCGAGGACGAGCGCGCCGAGCAGGAGACGGCGGCGACCGAGCGCCAGCCGGCAGTGCGCGTGGTGGCGCGTTCCGGCGAAGGCGAGTTCTCGGTGCGCCGGGTCAAAGGTCGAGCGGTCGAGCCGCCGGATCCGGTCGCCGCGGCTCCGCTGCCGGGCGAGGACGCGCCGCCGCGGGCGCCGCGCGTCCGGCCGCGAGCGCCGGCGGAGGAGCCGGCGCCGGCGCGCGCCCGCCAGCCCGAGTTGTTCGCGCCGCCCCCGCCGGGCGCCCTGCCGCCGCTGAATCTGCTGCAGCTCGGCGAGGTCCGCAGCGAGATCGACGAGACCGAGCTGGTGCGACTGGGCGAGGTGATCCGCACGCGCTGCGCCGAGTTCGGCGTCGAGGGCACGGTCGAGGGCATCAGCCCGGGGCCGGTCATCACGGTGTATGAGTTCCAGCCGGCGCCGGGCGTCAAGGTCAGTCAGATCGTCAACCTGCAGGACGATCTGGCGTTGGCGCTGAAGGCCGAGTCGGTGCGCATCGACCGCATCCCCGGCCGCTCGACGCTCGGCATCGAGGTGCCCAACCGGTCGCGCGCCACGATCCGCCTCGGCCACCTGCTCGAGCAGGAGTCGTTCCGCCGCTCGCCGTCGGTGCTGTCGATGGCGATCGGCACCACCATCCGCGGCGAGCCGTACTACGCGGACCTCGCCACCATGCCGCACCTGCTGGTCGCCGGCGCCACCGGCTCGGGGAAGTCGGTCGGCCTGCAGGCGATGATCACGTCGATCCTGTACAAGGCGACGCGCGAGCAGGTGCAGTTCATCTTCATCGACCCCAAGCGCATCGAGCTTGGGGTGTACGCCGACATCCCGCACCTGAAGACCGAGGTGGTGGTGGAGCCGAAGAAGGCCGCCAACGCCCTGCGCTGGGCGGTCGCCGAGATGGAGCGCCGCTACCGGCTGCTCGCCGAGGTGCACGTGCGCTCGATCGAGTTCTACAACCGCGCCATCCGCGATCCCGAGGTGCAGCAGCGCCTGTCGCTGACCGAGGGCGAGGCCAGCTTCCGGCCCGAGGACTTCAAGTCGCTGCCGTATTACGTGATCGTGATCGACGAGCTCGCCGACCTGATGATGGTCGCCGCGGCCGAGGTCGAGACCTCGATCGCCCGCCTGGCGCAGATGGCGCGCGCGGTCGGCATCCACCTGATCGTCGCCACGCAGCGCCCGTCGGTCGACGTGCTGACCGGCACGATCAAGGCCAACTTTCCGTGTCGCATGTCGTTCGCCACCGCGTCGCGCCCCGACTCCCGCACCATCCTCGATCAGATCGGCGCCGAGAAACTGCTCGGCAAGGGCGACATGCTGCTGATGCCGCCGGGCAGCGCCCGCCTCACCCGTCTGCACGGCGCCTACATCAGCGAGCAGGAGACCGCGGCGCTGGTGCGCTGGCTGAAGCGCCAGGGGCGGCCGGAGCTCGACCTCTCGGTGCTCGAGGCGCCGGAGAGCGAGCGCGCCGGGGGCGGCGGCGAGGCGAGCGACGACGAGCTGTACGACGAGGCGGCGCGCCTGGTGGTCGCGGAGCGTCAGGCCTCGGCCTCCTTCCTGCAGCGCCGCATGCGGGTCGGGTTCTCGCGCGCCGCGCGGCTGATCGACATGATGGAGCGCGACGGCCTGCTCGGCCCGGCCCAGGGCAGCAAGCCGCGCGACGTGCTGGTCAAGCCCGACTACTTCGAAGAGCTCGACCGCGTGCGCCGGGAGTAGGCGTCGGCGCGCACGGCGCTGCCGGCGCCGGCTCTGCGATACACTGCGCCGGCAAACAAGGAGGCTTCCATGCTGCGCAGCCAGAGAGGGTTGATCTTGGCGGGAGTCGCCGCGCTCCTGCTCGGCCTGCTCGCCCCGGTGCCGGGCCACGCCGCTTCGGTGAAGAAGAGTCTCGCGCTCGAGTTCGACAAGTGGTACGACGTGGACTTGCAGGACGGGCCGGTGACGCTGCACCGCATCCGCTTCGAGCGCAAGCACGAGTCGATCCGCGCCAAACTCATCCGCCCGGGCAACACCGAGCCGATGCAGGACGTGCAGGTGCAGTTCGAATTCAGCAACCATGACAAGGACGACTGGAAGGCGCTGATCCGCTTCTCGTGGATGGATGCCGATGGCAAGACGATCGACTCCTATGCCAGCGAGGAGAACCTCGACGATAGCTCCGACCACAAGCGCCAGACGATCACCGTCCCGACCCTCGCCTACGGTCTCGACCGGGCGAAGACGCTCTCCTACGAGATCTCGATCGGACGCTGAGCCCGGGCCCCGCCGAGCGCCGCCGGCGCTCGGCGGGGCGCCGGCCTTT
>JBLMYC010000080.1:0-5816 GCA_050258075.1 Acidobacteriota bacterium
GGCGAGCAGCGCTGCGCCGCCCCCGGCGACCGGCAGGGTCAGCACTCCGGCCGGGCTGAAGCTCGAGCCGGAGCGCTCCTCGACCAGCGCGATCAGGCGCTCGACCCGCACTCGGGCGTCGCGGCGCAGGCGCACGATCAGCTTGCCGGCGCCGGCGGAGACCGACTGCACACGCAGCGACTCGGCGAGCCGCTTCACCGTCGCCACCTCGAGGAGGGTCAGCACCTGGGGCGGTGGTGGACCGAAGCGGTCACGCAGCTCGGCGAGCAGCGCCGGCTGCGGCGTCGCACCGTCGGCGATGCGGCGATACAGATCCATGCGGACGTTGGCGTCGGGCACGTAATCGGTCGAGATCGCCATCGCGACCGGCAGGTCGATCGCCGCCGACGGCGCCTCCTCGACCGTCTCGCCGCGCAGCTCGCGCACCGTCTCCTCGAGCAGCTTGAGGTAGGTCTCGATGCCCACCGCCGCGATGTGCCCGCTCTGCTCGCCGCCCAGCAGGTTGCCGGCACCGCGGATCTCGAGGTCGCGGGCGGCGATGCGGAAGCCGGCGCCGAGGTCGCTGAACTCGCGCAGCGCCTGCAGCCGCTTGCGCGCCGTGTCGGAGAGCACCCGGTCGCCGGGCACCAGCAGGTAGCAGTAAGCGAGCTGGTTCGAGCGCCCTACCCGGCCGCGCAGCTGGTAGAGCTGGGCGAGGCCGAAGCGGTCGGCGCGGTGCACGATCATGGTGTTGACGTTGGGAATGTCGATGCCGTTCTCGATGATCGTGGTGGCGAGCAGGAGGTCGAACTCGCCGCGCGTGAAGGCGTGCATGCGTCGCGACAGCTCGCGCTCCTCGAGCTGGCCGTGGCCGACCGTGATGCGCAGCCCGGGCACCGTCTCGCGCAGCATCTCCTGCAGGCGCTCGATCGTTTCCACCCGGTTGTACACGTAGTACGCCTGACCGCCGCGCTCGAGCTCGTACTCGATCGCCTCCTTCACCAGCTCGGCCGAAAACGGCAGGATGGCGGTCTCGATCGCCATGCGGTCCTTGGGCGGGGTCTCGATCACCGACAGGTCGCGCACCCCGGCGAGCGAGAACTGCAGGGTACGCGGCACCGGCGTCGCCGACATCGCCAGGACGTGCACCTGCTTCTTGAGCTGCTTCAGCTTCTCCTTCTGCGCCACCCCGAAGCGCTGCTCCTCGTCGATGACCACCAGACCGAGGCGGGCGAGCTCGATGTCCTGCGACAGCAGCCGGTGGGTGCCGATCAGGATGTCGACCGAGCCGAGCTTCTGCTTCACCGCCTTGATCTCCTGCGGCGAGCGGAAGCGCGACAGCATCTCGATCGCCACCGCGAAGCCTTCGAAGCGGCGGCGGAAGGTGTCCCAGTGCTGGTCGGCGAGAATGGTGGTCGGGCACAGCACCGCCACCTGGTAGCCGGCGTCCACCGCCTTCATCGCCGCCCGCATCGCGACCTCGGTCTTGCCGTAGCCGACGTCGCCGCACAGCAAGCGGTCCATCGGCCGCTCGCGCTCGAGGTCCTGCTTGATCGTCGCGATCGCCTCGAGCTGGTCGGCGGTCTCCTCGTACGGGAAGGCGGCCTCGAACTGGCGCACCAGGTCGGTGTCCGGCGGCAGCGCCGGCGCCTTCGCCACCTGACGGGCGGCGTAGAGCTTGAGCAGCTCGTCGGCCATGTCGCGCATGCCCTTCTTCACCCGCGCCTTCGCCTTGTTCCAGGAGCTGCCGCCGAGCTGGTCGAGACGCGGCGCCACGCCCTCGATGCCGCTGTACTTCTGCACCAGGTCGAGGCGCGAGAGCGGCAGCAGCAGGCGCTTGCCGCCGGCGTACGCGATCTCCATCAGCTCGGTCTCGCCGCCGCTCGCCGGCGGGGCCGCGGCGCGCAGCGCCGGCGGCAGAGCGTCGAGCTCCGAGTCGCCGCCGCCGAGGGCGCGCAGGGCGACGAACTGCCCGATGCCGTGGTCGGCGTGGACTACATAGTCGCCCACACGCAGGTCGCGCAGGGTGGCGAGGAACGGTCCGAAGCGCGGCCGCGCCCGGCGCACCGGCGCCGCCACGGTCGGCGCGAAGAGCTGCGGCTCGCCGTAGACGACGACCCCGGCCGGCGGCAGGCGGAAGCCGCGCTCGAGCTCGCCCTCGACGATCTCGGCGCCGCCCGGGCCGACCTCCGCCATGAGACCCGCGCGGCCGAACAGGAACTCCTGGAGCTGCGCCTGGCGCTCGGCGGGGGCGACGATCAGCAGCCGCTCGCCGCGCGCCCGCGCCGTCTCGACCTCGCGCGGGAAACGGGGGAGCTGATGGTGGAAGACGTCGGTTGCAGCGCCCTCGAAGTCGATCGCCGTGCCGCTTCCGCCATAGAGCGCTCCGCAGCGGATCTCGGCGCGGCCGATCGTCTCGGCGACCGCCGCCGGAAGCTGCTCGAGCGCCTCGGGCGGCAGGGCCAGGCGGCGCAGGGCGGAGCGCGCCGCGTAGTCGGCCTGCAGCCGCTCGGCGTGCTGGCGCGCTTCGCTGTCGAGGGTCGCCGGGTCGAGCGCCACACGCAGCGCGCCGGGCAGCAGGTCGGCGAGGCCCCCCGCGTCGGCGGCCAGGATCGGCAGATAGTTCTGCCAGCCGGGAAAGCCGCGGCCGTCGGCGAGTGCGCGCAGCTCCTCGGCTGCCGGCAGGCCCTCGACCGCGCCGGCGTGCCGGGCGAGGGTCGCGGCCAGGGCGCGCGCCGCCTGCGGTCCGCAGGGAAACGGTCCGAGCGGCAGGAGGCGCGCCTCGTCGAGTGACTCGAGCGAGCGCTGACTGTCGGGCTCGAAGCTGCGCACCGACTCGACGGTGTCGCCGTAGAGGTCGAGGCGCAGCGGCAGGTCGCTGCCCGGCGGAAAGAGGTCGAACACCCCGCCGCGCACCGCGAACTCGCCGACCTCGGTCACCAGATCGGCGCGCCGGTAGCCGAGCTCGACCAGACGCCCGGCCAGCGAGTCGACAGGGTGCTCCTCGCCGGCGCGCAACGTCACGGCCGCACGGGCGAAGGCGGCCGGGCTGGGCAGCCGGCGGTAGAGGGCGCGTGGCGTCGCCACCACGATCCGCGCCGCGCCCTGCGCCAGCAGATCGAGCACCGCCGCCTCCTGCGCGGCGACTGGCAGCGAGACCTCGGCTTCCTGGTAGGGCGACAGCGATGGCGCCGGAAAGTAGACCGCCGGCTCGGCGCCGTTCGCAGCGGCGAACAATCGGGAGGCCTCCAGCCAGGCGAGGGCGTCGGACTCGTGCGGCACCAGGACGAGCAGCGGCCGGCCGAGGTCTTCCTGCAGGAGAGCGCAAACCCAGGCGGCGGCCTGCAACGGCAGGCGGGAGACCTCGCCGAGCTCGGCGCGCAGCCGCCGGTAGGCCGGGCTTGAGCGCAGGCGCGCCGCGGCCTGGCTCCAGGCGGACGACGGGTTCTTGGTGCGTGGATCCATGGCTCGGCCGGCCGGGCAGGCCGGCGAGATCAGCCCTGACCGCCGAGCGCCACGGGCAGATACGCCTGCTCGACGTAGTCGCGCACCATGCGGGTGGAGGAGAACTGCGCCGTCAGGGTCGCGATCGAGCGCTTCATCATCGCGATCCAGCGCCGCGGCAGCGCGTGCTCGTCGCGCTCGTAGTACAGCGGCACGATCTGCTCCTCGAGAGTCTGATACAGCGACAGCGCGTCGTCGCGGTCCTGGATCGCTTCGTCGTACACGCCGCCGAGGCCGCCGATCACCCAGCCGTTCTGGCCGTCGTAGCCCTCCGGCCACCAGCCGTCGAGCACGCTGCAGTTCAGGGCGCCGTTCATTGCCGCCTTCTGGCCCGAGGTGCCACTCGCCTCCATCGGCCGGCGCGGCGTGTTGAGCCAGACGTCGACGCCCTGCACCAGTCGCCCGGCGACCCGCATGTCATAGTCCTCGACGAAGAACACCTTGCCGCGGAAGCGGTCCTCCTGACTGAGCTGGAAGATGTGCTGGATCATCTCCTGGCCTGGGCGGTCGGCGGGATGCGCCTTGCCGGCGAACAGGATCTGCACCGGCCGCGCCGGGTCGCCGAGCAGGGTCTTCAGGCGCTGCAAGTCGGTGAAGATCAGACTGGCCCGCTTGTAGGTCGCGAAGCGGCGCGCGAAACCGATCGTCAGGGCATCGGCCTGGAACAGGGCGTCGATGCCGCGCAGCTCGTCGGGCGGAGAGCCGAGACGCGCGAACTGGTCGCGTAGCCGCGAGCGCAGGAACCGGCCGAGACGCTCGGATTGCGCCATGTGCGCCGTCCACAGCTCGTCGTCGGGGATGTCGTAGACCTTCTCCCAATCCTCTCTGCTGAGCGGCAGATCTCTCCAGCCCGGTCCCAGGTAGCGGATCAGCAGTTCCAGGATGTCGGGGCCGATCCAGGTCTGCGGATGCACGCCGTTGGTGATCGGCTGGATCACCGCCTCGCTCGCCGGGACGTCGGGGAAGAGGTGACGCCACATGCGGCTGGTCACCTCGGCGTTCAGGCGCGAGACGCCGTTGGCGAAGCTCGAGGCGCGCAGCGCCCAGGCGGTGAGGTTGAAGTTCTGCCCGGCCTCGCCGTGGTCGGCGTTGCCGAGGCGCAGCAGCTCGTCGGTCGTGGCCCCGACGCGCTCGGCGTAGACGTCGAGATAGGGCCGCACCAGCTGGGGGTCGAACTGCTCGTTGCCCGCCGGCACCGGCGTGTGGGTGGTGAAGACCGCGCTCTTCCCGACCGCCCGGTGCGCGTCGGCGAACGGCACCCGCTTCTCCTCGACCAGCTCGCGCACGCGCTCGAGCTGCAGGAACCCGCTGTGGCCCTCGTTCATGTGCCACACCGCGGGCTCGATGCCGAGGGCGCGCAGGATGCGCACCCCGCCGATGCCCAGCACCAGCTCCTGCACCAGGCGCATCTCGCGGCCGCGGGTGTACAGCATGCCGGCGATCGGCCGGTCGGCGGGCTCGTTCTGCGGGATGTCGGTGTCGAGGAGAAGCAGCGGCACGCGCCCGATCTGCGCCACCCAGGCCTTGACCGCGACCTCGCGACCGGGCAGCGGCACGCGCGCGATGACCTCGCGTCCAGTGTGGGTCGCGACCGGCCGCAGCGGCAGGCGATTGAAGTCGTACTCCGGATAGGTGTGCTGCTGGCGCCCATCGGCGTCGACCGTCTGATGGAAGTAGCCGTGACGGTACAGCAGGCCGACCCCGACGAACGGCAGGCCGAGATCGCTCGCCGCCTTGAGGTGGTCGCCGGCCAGCACGCCGAGGCCGCCGGAGTAGATCGCCAGCGACTGGCTGACCCCGAACTCCATCGAGAAGTAAGCCATCGGCCCGCGGTCGTACTCGGGAGCTCGCCGCCGGAACCAGCAGCCCGCGGCCCCCTCCATGTAGGACTCGAACTCGCCGAGCACCTGCTTGTACAGGCGCATGAACGACTCGGTCTCGAGCAGGGTCTGCCAGTGGGTCGGCTCGACGTTGATCAGGAGCTGGATCGGATTGCGATAGCGCGCCCAGGTCAGGGCATCGACGGCGGTGAACAGCATCCGCGCCGGCCGGTTCCAGGTCCACCACAGGTTGTAGGAGAGGTCGTAGAGCTTCTCCACCTCGCGCGGCAGCTCGATGTCGGCCACGTGCAGCGAGGGTAGGACGATCGGCGATTGGCTGGGGTTCATTCAGATCTCAAGGACAGGAAGCGAATCCACAGCATTTTATCCGGATCGATCCGGGCTACGCCGCCTTCCCCGCCTCGAGCCCGCGCAGCGCTTCGAGGAAGGCCTGCATCTCGTCGCGCGTGCCGATCGTCACGCGCAGATGATGCGGCAGCGCCGGGAAGAACC
>JBLMYC010000081.1:0-6616 GCA_050258075.1 Acidobacteriota bacterium
GCCGGAGCGAGCGAGCCGCTGGCGGAGACGGTGTGGTCGAGGCGTCCCCAGTAGTACGCGCCACCCACCTCGACGTACCAGTTGCGGCGGGCGCCGAAGTCGAAGTCGACACCGAGGCCCACCGAGCCAACCGGGAAGGTGCCATCGTTGTCGACCTTCAGCCCTTCATCGAGGTAGTCGTTGCGCAGGGTGAGCGTCGTCGTGTCCTTCTCGTAACCGACGCCGGCTCCCATGTACACGAACGGGATGGCACGCGCGCAGCGGCGGCAGGGCTCGAAGTGGGCGACCGCCATGAGGTTGGCGTACACGTCGTACTTCTGCTCGAACGCCAGCCGCGCCGGGCCGGCCTCGGTCGGAATCGTCGTCTTGCCGTCGATCGAGCCGCGGCTCCAGTCGACCTCGACGCCGAGGCGCCACAGGGGTGAGACCTTGCGGTACAGCTGGGCGCCCAGGCTCAGGTTGACGACGTCGGACCAGTCGTCGAAGTTCGCGCCGAAGGCCTGGTTGATCTGCTGGATCTGATCGTTGGTGCGGGTCTGCTTGGGGAAGCTCTGCTGCAGGTAGACGACCGCCGACCACGGCGATTCGGGCGGCGTCTGAGCGAGGAGCGGACGGCTCGCGGCAGCGGCCGCGACGAGCAGGACAGCGGCCAGCGGTCGGCGCCAACGAGCGGGGGGCTGCGCTGCGATGGGCATGGCGGAACCTCCACGGGAGTGGTCTGCTGCCACGCTGGCAGCCGCTCGATGACGCCGGAACACCCGCCGGGGTGGGCGCTCAGGGCGCCGGACGGGCGCCGCGCTCGGCGAGCGGGCGGCTGAGCGCGATCGCCAGCGCACCGGTCAGGAGGCCAGCGACGATGTCGATCGCGTAGTGGTAGAGGCACAAGACCGTGGTCGGCACGATCGCCGCGGCCCACAGCGCGAAAGCCAGGCGCCGACGCGGGAAGAAGCGACCCGCCCAGAACGCGGCGAGCAGCGCCGCCGCCACGTGCGTGCTGGGGAAGGCCATGCCGCCGCGGTCGAAAGCCCGATACACGGCCTGCATGACTGGCAGGAATAAGCCGCCGTTCGGCATCTCGGTCGCCCGCAAGGCTCCCGGTCCGGAGACCGGGAAGGCGATCGCGAGCAGATAGTGGGCCCCCATGCAGATGGTGATGGCCTCGACGTACCCCGCCACCAAGCGGGGCGCACGTCGGTAGGCGGTCAGGGCGGGCGCCAGGATCAGCACGTAGTAGCTGAAGTACACGCCGTGCGCGAGATCGAGGATGGCGACCGGCAGGTGGCGCGCGCCCCACAGGTGCCAGCCGCCGCCGAGCAGCAGCTCGTCCCAGTGCTCGACCAGCGGATCGAGATCGTGCCGGACGAGCGTGTTGCGCAGCAGGCCGACCTCGGGGTAGAGGTAGGCCGAAAGAACCAGCGGATAGAGGACGTGCGCCACGCGGCTGGCGCCGGCGCCCTGCGCACGGACGTCGAGCCGCGCCAGCGCGAAGATCGCGGGGACGAGCAGCAGGTGGACGAGGAGGCGGGTCGACCAGTCAGGGATGCGCTGGCGGGCAAAGACGACGAGCGCCAGGATCGCCGCGTTGTAGACGAGCACGGCCCAGTCCGTCCGGTTGAGCCCGAGGCGTCGCACGTGGTTCTAGACGTCGCGGTCGTACATGCGGTAGGTCTTGTACACGACCGCTCCCAGACGCTCGAGCACGCGACGCATCGGTAGGTTGGACTCCAGGATCCACGACATCTCGCCCCATTCGTAACCCTTGCGGATGCCGGTCTCCATGGTGCGGGCGTACATGGCCGCGTCGACCCCCAGCTGCCGGTACGGCTGGAGCACTCCCATGATCAGCACGCGCACGACTCGAATGCGCCGCTTCTCCCACAGGAAGCGCAGGGCGCCGAACGGGAAGAGACGGCCGTTGAGCGGCTTCAAGGCTCGGTTGAGGTCGGGGATGGTGACGCACACCCCTACCGGCTCGCCATCCTTCTCGGCGAACCACACGAAGTCGGGATCCACCACCGGGCGCAGGTCGCGCGCGATCTCGCCGACCTCCTCGCGGGTGAGTGGCACGGCGCCCCAGTTGTCCGCCCAGGCGGCGGAGTGCACTTTGTGGAGGCGGTTCACCTCCTCCTCGAAGCGGCCGAGGTCGACGCGCCGCAGGACGATCCCGGTACGCCGCTCGAGGGTATCCGCCGCCCACTTCAGGCGCTCGGGAACCGCCGTCGGCACGCTGATGCGGTAGACGAGGAGGTCCTGGGCCTTCACCAAACCCCAGCCTTCGAGCAGCGCCTGGTAGTAGGGCGGGTTGTACGCCATCAGCACGATCGGCGGCTCCTCGAAAGCGTCGAGCAGCAGGCCGCACTCGTCGTTGATCGTGAAGCTGGCCGGGCCGCGCATCCGGCGCAGCCCGCGCCCGCGCAGCCAGTCGGCGGCGGCGTCGAGCAGGGCGGTTGAGACCGCGCGGTCGTCGATCGACTCGAAGAAGCCGAAGAAGCCGGTCGCGTCGTGGTAGGTGTCGAGATGGCGCCGGTACAGGGCGGCGGCGATCCTTCCGACGACCTCGCCGTCGCGCTCGGCCAGGAAGAGCTCGGCCTCGGAATGGCGGAAGAACGGATTGCGGGAGCGATCGAGGAACCGGCGGCGCTCGGACAGCAGCGGCGGTACCCAGCAGTCGTTGTCGCGATAGATCGACCAGGGCAGCCGAATGAAGCGACGCAGGTCGCGCCGATCGCGGACGGGCCGGATCTCGATGGTCGGGCTCAAACTGCCTCCGTCGGGCTCCCAGATCAGGCAGACAAAGGAAAGGCGGACACGAGTCTAGCAGGGCGCCGGTGGGCACCGGGCGTAGGATCGGCTCGGAAGGAGACCACCATGGCACGCATCTACGAGGACAATTCGCGCTCGATCGGGCGCACGCCGCTGATCGAGATCCGCCGCCTGACCCAGGGCGCTCACGGCCGCGTGCTGGCCAAGATCGAGGGCCGCAATCCGGCGTACTCGGTGAAGTGTCGCATCGGCGCGGCGATGGTCTGGGACGCCGAGGAGAAGGGCCTGCTCACGCCGGGAAAGGTGATCCTGGAAGCGACTTCCGGCAATACCGGCATCGCGCTCGCGTTCGCCGCTGCGGCGCGCGGCTACGGCTGCGCGTTGACCATGCCCGAGACGATGAGCATGGAGCGGCGCAAGGTGCTGGTCGCGTTCGGCGCGCAGCTCGTTCTGACCCCCGGCCCGGCCGGCATGCCGGGCGCGATCGCCAAGGCGGAGGAGCTGTACCAGGCGGAGCCCGCCAGGTACGTTCCGATGCGCCAGTTCGAGAACCCGGCCAATCCGCGCATCCACGAGATGACGACCGGACCCGAGATCTGGGAGGACACCGACGGTGCGGTGGACGTGCTGGTCGCCGGCGTCGGCACCGGCGGCACGATCACCGGCGTCAGCCGCCACATCAAGCAGACGCGTGGCAAGCCGATCGTCTCGGTGGCGGTCGAGCCGAGCGCCTCGCCGGTCATCGCGCAGACCCTGGCGGGGCAGGAGCTCAAGCCGTCGCCGCACAAGATCCAGGGCCTCGGCGCCGGCTTCGTGCCCAAGAACCTCGACCTCACGCTGGTCGACCGCGTCGAGCAGGTGTCGAACGAGGAGGCGATCGCGATGGCGCGGCGGCTGGCGCGCGAGGAGGGCATTCTCTCCGGCGTCAGCTGCGGCGCGGCGATGGCGGCGGCGCTGCGCGTCGCCTTCGATCCGCGCTCGGCAGGGAAGACGATCGTCGTGGTGCTGCCCGACTCCGGCGAGCGCTACCTGTCCGGGCCGCTCTTCGAGGGGATGTTCACGGAGGTCGAGACGGCGAAGGCCGTCCCGGTGGGGCCGTGAGCGAGCGCGACGCGGCGGGTCTCGACCGTCTGGTCGAGGGCATGCTCGCCAGCTACCGGCGGGATCCGCGCGGCCAGCACATCGGCCGCCGCTTCCTGCCGTCGCGCGACGAGATCATCGCCATCGTGGAGCTGCTGCTGCAGGTGTTCTATCCCGGCTACCACGGCCGGCAGGACCTGACCGAGGAGAATCTGCCGTTCCACGTCGGCAACCTGCTGTCGACCCTGCGCGAGAAGCTGGTGCGCCAGATCGAGACCTGCATGTGCTTCGCCCGCGAGATCGAGGGCCGCGCCGCGGGCGAGTGCGGCGCGGCGGCGCGTCAGGCGGCGGCGACGCTGCTCGGCCGGCTGCCGGCGATCCGCGACGCGCTGGTGCTCGACGTGCAGGCGGCGTACGACGGCGACCCGGCGGCGCAGAGCCTCGACGAGGTGATCCTCGCCTACCCCGGCTTCCTGGCGATCACCGTCCACCGGGTGGCCCACGAGCTGTACGAGCTCGGCGTGCCGCTGATGCCGCGCATCATGAGCGAGTGGGCGCACACGCAGAGCGGCGCCGACATCCACCCCGGGGCGCGCATCGGGGAAAGCTTCTTCATCGACCACGCGAGCGGCGTGGTGGTGGGCGAGACCTCCGAGATCGGCGCCCAGGTGAAGCTCTACCAGGGCGTCACCCTGGGCGCGCTGTCGCATCCGCGCGACGAGCGCGGCCGGGTGGTGCGCAACACCAAGCGCCACCCGACGGTGGAGGACAACGTCACGATCTACGCCAACGCCATCGTGCTCGGCGGCGAGACGCGGATCGGCGCGGACTGCGTGGTCGGCGGCTCGGTGTTCCTCACCAAGTCGGTGCCCGCCGGCTCGCGGGTGGCGATGAAGCCGCCCGAGCTCTCGGTGCGCGGCGCCGAGCCGCAGGCGCCGGACTTCGCGATCTGACAGCGGACGCAGTCCGCTGTCATCCCGAGCGAGAGCGAGGGATCTGGGTGGGGGGTGGTGCGACAGCCTTTCACGAGCTGCGAGCGAGTGAGACGCACGGCGACGGCCGGGAGGCCGCCCGTCCCCCAGGTCCCTCGCTTACGCTCGGGACGACGGCTGGCGCCGTCGCTAGACCAGCGCGCCGGCGCACGAGGAGCCGGCGCCGGCGGCGCAGCCGAAGCAGTTCTCGGTGGTGACGATGGAGCGATCGCGCAGCAGCTTGGCGTCGAAGTCGCGGATGTGCTGCGGTGCCTCGGGGTGCACCGTCGTGCCGAGCGCGCAGTTGAAGTCGCAGTCGCAGAGCGCGCCGTCCCAGCGCACGTAGACCTGGTGGCGGCACATCAGGCGGCCCAGGGTGGCCGGGTTGAAATGCTCCTGCAGCAGATTGGCGTAGTGCTCGAGCCGGCCCTGACGCTCCAGGCGGCGCAGGAAGCGGCCGATCGGCATCTCGGTCATCGTCAGCAGCCGCGTGAACTCCACCCCGTGGCGGCGGCGCAGCTCGCGCCGGTACTCGGCTTCGAGCGCTTCCTGGCAGGCTGGCAGGTCGGCGTCGATCGGCGTGTGCACCAGCTCGAGCTCGAGCTTGGGGTGAACGCCATAACCCACCGCGTTCAGCCGGCGGATGGCCTCGATCGAGTCACGGAACGCCCACTTGCCGCGCTGGCGGTCGACCTCTTTCTCGACGTAGGAAGGCAGCGAGGCGACGACGCGCACCTCGCGGCGGCGCAGGAACAGCGGGAGGTCGGCGTTCTGCTCCTCGAGCAGGATCGTGAGGTTGGTGTGCAGGACGAGCTGCAGGCCGAGCTCCCACGCGACCGTCACCAGACGACGGAAATGCGGATGCATCTCGGGTGCTCCGCCGGTGACGTCGAGCACCGGGATGCGGGCCTTGCGCACCGCCCCGAGCACCGCTTCCATGGTCGGCCAGTCCATCTCCTCGGTGCGCTCGGGGGAGCCTTCGAGGTGACAGTGGTTGCAGGTCATGTTGCAGCGCAGGCCGATGTTGACCTGCAGCCGGTCGATCGACAGGCCCCGCATGGAGCCGAGCCCAGGCTGCGGCGATGGGACGTCGAGCAGTGGAGCGGCCATGGGCGGCTAGGGTAGCCCCGGCCGGCCGCGGCGTGACCACCCGGCGGGGTGGATTGCATGGCGCGGCACGAAGGCGGTCTTCACCGTCTCGTGGCGCGGTCGCGCACCGTCTCGCCCAGTCGCTGGATGTCGTTGAGGTCGTTGTAGATCTGGGCGGAGATCCGGGTCCACAGGCGGCCCTTCCAGGCGTGCAGCTGCACCTCGATGCGGTCCTCGAACAGCAGCGCGTCGCGCAGACGCGCCGCCTCGTCCGGCGTCGAGCCCAGCGCCGCGGGCAGGGCGACGGTCGCCATGGTGCCGATCATCGTCTCGGGAGTGTCGAAGCGTGTGTCCCAGAGCTGGGCGAGCGAGCGCGCGCCGTTCCAGGCAAGGTCGTGGTTGTAGCGCTGCACCGCGGCGACGCCCAGCTCCGCCATGAACTCGAGCGCCGCCGGTGCCGCGAGATGTGGCGAGGGATCGCGGGTTCCCATCCAGTCGAACTCGGTCGTCATCCCTTGGTCGAGTCCCCACGACACCACGCTGGGGTGGAGCTCGGCCTGGCGCTCCTTCGCCGCCCACAGGATGCCGCTCGAGCGCGGCATCCTGTGGGCGGCGAAGGAGCGCCAGGCCGAGCTCCACCCCAGCGTGGTGTCGTGGGGACTCGACCAAGGGATGACGACCGAGTTCGACTGGATGGGAACCCGCGATCCCTC
>JBLMYC010000082.1:0-8406 GCA_050258075.1 Acidobacteriota bacterium
AAGTACCGCTGGTAGCCCTTCTCGTGACCCATGTACGAAACCGAGTACACGTGGATCCAGAAACCCACGAACGTCACCACGAACAGCATCACGCACGACAATGGATCCAGCAGAAAGGAGACGTCGAAGCTCAGCGGGCCCGCCGCCCAGACGTACAGCGTCTGCTGGAAGGGCGCCGGGTTCTGGCCAGCGATGTACTGCCACAGGCAGCCGAGCGCCAGGAGCAGCGAGACGAGCGGCGCTCCGATACCGATCGCGGTCGAGGCGCTCTTCGGCACCCGCGGGCCGAGCGCACCGTTCAGCGCGGCGCCGGCGAACGGCAGGATCGGGATCAGCCAGAGAAGGTGGAGGAGATCCATGGCCATCTACCAGCGCATCAGGTTCATGCGGTTGACGTCGATCGTATGGCCGTGGCGGTAGATCGCGATGAACAGCGCGAGGCCGACGGCCGCCTCGGCCGCGGCGACCGCGAGCACGAAGAACACCACGATCTGGCCGGTCGGGTCGGCGAGCTGGCGGGAGTAGGCGACCAGCGCCAGGTTCACCGCGTTCAGCATCAGCTCGATCGACAGGAAGATGGCGATACCGTTGCGTCGGGTCAGGGCTCCGATCGCTCCGAGCACGAACAGCGCCGCCGCGAGCAGCAGGTACCAGGAGATCGGCACCACGATCAGTCGCCCTCCTCCGGAGAAGCCGGGGCCTTGCGCGCCAGGACGGTCGCGGCGACGACCGCCGCGAGCAGCAGCAGGCCGATGATCTGGAACGGCAGCAGGTACTGGCTGAACAGCAGTCGCGCGATCACCGGGAGCGCGACCTCCGCCGCCGTCAGTGGCGCCGGAACCCCGGCCCCGCTGCGCCAGAACAGGATCGCCAAGGTGCCGGCGAAGGCGCAGGCGACGACCAGCGTTCCCCACAGCTGGCCGCGTCCGGCGGATGGCGTCGCGGCGCTCTCCCGCTGCACGTTGAGCAGCATGATCACGAACAGGAACAGCACCACGATCGCGCCGGTGTAGATCAGGATCTGCAGGGCGGCGATGAACGGCGCGCCCAGCATCACGAACAGGGCGGCCAGGGCGACCAGCGTCACTACCAGGCTCATGGTGGACACCACCGGGTTGCGGTGCAGGACGACGACCAGAGCCGAGCCCAGGGCGAGCGCGGCGAACAGCGCGAAAACCAGGACCTCGAGGCTCACAGCACGCCTCCGACGGTGAGCGCCGCCACCAGCACCAGGTTCAGCAGGGCGAGCGGCAACAGCACCTTCCATCCCAGACGCATGAGCTGGTCGAAGCGGAAGCGCGGGAAGGTCCAGCGCACCCAGACGTAGACCAGCATCATCACCACCACCTTGGCGAACAGGATCAGTGCGCCGACCAGCGCGCCGAGGATGCCGGGGCCGAGCCAGCCGAGCCCGGGGAGGCCGGCGAGCCAGGCGCCGACCGCCAACACATCCACTCCCGGCAGGCTCCAGCCTCCGAAGTAGAGCGTGGCGCAGAGCGCCGACAGCCCGCCCATCGCCATGTACTCGCCCATGAAGAACAGCGCGAAGCGCATCGCGGAGTACTCGGTGTGGTAGCCGGCGACCAGCTCGGACTCCGCCTCTGACAGGTCGAAGGGCAGGCGGTTGGTTTCGGCGAACATCGCGACCAGGAAGACCAGGAAGCCGATCGCCTGCGGGAAGACGTTCCAGTGCAGGAGCGAGGTCTGCTGCCGCGCCACCACCTCGTCGAGGCGCAGCGAGCCGACCGGCATGAGCACCGCCACGACCGACAGGGTGAGAGCCAGCTCGTAGCTGATCATCTGCGCCGAGGCGCGCACCGACCCGAGCATCGAATACTTGTTGTTCGAGGCGTACCCGGCCATGACCAGCGAGTAAACCCCGAGGCTGGAGAGCGCCAGGAGCAGCAGGACACCGGTGTCGACGTCGGCGGCCACCCCGGCGATCGGCTGCCCGGCGACCACGAAGCGCGGCGCGAGCGGGATCACCAGATAGGTCGTCAGCGGCGCCACCAGGGCGAGGACCGGCGCCAAGCGGTAGAGGAACGGGTCGGCCGCGGCCGGCACCGGGCTCTCCTTGAACATGAACTTGACCACGTCGGCGACCGGTTGGAAGAGCCCGAACGGGCCGAGGCGATTGGGGCCGGGGCGATCCTGAATCAGGGCGCTGCCGCGTCGCTCGACCCAGACCATGACCGGAGTGAGCGCTCCGACCAGGAAGCCGATCCAGACCAGCATTTTCGCGGCGGTGGCCGCGATCTCGATCTGCTGCGGGCTCACCGCGGGCTCCCTCCAGCCATCGCGAGCTTGACGCCCTCCGCGGGCAGGGCGCGCAAGGTGAGCCCGTTCAGGGCGGGCAGCGCCGCCGCCATGCGGGCGAAGACCGCCTCGGCGCCCAGCCCCTGCCACTGCGCGTCGAAGCGGGCGAGCAGATCGCGCAGGACCTCGAGCCCCGGCCGCGCTTCGCCGATCGCCGGAAACGCGCGCTCGAAGCGCTGCAGGCGTCCATCGACGTTGACGAAGCAGCCTTCGCTCTCGGCGTGCGTCGCCGCCGGCAGCGCGATGTCGGCGACCTGGGCGAGCGGCGAGTCCGCCCAGCCCATGACCACCAACACGCGCGCCTGGCGCAGGCGCTCGATCACCTTGGGATCGTGGGCGGCGGCCCCGAAGTCGCTGTCGGCGACGAACAGCACCGCGCAGCGCGACGCCGCGTCGCCGAGCAGCAGCGCTGCGGCGTCGAAGCCGCCTTCACCGGGGACCATGCCGGCGAGCTCCACGCCGCGTCGATTCGGAGCGGCGTCGCGTCCGCTGATGCCGCCCTGCCGGTTGGGGATGGTGCGCAGCGGACCGCCGTCGACCGATACCGCACGGTGCGGCGAGCCCACCGCGGCGGAGAGCCGGGCGAGCAGGAAGCCTTCCTCGGTGGTCAGGAAACCCGAGCCCAGGAACGCCACCGCGCCCTCGCTGCGGCCTTTGAGCTTGTGGACGACGGCGTCCAGAGCGTCCTTCCAGGTCGCACCCTGTATCTCGCCGCCGCGCAGCAGACGCGGGGCGGCGAGGCGGGGGAGCGTCGCGTAGCGCGCGAAGGTGGTGCGCCCGTGGTCGCACATCCAGTAGTCGTTCACCGCCTCGTTGAAACGCGGCTTGTAGCGGCGGATGGCGCCCCGGCGGTGCTCGATCGTGATGTTGCAGCCGACGTCGCAGCCGGTGCACAGCGACGGCTTCTTGTCGAGGTACCAGACACGCTCGGCGAAGCGGAACTGGGTGGAGGTGAGAGCTCCCACCGGGCAGATGTCGACGACGCAGGTCGAGAGCTCGTTGTCGAGCGGCTTGCCGGGGAAGGTGCCGATCTCGAGGTGCGCGCCGCGCTCGAAGAACGAGATCTCGCTGGTCTTCGAGATCTCGTGCGTGAAGCGCACGCAGCGCGAGCACTGGATGCAGCGGTTCATGTTCAGCAGGACGGTCGGCCCGAGCGGGATGCGCTCCTTCTCCGGGTACGTCCGCTTGTCCTCGTAGTCGAAGCGCGAGAACGACTGGCCGTGCTTGAAGGAGTAGTCCTGGAGACCGCACTCGCCGGCCTGATCGCAGATCGGGCAGTCGAGCGGATGGTTGATGAGCAGGAACTCCATCACGCCTTCCTGCAGCGCCTTGACCTCGGGATGGTCGACCGACACCACCATGCCGTCCTTCACCACCTGGGTGGCGCAGGCGGCCTGCAGCTTCGGCATGCCCTCGACCTTGACCAGACACATGCGGCACTGGCCGACGACCGAGAGCCGCGGGTGGTAGCAGTAGTGCGGGATCTGCACGCCGACCTTGAGGCCGGCCTCGATCAGGTTGGTGCCGGCCGGTACGTCGACCGTGCGGCCATCGATGGTGACCGTGGGCATCGGCGCTAGTTCCTCTGATCTTCGGCCGGGGCGAAGAAGCGACGCGGCGGCACCGGGCAACGCCGCTCGCGGATGTGCTGGTCGACGTCCTCGCGGAAGTTCACGATCACCGAGCGGGCGGGCCCCACCGCCGCGTCGGACAGCGCACAGATCGTCGTCCCGCTCATGTTCTTGGTCATCCGCAGCATCAGCTCGGCGTCGCTCTCGCGGCCCTCGCCGCGCTCGATGCGGTCGAGCACCAGCTCGGCCCAGTGGGTGCCCTCGCGACAGGGCGTGCACTGACCGCAGGACTCGTGGGCGAAGAACTTGGCGAGCCGCGCCGCCGCCCGCACCACGCAGGTCGTCTCGTCCATGACGATCACCGCCGCCGAGCCCAGCATGCTGCCGGACTTCGCCAGGGTGTCGAAATCGAGCTTCACGTCGCGCATCTTCGCCGCCAGCATCGGCGCCGAGGCGCCGCCCGGGACGAAGGCCTTGAGCTGCCTTCCCTGGTACATGCCGCCGCAGAGGTCGAGCAGCTCCTGGAACTTGATGCCGATCGGCAGCTCGTAGGTGCCGGGGCGCTCGACGTGGCCGGAGACCGCATACAGCTTGGGCCCGGTGTTGCGCTCGTCGGTGCCGATCGACTTGAACCAGTCGGCGCCGCGCTCGACGATGTGCGGCAGGTTGCACAGGGTCTCGACGTTGTTGATCACCGTCGGGCAGCCGAAGGCGCCGACCACGGCGGGGAAGGGCGGCTTGCTGCGCGGCTGGCCGCGCTTGCCCTCGAGCGACTCGAGCAGGCCGGTCTCCTCGCCGCAGATGTAGGCGCCGGCGCCGCGATGGACCACGATGTCGAGCTTGAAGCCGGAGCCCAGCACGCTGTCGCCGAGCACTCCCGACTCGTAGGCGTCGCGGATCGCGCGCTGCAGGATCGCCGCCGGCTCGACGTACTCGCCGCGGATGTAGATGTAGCAAGTGTGGGCACCGACCGCCCAGCAGCAGATCGCGCAGCCTTCGATCAGCTGGTGCGGGTCGCGCTCCATCAGCAATCGGTCCTTGAAGGTGCCGGGCTCGGACTCGTCGGCGTTGCACACCAGGTAGCGCGGCTTGTCGAGCCCCTTGGGCAGGAACGTCCACTTCAGGCCGCAAGGGAAACCGGCGCCGCCACGCCCGCGCAGACCCGACTTCTTGACCTCCTCGACCACCTCTTCGGGCTGCATCTTCAGCGCTTTGGCGAGCCCTTGGTAGCCGCCGGCCTTGCGGTAGCCGTCGACGGTGAGCACCGCCGGGTTGCCGATGTTGCGGGTGAGGACGGGCTCGAAGGGCATTGTCACCAGGGGGGTCACTTCAGCTGGCGCACGACCTGGCGCGCCTTCTCCGGAGTCAGGTTCTCGTGGTAGCGGTCATCGACCATCATCATCGGGGCACTGTCGCAGGAACCCAGGCACTCGAAGTGCACGTAGGAACAGCGGCCGTCGGGGGTTACCTCGCCCTCGCCGACGCCGAGCTCATCGTGCAGCGCGGCGACGATCTCCTGCGCCCCGCGCAGCGCGCAGGACAGGTTGGTGCAGACGCGGATGCGGTGGCGGCCGACCGGCTTGTCGTGGAACATGTCGTAGAAGCTCACGACTCCCATCACGTCGGAGTAGGGCAGTCCGAGGTAATCGCCGATCGCCGCCAGAATCTCTTCCGGCAGCCAGCCGCCCGCGGCGCGCTGCGCCGCGTGCAGGGCCGGAAGCAGCAGCGCCCGGGTCGTGGGGTAGAGCGGGCGCAGCGCCTCGATCTCGGCGCGCACCGCCTCGGGAAGCGCCTTCGTCCCGATCTCGGCCATCAGCCGCGGCCCTCGGCGGCAGACGCGCCGGCCGCGATGTCGCGGCGCGGCGAGAGATCGAGCCCGCCCTGGCGCCAGATGTAGACGAAGCCGACCAGGATCAGCGCCACGAACAGCATGACCGCCGAGAACAGCGGCCAGCCGCCTTCGCGCAGCACCAGCACCCAGGGATAGAGGAACGCCGCCTCGACGTCGAACACCACGAAGTCGATCGCCACCAGGAAGAAGATGATCGACATGCGCTTGCGGCTCGGATCGAGCAGCGGCATCCCCGACTCGTACGGCGAGAGCTTCACCGTGCCGCCGGTCGATTTGCGCCGGCTGGCGAGCCGCGCGAGCAGCAGCAGCGCGATGCCGAGCACGAGCGCGACCAGCAGGGCGGCGAGGATGGGCAGGTGTTGCGCGGGCATTCTCGTGAAGGATGTCACAAGCTCCGCGGAGGTGACAAGAGTCGCGGCCGCCGCGCGCGGCCGGGCGCCGACCGTGTGCTATAAAACCGCAGCCTTCCCCATGCGCACTGACATCGTCGTCGTGATCCCGGCCTACTGCTGCGCGGTGTCGATCGCCGACGTGGTGCGCGGGGCGCGGCGCTACATCGCGACGGCGATCGTGGTCGACGACGGCAGCACCGACCGGACCGCCGATCTGGCACGGGTCGCCGGCGCCACGGTCGAGTCGTTCCCGGTCAACCGCGGTAAGGGCGCGGCGTTGCGGCGCGGCCTGGATCTTGCGCTCGAGCGCGCTCCGCGCGCCGTCATCCTGATGGACGGCGACGGCCAGCACGACCCCGAGGACATCCCGGCCCTGCTCGCCGGCTGGGACGGCGGCCGTGGCGACCTGGTGATCGGCTCGCGCTGGAGCGAGCGCGCCAAGATGCCGGGGGTGCGGTTCTGGACCAACTACATCGGCTCGCGGGCGCTGTCGTGGATGACCGGCTTCGCCGAGCTCGAGGACACCCAGTCGGGCTTTCGCCTGCTCGACGCCGGTCTCGCCGCCCGCCTGCGGCTGCGCAGCGACGGCTATGCGATCGAGTCGGAGATGCTGATCCGCGCCAGCCAGCTCGGGGCGCGCCTGGCCTTCGTGCCGGTGCGCGCGATCTATGGCGACAGTCCGAGCCACTTCCGGCCCCTCCTCGACACCTGGCGCATCATGTGGCAATCGATGTGCTGCAAGGTCTTCGGTGACCCCTGACCTGACGCCCGCGCTCCAGCCGCTCGGCGGCCCGTTCGGTTATGCGCTGACGGTGGACGTCGAGGAGTGGTACCACACCTGCCTGGTGCCGGAGTACGTGTACCCCGAGCGCCGGCCACGGCTCGCCGAGGCGCTCGACCGCGACCTGCCGTGTCTCCTCGAGCTGCTCGGCGAGTTCGGCCGCAGAGCGACCTTCTTCGTGCTGGGGGAAGTGGCGAGCCGCCACCCGCAGCGGGTGCGCGAGATCGCGGACGCCGGTCACGAGATCGGCAGTCATGGATCGCTCCACCTGCGCGCCGACTGGCAGAGCGCGGCCGGCTTCCGCAGCGACGTGCGGACCAGCAAGCAGCTGCTCGAGGACCTGACCGGCGTGGCGGTCCACGGCTTCCGCGCTCCCGAGTGGTCGCTGCGCCGGCCCGGCAATCCGCGCCTCGAGGTGATCGCCGAGCTGGGGTTCGAGTACGACAGCTCGTTGGCGCCCTGCTACGGCGCCGGGCGGCTCGACAATCCGCGCTCGCCGGTGGAGATCACCTGGCAGGAGGGAGCACGGCTGCGCGAGTATCCGCCGCTCACCTTCGGGGGGCGCCTGCAGCTCCCCGCCGGCGGCTGGCCGGGCCGGCTGGCGCCGCCCGCCTGGTTGGCGGCGGCGGCACGCCGGCTCGAGGCGCGCGGCGGCATGCCGGTCATGGTGGTGCATCCCTGGGAGCTCGGCGGCGCGACGCCCGGCGACCTCACCGGCTTCGCGCGCTTCGTGCACGAAACCGGGCGCCCGGGCTATCGCGTCAAGTTCCGCCAGCTCCTCGCCGAGCTGCCCTGGACGTCGATCGACGCCGCCGATCGGCAGCGCGGGCGACCCGGCGCGGCGACGAGCGGTCTCCTGTCGACCCAGCCGCGCCGCTGAGCCGGCCCGGCACGGCGACTCGCTCTGATAGCCTTTCGTCGAGGCGAGAGCGAGGATCTCCTTGGCGGCCAGAGTTGCACTGATCACCGGTGGCGGCGGCGGAATCGGAGCCGCCTGCGCGCGGGCCCTGACCGCGAGCGGGCACCGAGTGGCCATCACCTACCATCGCCAGCGCGAGCGCGCCGAACGGCTGGCCGAGGAGATCGGCGGCTTGGCGCTGGAGTTGGATCTCGCGCAGCGCACGCCCCTCGGGCCGCTCGTCTCCCGCATCGAGGCCGAGCTCGGCGTCGTGCAGGTGCTGGTCAACAACGCCGGGATGATTCGCGACGCGCTGCTGCCGTTCCTGGCCGAGGCGGACTGGGACACCGTACTCGAGGTCAACTTGCACGGCGCTTTCCGGGTCACCAAGGCGGTCATCAAGGGAATGCTGCGCGAGCGCTGGGGGAGGGTGATCTCGATCGCCAGCGCCAGCGGCGTCATCGGCCAGGTGGGACAGACCCACTACAGCGCGGCGAAGGCCGGACTGACCGCGTTCACCAAGTCGCTGGCCCTCGAGGTCGCTTCCTACGGCGTCACCGCCAACACCATCGCGCCGGGTTTGATCGACACCGCGA
>JBLMYC010000083.1:0-19165 GCA_050258075.1 Acidobacteriota bacterium
AAGTACCGCTGGTAGCCCTTCTCGTGACCCATGTACGAAACCGAGTACACGTGGATCCAGAAACCCACGAACGTCACCACGAACAGCATCACGCACGACAATGGATCCAGCAGAAAGGAGAGATCGATCTGCAAAGGCGCCTTGCCCGCCGCGCTCACCAGCTCACCGGCCGGCACCCACGAGTAGACCTTGAGCTCATAGCCCTGGCCGGCGGCGTGCTCGGCGCCGCCGAGGTAGCTGGCAATCGCGCCGATGCCGATCAGGCAGGCGAGACCGACCAGCCCGCAGGCGATCCACGACACCGCGCGGTTCGAAATCCGCCCCTTGAGCAGCACGCCGTTGAGCAGCGCGCCGAGGAACGGCAGCAGCGGGATCAGCCAGAGCAGGCTCTTCATCGCCTAGCCTCGCAGCTCCGTCGCCGAGTCGAGCTCAGTCGTCTGGCGCAGCCGGAAGAGCGCCAGCAGGATCCCCAGGCCCACCGCCGCCTCACCGGCCGCCACGGTGATCGTGAACACCGCGAACACCTGGCCGGTGAGGTCGCCGCGCTGGTAGGAGAAAGCGATCAGGTTGAGGTTGACCGAGTTCAGGATCAGCTCGATCGACATCAGGACGGTGATCAGGTTGCGCCGCACCAGGACGCCGACCAGGCCAATCACGAAAAGCACCGCCGACAGTGCGAGATAGTGCGTGGTGCCGATCTCGAGCATTCCTATTGCCTCCGCCCCAGGACCACGGCGCCGATCATCGCCACCAGCAAGAACAGCGAAGCCACCTCGAACGGCAGCAGGTAGTCGCGGTACAGGGCCCAGGCGACGGCCTGCGTGTTGCCGACCCTCTCGGCCCCGACCCGTACGAGCTGCGTCGTGTCCGGCTGGCCACCGGCGAAGTGCGCCCCGGCGAAGAAGAAGCCGAACAACCCGAGCAGCAGTACGGCGAGCACCAGAACGACGGGCCCCTGGCCCGCGAACAGCCGCACCTCGCGCAGGCGATGCAGGTTCACCAGCATGATCACGAACAGGAACAGCACCATGATCCCGCCGCCGTATACGAACATCTGGACGACGCCCAGGAACTCGGCATGGCGCAGGAAGAACAGCGCCGCCACCGCCAGGAAGCAGCCAAGCAGCGAGATCGCGCTGTACATGGGATTGCGCAGGGTGACGACCATCAGGGCGCAGACCACAGCGCCGCCGGCGAACAGCCAGAACAGCAGCGCGGCGCCGTGCTGGGTGAGGAAGTCCATCTCAGCGGATCTCCTCGTCGGTGTAGGCCGGCCGCACCCGCCAGTCGGCGAGCTGATGCTGGTCGACGTAAAGGTTCTGCCAGCGGTCGTAGGTCGCGAGCTCGTAGGTCTTGGTGGTGAGCCAGATCGACTTGGGCTCGGTCGGGCAGGCCTCTTCGCACAGGCCGCAGAACATGCAGCGCTGGACGTCGATGTCGAAGCGGTCGAGGACCTTCTCCTTCTTGCCGGTCTCCGGGTTCGCTTCCTGATGCCAGTCGATGTAGATGATGTCGATCGGGCAGTCGCGGGCGCACAGCGTGCATTTGATGCAGCGGTCCGCGTCGAGCCGGAACATGCCGCGAAAACGGTTCGACGGCTCCCAGCGCTCCTCCGGGTACTGCACCGTGACCTTCTCGCGGAACAGGTGCTTGAAGGTCAGGCCGAGGCCGGCAAACAGGTCGAGCAGCAGGATGCGATCGAAGAATCGCTTGACGGCGCTCATCGCGTCACCCCTTGACCAGCAGCTTGACGAGCCCGGTGAAGAACAGATTGAGAAGCGCCAGCGGGATCAGCCACTTCCAGCCCAGGTCCATGAGTTGGTCGAAGCGATAGCGCGGGAACGTGCCGCGGAACCAGATGTAGGCGAACAGGAACACGGTCAGCTTGGCCACGAACCAGAAGACGCCCACCAGCCCGGCGGGCAGGAACGGGAAGTCGAGGAAGTGCAGCCACGCGACGCTCGGGAACGGCCGCAGCCAGCCGCCGAGGAAGAGGGTCGTCGCCATCGCCGAGATGACGATCATGTTGGCGTACTCGCCGAGGAAGAACAGCGCCCAGCGCATGCCGCTGTACTCGGTGTGGAAACCTGCCACCAGCTCCGACTCCGCCTCGGGCAGATCGAACGGGTTGCGGTTCGATTCGGCGACCCCCGAGACCACGTAGATGAAAAAGGCCACGAACTGCGGGAACAGGTACCAGACCTTGGCGTCGCGCTGCGCCTCGACGATCCCGACCAGCGACAGGGTGCCGGCGAGGATCAGCGGCCCGACCAGGGCGAGTCCCTGCGGCACCTCGTAGGAGATCATCTGCGCCGCCGAGCGCAGGCCGCCCATCAGCGAAAACTTGCTGTTCGACGCCCAGCCGCCGAGGATCAACCCGTACACGCCAATCGTCGCCACCGCGATCACGTACAGCAGCGCGACGTTGACGTCGGCGATGAACAGGTTGAGGCCGGTCGGGCTCGACGCCGGCGGTCCGATCGGGATCACCGCGAAGATCACCAGCGCCGGCCCCACCACCAGACAGGGCGCCAGGATGAACGCCCAGCGCACCGACTGCTCCGGGATGACGTCCTCCTTGACCAGCAGCTTGGCGACGTCGGCGATCGGCTGCAGCAGGCCCCACGGCCCGACCCGGTTGGGACCGACGCGGGACTGCATGTAGCCCAGGACCTTGCGCTCGGCGAGGGTCAGGTAGGCGATCGCCGGCAGGATGCCCGCGAAGAGCAGCACCAGGATCTTCAGCGCCGGCGACAGCGCGTAGTCGAACAGCAGCGGATGGGCGTCGCGGATCGCGGCGAGGAACGCGGGCATCAGCGGTCCACCTCGCCGAGCACGATGTCGGTGGTGCCGATGACCGCGATCAGGTCGGCGATCAGCGCACCCTGCACCATCGCCGGCACCACTTGCAGATTGATGAACGAGGGGGGCCGGACGTGGCAGCGGTAGGGGTTGGTCGTCCCGTCGCCGACGATGTAGAAGCCGATCTCGCCCTTCGGGCCCTCGATGCCGTGGTACACCTCGGCGTCGGCGGCGCCGCGCACGACGCGCGGGCGCTTCGCCATCAGCGGGCCCTCGGGCAGCTTGTCGAGACACTGCCGCACGATGCGGTTCGCCTGCCGCATCTCCTCCATGCGCACCAGGTAGCGGTCGTAGGTATCGCCGTTCTTTCCCACCGGCACGTCGAACTCGACCTCGCCGTACGCCTCGTAAGGCAGCGCCTTGCGCAGGTCGAAGGCGACGCCGCTGCCGCGCAGCATCGGCCCGGTGATGCCGTAGTCGATCGCCACCTCGGGCGCGAGCACTCCGATTCCGACCGTGCGTCGCTTCCAGATCCGGTTCTCGGTCAGCAGCTCTTCGTACTCGTCGACCTTGGCCGGGAACTTGTCGACGAACGCCGCGCACTTCTCCACCCAGCCCGCCGGCAGATCGTAAGGCTGGCCGCCGGGACGCATGCAGTTCAGGGTCAGGCGCGCGCCGCAGTAGTCCTCGAACAGGTCGAGGATCTCTTCGCGCTCGCGGAAGGTGTAGAAGAACGGCGTCATGGCGCCGATGTCGATCGCGTGCGTGGCGAGCCACAAGAGGTGGCTCGAGATGCGCTGCAGCTCCGCCAGGATGGTGCGGATGTAGCGCGCCCGCGGCGGCACCGTCAGGCCGAGCAGCTTCTCCACCGCACCGACGTAAGCGAGGTTGTTGGTCGCCGCCGCCACGTAGTCCATGCGGTCGGTGTGCGGCACGTTCTGGAAGAACGGGTGGAGCTCGAACAGCTTCTCGGTGCCGCGGTGCAGGTAGCCGATGATCGGGTAGCAGTCGACGATGCGCTCGCCGTCGAGCTTCACCTTGAGGCGCAGAACGCCATGCGTGGCCGGGTGCTGGGGCCCAAGGTTGACCTCCATCTCGCGGAGGTCGAACAGCGTGTCGCGCGGCGGCTCGCCGTGCACCGGCGTCTCGCTCATGCGCCCTCCCCGGGCGGCTTGGCCGCGGGCGCAGCCGGCGGCACCGCAGGCGCAGCCGCAGCCGCGCCCACCGGCGCACCGGCGGGTGCCGCCGCGGCGCTCTTGCGCTGCCAGCCGGTGCCGGCCTTGTTGACCGGGCCCGCGGTCTCCCCGTAGTACTCGGGATAGATCGCGGCACCGGTGTCGATCCCCTCGACCGGGAAGTCCTTGCGCAGCGGGTGGCCGTTGAAGCCTTCCCAGGTGAGGATGCGCGTCATGTCGGGGTGCCCGGCGAAGCGCACGCCGTACATGTCGAAGACCTCGCGCTCCGGCCAGTTCGCGGCGCGGAAGACCGCGGTCAGGCTCGGCACCGGCGTCGCCTCGTCGGCTGCGACCTTGAGACGGATGCGCCGGTGATCCGAGAGCCGGTGCAGATGGTAGACGACCTCGAAGCGCGGCGTGCGCTTCGGGTAGTCGGCGCCGCAGATGTCGATCAGGTACGTGAAGCCGTGGTCGCGCTTCAGGGCCGCCGCCACCTCGGGTAGCGCGTCGCGCTCGAGCGTCAGCGTGAGGTCGCCGGCCATCGTGCGGACTGCGAGGATCGCGCTGGGCAGCGCCGAGCGCAGCGCCACGACCAGCCCGTCGTCGGCGGCGTCCTGCCACTGCGGTGTGACCGGGTCCCGCTCCCAGGCCGGCGGAGCGGCCCCGGACGGCGTGCCCGCGGCCGGCTTCTCGGGCTCGCTCATCGCGTACCGCCCCCCACCGCGAGGTCGCTGGGCAGGGGGCGCCCGACCTTCATGCGGTCGATCTTGCGCTGCAGGTGGAGCAGCCCCCAGAGCAGCGCCTCGGGCCGCGGCGGGCAGCCGGGCACGTACACGTCGACCGGGATCACGCGATCGACCCCCTGGGTCACCGCGTACGTGCGATACGGGCCGCCGCAGGTAGCGCAGGCGCCCATCGCCAGCGCCCACTTCGGATCCGGCATCTGGTCCCACAGGCGGCGCACGATCGGCGCCATCTTCTCGGTCACCGTGCCGGCGACAATCATCAGGTCGGACTGGCGCGGCGAGGCGCGGAACACCTCGGCGCCGAAGCGCGACATGTCGTGGCGCGGATCGAGCACCGCCATCATCTCGATCGCGCAGCAGGCGAGCCCGAACTGCATCGGCCAGATCGCCGAGCGCCGGGCCCAGTTGAAGATCTTCTCGTACGTCGTGGTGAGGACGTTGCTCCCCGGCTCGTTCACGCCCAACGCAGCGCCCCCCGCTTCCAGACGTAGACGTAACCGACCACCAGGATCGCCAGGAACACGGTCATCTCGATGAACCCGAACAGCGCCAGGCGATCGAACATCACCGCCCACGGGAAGAGGAAGATGGTCTCGACGTCGAACACCACGAACAGCACCGCGATCAGGTAGTAGCGGATCGAGAACCGGTGGTCGTGGGCGAAACTCTCGGGCTCGTTGCCGCACTCGTAAGGCTCGAGATTGGTGCGCCCGGTCGAGCGATGCCGTAGCAGTCGCGCGGCGAGCAGGGCGACGACCAGAAAGCCCGCGGCGATCAGCACGAAGATCAGGATTGGCAGGTAGCCTTCCATGAGCCCCCGCGAGCACACACTACGGCCCGCTTCCACACCCCCCAGGTTGATCCTCCGCGCCATTCTAATGGCGCCAGCGACGAAAGTGTCAAGGCTGCCCGGGTAGGCCCTCGCCTACCCACGTGCCAGTTGTGCGGCCATCTCGTTCGAGACTAGAGCGCCGAGATCGACGCCCCGGGCCTGCGCCAACACACGGATGTCGTGCCCCATGCCTTCGCCGTCGAGCAGGCGACGCGCATCCTGGAGCGTCGCGGGGTCGGCCCCGGCGAGCGCCTCGAACAGCCCGCAGGCGACCAGCCAGGGCGCCAGGCGAGTGAAGCAGAGCGTCGTCAGACCCTCCTGCTCACCGACTTCGCGCAACGCGGTGAAGTCGACGTGCGCGGTCAAGTCCTCCTCGCCCGGATCGGCAAACGGATCGCGGTGCACTCGATGCTGGCGGTAGGCGGCGAGCGTGCCGTGACGGCGCACCCGTGCATCGAGCAGGCGGGGGCGCTCGTAGCCGTAGTCGCAGGTCACCAGCAGGCCGCGATCGAGGCGGCGCGCGAGCGCTCGGTACAGCGGGCGCCAGCCGGGCGCGAGATCCACCACCTGCCCGGGAGCGAGATCCGGCGCCGCATCGCCGAGCAGGGCGCCAAGGTCGCGGGAGGAGAGCTCGCCCGCTGCGAAGCGGAACGCCCCCGCCTCGTCGAGCGCCACCCACAGCTCTCCGAGACCCTGCTCGCGCCACACCAGTCGATGGACCGGCAGCGCGTCGAACAGCTCGTAGGAGAAGATCAGCCCCCGCACCGATCGCTCGGCGACTTCCTCCAGCCCGGCGACGCGGACACCGCCCGCGAGTGGTCGCGCCACGCGATCGTGCCCGCGCAGGCGTCGCCCCGGCGACGCCGCCTCGACCGCCGCGAGATGGCTTCCCGGCCCGCAGCCGATCTCGAGCAGCTCGGCGGATTCGCCGAGCGTCGAGTCGAGGCTGCGGAGCAGGCGAACGGTCGCCTGCGCGAACAAGGGCAGCGAGGAGCCGGTGAGGAAATCGCCGCGCTCACCCACCGGGAATCGCTCGCCGGCGTAGTACCCGCCCGGCCCATACAGCGCCTCCTCCATGAACTCCGCGAACGGCATCCTCCGTCGCTCGCGCAGACGCGCCCGCAGCCGCTCGCCGACCTCGCTCACCGCGCCAGTCTAGCTCCAGCCCACACGCCTCCTTTGCTAGACTGCCGGCAAATGGCACCGCAAATGACTGAGGCGCCGCCACTTCCGACGGCCGAGCGCCTGCTCGAGCTGATCGAGCGCATGCGGGGGCAGCCGGTCGTGATGCTGGTCGACCTGGTCGCCGATCGCTTCATCACCGGCACGCCGAAGCGCATCTCGCGCGAGGCGCCGGTCCTCATCCTGCGCCTGGAGAGCGAGACGCTGACTCCGGGCGGCGGGGCCAACGCGGTCGCCAACGTGGCCGCGCTGGGGGGCGAGCCGCTGGCGCTCGGGGTGGTGGGCGACGACGCGAGCGGCCACGGCCTGCGCGAGGCACTCGCCGGAGCCGGCATCGACACGACCGGCATCCTCGTCCGCCATGGCTACCGCACCCCGACCAAGACCCGCGTCCTGGGCGGCGGCAGGCACTCGATCAAGCAGCAGATCGTGCGCTTCGACATCGAGGAGACGCTCGCGCTGACGCCATCCGAGCAGGCAGCGCTCGCCGCCCGACTCAGCTCCTGGCGTGGCCGCGCCAGCGTCGCGGTGCTCAGCGATTATGGTTACGGCGCGGTCGCGCCGTCACTGCTCGGCGCCGTGCGCGGAGCCCTCGCCGGCCCCGGAACGGTGCTCTGCGACAGCCGCTTTCGGCTCGCCGACTTCGCCGGGCTGGACGGCGCGACGCCCAACGAGGAAGAGGCCGAGACCCTGCTCGGCGGGCCGATCGACGACGACCGCAGCCGGCTGTCCGCCGGCGGTCGCGAGCTGCTCGATCGGCTGCGCGCCCGCTTCCTCCTGATCACCCGCGGTAGCCACGGCATGGCGCTGCTCGACCGCGCCGGCCTCGCCGAGTTGTGTGTGCACGGCACCGACCAGGTCGCCGACGTCACCGGCGCCGGCGACACGGTGATCGGCACCTTCGCCCTCGCCCTCTCGGCCGGCGCCTCGCCGCTCGAGGCCGCCCTGCTCGCGAACTACGCCGGCGGCGTGGTGGTGATGAAGATGGGCACCGCGACGCTCTCTCCCGAAGAGCTCGCCAACGCGGTGCGCTCCGATCCCCGACCGCTCGCGGAGCTGCGATGGGCGAAGTGGTGACGGTCGAAGAGCTCGAGCGCCGGCTCCGGCCGCGACGCGCGGCGGGCGAGCGGGTCGCATTCGCCAACGGCCACTTCGACCTGCTGCACGTCGGGCACCTGCGCTACCTGCGCGCCGCCCGCCAGGAGGGCGACATCCTCGTGGTCGCGATCAACGACGACGACTCGGTCGAGCGCCTCAAGGGGCCCGGCCGCCCGCTGGTCACCGCCGCGGAGCGCGCCGAGCTGCTGGCAGCCCTCGCGCCGGTGGACTACGTCGTGGTCTTCTCCGGCGACACGCCGGAGCCGCTGCTGCGGCGCCTCGAGCCCGACGTGCACTGCAAGGGCACCGACTACGGGACAGCCGAGCGGGTGCCGGAGTACGCCGCGGTGCGCTCGTACGGCGGCCGTACGGCGCTGGTCGGCGATCCCAAGGATCACGCGACGAGCGACCTGATCGCCAAGATCCGAGCCCTGCCGCGGCGCGACTGAGGGGGCGGCGGGGTGCGCATCCTGCTCCTCAGAACCAGCGCGCTCGGCGACGTCGTCCACGCCCTGCCGGTCCTCACCGCGCTGCGCCGCCGCTTTCCGACCGCCCGGCTGGGCTGGGTGATCGAAGCCAGTCTCGCCCCGCTGCTCGACGGCCACCCCGACGTCGACCAGCGCATCGAGATCAGCAGCCGCGACTGGCGCCGGCGACCGCTGGCGGGCGCCACACGCCGCGAGGTCGGCGATCTGCTCGCGGCGCTCGACCGCTTCGCTCCCGACGTCGTCCTGGACCTCATGGGCAACCACAAGGGGGGGGTGCTTGCCGCCCTGACCGGCTGTGATCGCCGCATCGGTTTCGCCCGCGCCGCGCGCCGCGAGCCGTCGAGCGCGCTGTGGGCGAGCGAGACGGTTGCCGTGCACTCGCGCCATGCGGTGGACCGCGGCCTCGAGCTGCTCACGGCGCTCGATCTCCAGCCCGGCCCCGTCGACTTCGCTCCCGACAAGCTCCTACGCGCGATGCCGGAAGGCGCGCGGTCCTGGCTCGCGGCGCGATCGGGCCCGGCGGTATTCGTTCACCCCGGCGCCGCCTGGGCCAACAAGCGCTATCCACCGCAAATGTGGGCTGCGACCGCACGCGGGATCGCGGCGCGGACCGGCGCCGCGGTCTGGGTCGGCGCCGCCCCGGGCGAGGAGCGCTTGGCGGCGGAGATCGTCGCGGCGAGTGGCGGTACCGCCGAGGTCGCGCCGGCTCCGACTCTTGCCCACCTCGCCGCCCTCCTGCGCCGCAGCGCGCTCGTCCTGGGCGGCGACACCGGGCCGCTGCATCTGGCGCGAGCGCTCGGCGTCGAGGTGCTCTGCCTGATGGGACCGACTGATCCCGAGCGGCACGGGCCTTATGCGCGCCCCGACTCCGTCCTTTTCGTCCGGCTCCCATGCAGCTTCTGCCATCGCCGTCTCGAGGAAACCAAGGCCTGCCTGCTGGCGCTCTCGCCGGCGACCGTGGCGGACCGCGCGGCGGCCGTCCTGACCGCCGCAAACTTAGGTGCCAGAGCGGTTTGACCGCTTTTCGCCGCGATTGCTAGACTGGCCGTCAATGGCGGCACCGCAGAAGAGCACTCAGAAGCTGGGGGACGTTCTCCTCAGGTCGGGCAAGGTGACCCCTGATCAGCTGCAGAAGGCCCTCGAGATGCAGAAGCGGGACGGGGGCCGGCTGGGCGGGAACCTGGTCAAGCTCGGCTTCCTGACCGAGCCCCAACTGGTCGAGCTGCTGGCTCAGCACTTCAACGTACCGGCGATCAGTCTCGACGGCCTCAAGGTCGACGAGGCGATCATCAAGATCATCCCGGCCGACGTGGCGCGCAAGTACACCATCCTGCCGATCGCCAAGCAGGGCGCCAAGGTCACCATCGCGATGTTCGATCCGACCAACGTCTTCGCGATGGACGACATCAAGTTCATGACCGGCTACAACGTCGAGCCGGTCGTCGCCGCCGAGGGCGCAATCCGCGCCGCCATCGACCGCTTCTACGGCTCGACTCACGCCATCGAGCTGAAGAAGGTGATGGAGGAGGTCAGCGAGGGCTCCGACACCGCGCTCGAAGTCCTCGAGGAGGAGGAGAACCTCGACATCTCGGCACTCGAGCAGCAGTCCGAGGAGGCCCCGGTCGTCCGCCTGGTGAACATCATGCTCACCGACGCGATCAAGCGCGGCGCCTCGGACATCCACATCGAGCCCTACGAGAAGGAATTCCGCGTCCGCTACCGCATCGACGGCGTGCTGTACGAGATGATGCACCCGCCGATCAAGCTACGCGAGGCGATCACCAGCCGCGCCAAGATCCTGGCCAAGCTCGACATCGCCGAGAAGCGCCTGCCGCAGGATGGCCGCATCAAGATCTCCACCAAGATCGGCGGCAAGACCAAGGAGCTCGATTTCCGGGTTTCGGTGCTGCCGACGATCTTCGGCGAGAAGATCGTGATGCGGCTTCTGGACAAGGACAACCTGATGCTCGACATGACGCGGCTGGGCTTCGAGCCCGACTCGCTGCGCCGCTTCGAGCAGGCGATCCTGCGACCGTATGGCATGGTGCTGGTCACCGGGCCGACCGGATCGGGCAAGACCAACACCCTGTACTCGGCGCTGTCGCGCATCAACAATCCCGAGGTCAACATCATCACCGCCGAGGACCCGGTCGAGTTCAACCTGCCGGGCATCAACCAGGTGCAGATGAAGGAGCAGATCGGCCTCAACTTCGCGGCCGCGCTGCGCTCCTTCCTGCGCCAGGACCCGAACATCATCCTGGTCGGCGAGATCCGCGACTTCGAGACCGCCGAGGTGGCGATCAAGGCCGCGATGACCGGTCACCTGGTGCTGTCGACCCTGCACACCAACGACGCGCCCTCGTCGATCAACCGCATGATGAACATGGGCATCGAGCCCTTCCTGGTCGCAACCTCGGTGCACCTGATCGCCGCCCAGCGGCTGGTGCGGCGCGTCTGCTCCTATTGCAAAGAGCCCACCGAGTACCCGGTGCAGGCACTGGTCAACGCCGGGTTCTCGGAGCAGGAGGCGAAGACCCTCCGCCTGTTCCGCGGCAAGGGCTGCGAGCGCTGCAGCAATACCGGCTACAAGGGCCGCGTCGCCCTGGTCGAGGTCATGGACATCGACGACTCGATTCGCGAGCTGATCCTGTCCGGCGCCAGCGCGCTCGAGCTGCGCCAGCGGGCGCTGCAGAACGGCATGATCGGGTTGCGCGAGAGCGGCATGCAGAAGATCCGCGACGGCATGACCTCGGTCGAGGAAGTCGTCCGCGAGACGGTCGGCTGATCCGTCCTCCTTTTCTCAGAACAGCTCGGCCAGGGCCTCGATCTCGACAAGGAGCTCGGGACGGCAGAGCTGCGCCGCGACGAGCTCGCAGGTGCGGGCTTCCGGGAAGGCCGCGCGGCCAGCCGCGGCGAGCGCCTCGCGGTCCGCATCGCGGACGAAGTAGATGCGGACGTCGCGCAGGCGTTCGAGCCCGACGTTCCCGGCCGGTGTTCCATTCGCGGCAGACTCTCGCGCCGCAACCCGGGCGCCCGCTCTCACCACGGCGCCCAGGTTCTCCAGGGTCTCGACCATCTGATCGTCGAGACTGCTCGCGAACACGCTGTCCTCACCACGTACGCTCGCCGTGCCGCCGATCAGCAGCCGGCGTTCGCCGCCGCGCCCGGGCGCGAGGAGAGTGGCACGCGCGAAGCACGGCGGCAGCGGCCCGTAGCGAGCCGAGTAGCGATAGGCCGCAACCTGGCGCGGGTTCTCGACTGGCCGCCCCGGCTGCCGGCCGGCCAGGGCGTGCACCCAGAGATCGTCGCCGCGATGCCCCACCGCCGAGGCGGTCGCCAAGCGATGCTCGAAATTCTGGTCGCCGCCGCACCAGGCGGCGCAGGCGCGATAGCGGCCGCGGTTGAACACCATGTAGCGGTGCGCTAGCCCACCCAGCGGATCCAGAATCCCGGGCACGAAGTTCCACAGCCGCAGCGGATGCAGCTCCGTGCCGAGCACCCGACCGATCGCATCGTAGGCCGCGGCAGTGCGCGCGGCGAATGCTTCGGCGCCGAGCGCTCGGGCGTCGTTGACTCGCACCGAGACGAGCTGCGCGTCCTCGCCTCCGCAGCAGCGCAGCTCGAGGCCACTGGGCAGTTCCTCGCGCACCTCCCGGCGGCGATCGACGAGCTCCCAGATCCACTCCGGGGGTTCTATCGGCGCCGGCCGGGACGCGGTCACCACCTGAATCGGGTCTTCCAGACCGGCATCCCCTTCAGGCCCGGCTGTCCCACAGGACATCGGGCAACTGCGCGCGGCGATTCTCGAACCGCGCCATGACGAACAACGCGTCCGACAGGCGGTTCAGGTAGGGCACGACGTGCTCCCCGATCGGCTCCTCCCGCCGTAGCCGCACCGCGGCGCGCTCGGCGCGCCGGCAGACGCTGCGCGCGACGTGCAGGTGGGCCGCGGCGAGGCTGCCGCCGGGGAGGATGAAGTTCTCGAGCGGAGCGAGCGCCGCCGACAGCTCGTCCATCAGCTCTTCGAGCCCGACGACGTGGCGATCCTCGATACGCGGCCCCGGCAGGCTCGACTTGTCCTCCTCCCGCACGCAGAGGTCGGAGCCGAGATGGAAGAGCTGGTTCTGGATCGCCGCGAGCCGCGCCGGCAGGGGCGGCGTCAGGCCGGCCGCCAGGGCGACGCCAAGGGCCGAGTTCAGCTCGTCCACCGCACCGTACGCCTCGACGCGCGCCGAGTCCTTGGCGACCCGCTGACCGCCGCCCAATCCCGTGGTGCCGTCGTCGCCGGTGCGGGTGTAGACCTTGGTGATCCGTGGCAAGTAGCGGTCCTCGCGACCCGTTCAATCATATAGAACCGACGCCGTCTCGATCGCCCGGTCGGCGTCCCACACCAGACAGGCCGCGAACAGGCAGACCCGTGCGTCGTCCGGCAGAACGATCTCTGCCGGGCCGGCGAGCGCCGCCGGAAGGATGTGCCGGAAGAGATAGCAGGCCTCATAGACCTCGTCGGCGCCCTTGCGATGCCGATGCGTTCCCACCCAGGCGACCTCGGCGCGCTTCACGAAGCCAGGCAGTCGGCGACCCCAGCGCCGCCGCTGCCACCGGCCAATCGGCTCCGCCCAGTCCTGCACTTCGATCTCGAATGTCTGGCCGGCCACCGTGAAGCCGGCTCGCCGGTCGCCGCCCGTGGCGGCGAGCAACAGGTGGAGACTTGCTCCGGCGCAGTCGTCGAGCCGCCAGCGCTGGCCGCTGCAGCGTAGAACGTTCGGCCCACCGCCGGGGCCGAGCGTGAAGCGCACCGCGCCAAGCTCGAGCGCCGGCGGCCACAGCTCGGCGGGGATCGTTCGGCCGCGGCCGTCCAAGTCGGCGCTCGTCCTCTCGCCCTGGGCACTGGTTGCCCGGGCGTCGAATTGCAGCGCGAGCGCGCGCTGGCGCGGCGGCGCAAGAGTCTCGCGCGGCGCGGCGACGCGCAACGCAAAGGCGCGTGGCTGGTAGGCGCCGAGGTGAATCGAGAGGCCGCCATCGGCGCCCAGCGGCGCCGGCCCGCGTTCGCGCTCCTGGCCGTCCACCTCGCGCACCGCCATCAGGGCCGGCGCGAATCGCGGCCCGACTTCGACGGCCGGCGCCCCGTGGAGCTCCTGGAAACGCACCACCCACTCGTCGCTCCGCTCGGCGAGCTTGAGAGCGCGGACCGCGACTGCGGGGTCGGCGAGCCCCAAGAGCTGGAACTGGCGGCCCAGCTGCCCGGCATGGCGGGAGGCCTGGAAGGCGATCGGCGGCTGGTTGAAGCGTGCCGCGATCCACGGCACCCGGGCTGCCGCCCAACCGCCGCGGTGCGGCGCGACGGCGAAGCGCAGGCGATGGATCCCCACGTCGAGCCCACGTTGATAGCGGAAGCGGCGACCGAGGGCCGGCGTGTGCACGAGGGTGAGGCGCAAGGTACCGGGCCCCGGCCGGTCCCAGCCCTGGCGACTGTCGCTCAAGATCGCGACGCCCTGCTCCCCGTCGCTGAGATCGGCCCACTGCTGCGCGGGCACCTCGTAGCGTCGCTGCGAATTGACCTCACGTTCGATCGTTCCGAGGCCGAGGTCGTACGTCGCCCGCGCCGCCGGCAACGCGAACGGGAACACCGCCTTGAGCAGCCGTCCGCGCTCGCGCCAGTCGAGCGTCAGCTCGCACTCGAGATGATCGCCCGCGGCCCCGGCGGCCAACCGATAGCGAGCTCGCAGGGTCGACCGACCGACCCGGCGCTCGACCTCGAACCCGATCCGCGCCGGACCAGTCTCGATGACGCGGATCTCCGGTGCCGGAGAGAAGCTCGCAACTGGCGCGGCGCACACGTCTTCATAGCGGATCTCCCAAGCGGGGAAGCGCAATGACCGGTCGGGAAGCAGCTCGAGACGCGCCGTGCCGGCCAGCAGCTCGCGGGTGCCCGCGCCGCGGCGGAGGCTGACGAGATCCCCAGCCGCGTCGAAGCCGGCTTCGAGCCCGGTGCCGGCGAGACGGCCCGGCTCGACGCGCAGCCCGTCCGCGCCGCCGGGCGGATTCTCAGCCCGGCAAACGTCGAAGACCGTGAAGCTGCAGCCGGCCAGGCGCGCCACGAACACCAGCTCGAAGCCTCCATCCGCCAGCCGTCGGGACTGGGCGGGCAGCTCACGGCCGTCCGGCGCCACGACCCGCAGCGCCGCCGGCGCCTCGCCAGGAAGGCGGATGACGGCCTCGATGACGTCCTCCCGCTCCCAGGCAAGCGGGTTGAAGACCACCACTGGAGATCCGGAAACCGCGGTGTCCAGCCCACTCGCAACCGCACCGACGCTATCCCGCAGCACGGCGGCGAACTGATTCAGCGACAGCACTTCGTCGTTCCACGAGTAGCGGTAGGCCGCGGGGACGCTGGTGCCGGTCAGGTCATCGTGGAACTGGTGAACCAGGAAGCGCCACCAGGCCTCGGCCAGACGCTCCCGCGGGTAAGTAGCGGCACCCAGCCAGGCGGCGGCCACCGCGGCGCGCTCGGCGGCGTCGGCGAGTTGCTCGTTGCGGCGATTCCAGCGCTTCATCGCCGCCTGCGCGGTGTAGCAGCCGCTGCCGTGCTCGGCCATCAGCAGCTCGGCGCGGTGGCGTGGCAGGTCGTGGCGCGCGGCCGGCGGAATCTCTTCCAGTAACCGCGCCGGCGGCCCGGGCACGACGCGCTGCGCGCCGCGGGTGTGCACCGCTTGCTCCAGGCAGCGCAGCGACGCGCGGTCGGGGGCCCCGCCGGTATCGCCGATCCCGAAGTACTTGAGCGCCACCGGCGGCCCGCCGGACGCGGCAACCCGGTCGATCGCCGCGCTCCACGCCGCGTCGGTCGCCAGGTCGATCGAGAGCGGCTCGCCGTAGCCGCCGGGATTGAGGGCCGCGACGATGGTCGCACCGTCTGGGCCCTCCCACAGCCCGATGTCGAACGGCAGCGGCACCGCGCCGCGCCCACGAGTCAGCTTCTGGCTCGAGAACAACTCCAGGCCGCAGTGCGCGGCGATCGACGGCAGGGCATGCGAGAAACCAAAGCAATCCGGCAGGAAGACGTCGACCGCGCGCCGACCGAGCTCGCGCTCGAACCAGTCATTGGCGTAGAGCACGTGGCGCACCAGCGACTCGGGCGCCGGCAAGTTGACGTCCGCCGCGTCGAGGAAGGCTCCCGCCACGGCCCAACGCCCCGCCGCGATCCAGCGCTTCACCTCGGCCAGGAGATCGGGGTAGTACTCGCCGAGCAGGCGATAGCGGAAAGCACCGTCGAAGCTCAGAACATGGCTGGGAAACTCGGCGAAGCGCGCCGCATTCTCGCGCACCGTCTGCGGCAGGAAGCGCTGGATGGTGTCGCGCAGAGTCCACTGCCACTGCGTGTCGAGGTGCGAGATCGCGACCACCACCAGCCGCCGCTCGCCGGAGGGGGCGGCTCCGCGCTGCGGGCCGTCCCCGGGGCGTGCCGCCGCGATGGCGTCCGGCCGCTGCGCGGCCAGCCGCTTTTCCCGTCTCGAGCTCCGCAACGGAACAGTTCCCTCCGCGCCCGGTGGGACCAGCGCCAGGCGCCCCGGCAGGATGGACTGCGACGGGTGGACCCTACTTTCCCATATCTCGGATCAGGCCGGAACGTTCTCGGGAGTGGTGCGGCTGAACGCCTGGCGCGCCGCGGCCAGCTCGAGCAGGCGCATCTCCACCGCCCCGTTGACAGAGCCGTCCGGGTAGACGCCGTCCGGGCCGCGCTCTCCGGCGGGAAGGCCGGTCAGAACTGTCATCGCCTCGTCGACATTGTCGACCGCGATGATGCGGAAGCGGTCGTCGCGCGCCGCCTCGACGACGTCGGCGCGCAGCATCAGGGTCGGGACGATCGCGGCTGGAACGACCACCCCCTGGTCGCCGGTCAGGCCGCGCGCCCGGCAGAGGTCGAAGAAGCCCTCGATCTTCTCGTTCACGCCGCCCACCGCCTGGACCTCGCCGCGTTGATTCACCGAGCCGGTTACCGCCAGGCCCTGGCGCAGCGGGATCTCCCCGATCGCCGAGAGCAGCGCGGCGAGCTCGGCCAGGGAGGCGCTATCGCCCTCGACGCCACCGTACGACTGCTCGAACACCAGGCTGGCGGCCAACGACAGCGGGCATCCCGGCGCATAGCGTGCGCCGAGGAAACCGGACAGGATCAGGACGCCTTTCGAGTGAATCGGCCCCGACAGCTCGACCTCGCGCTCGACGTCGATCACCTCCCCTTCGCCGACCCGGACCCGGGCGGTGATCCGGCTGGGATGTCCGAACGCAAATCCTCCCAGTTGCACGACCGACAGACCGTTCACCTGACCGACCTCGGCACCGTCGGTGGCGATTCGGAGCCGGCCGGCCAGAGTCTCCTCGAGCAGCCGCTCGCGGACGCGATCCGCCCGTCCTTCGCGAGCCGTGATCGCCCGCTCGACGTCCTCGCGGACGATCACGTCGCGGCCGGCGCGCTGCCGCCAGAAGTCGGCTTCGCTCATCAGGTCGAGAAGTACCGCCGTGCGCAGCGACAGCCGCTCACCGTCACCGGCGTCGCGCGCCGACGCTTCGAGCAAGCGCGCCACCGCCGATCGTGCGAGGCTGGCGAGGCCGCCGCGTCGCGCCAGGGTGGCCAGCAAGCGCGCGTACTCGGGCTGGCTTTCGGCGGTCCATCTCTCCTGGTCGTCGAAGTCAGCCGCGACCTTGAACAGGCCCGGAAAGTCGGGGTCATACGACGACAAGAGGTAGTACAGCAGGCGATCGCCGACCAGCACGACCTTGAGCGAGAGCGGGATCGGTTCGGGCTCGAGTGACAGCGTGCTGACCAGCGACAGGGCCTGACCGAGCGATTCGATTCTCAGCTGGCCCGAGCGCAGGGCGCGCTTGAGCCCCTCCCAGGCGAAGGGCTCGCGCAACACCTGCAGGGCGTCGAGCACCAGGAAACCGCCGTTGGCGCGGTGCAGGGCGCCCGGTTTGATCAACGTGAAATCGGTCACCAGGGTACCGAACTGCGACAGGTGCTCGACTCGGCCCATCAGGTTGGTGAAGGTCGGGTTGTCGGCGTAGACGACCGGCGCAGCCCGCGAGCCACCGTGATCGACGAGGAGGTTGATCTGGTAGCGACGCGGCTGGAGGGGCCCGGAAGGCGGGTCTTCCCCTCCGCCCTCGCGCCCGGCGCCGCCCGGCGCGGCCTCCACGATGTCGCGCTCCACCGCGTTCAGATGCGCGATGACCTGCTCCAGGTGGCGATATCGGGCGCGCAGATCCTCCATCAATCCGCCAACCGCGAAGCGCGCGACGTCGCGATTGAGCTCCCGCACCCGTTCCCGCCGCTCGCGCTGCCAGCGCGGCAGCTGATGCACGATCTTCTCGAGCGCCGCGCGCAGCTGCTCGACCGTGGCTTCGAGACGCTGGCGCTCTTCGGCCGGCAGGGCTTCGAACTCCGGCGGAGGGATCACCTCGCCGGCGCGCGCTGGTGCGAACATGAAGCCGAGCGGCGTTCGCAGCATGATCAGCCCATGCTGCTCGGCTTGAGCGCCCAGATCGTGAAACGCCTTCTCCTGGCGCTCCTTCAGCTCCTGGTCGATGGTCTCGCGCCGCGTCTGGTAGTCCTCGCCCTCGAAAGCCGCCGCCAGGGCGGTCTGGAGATCCTCCACCAGCTCCTTGAGGTCGCGGCGCAGCTCGGTGCCGCTCCCCGCCGGTAGGCGCAGGACCCGCGGGTGGTGCTCGTCCTCGAAGTTGTGGACGTACGCCCAGTCATCGGGCACGGGTAGGCCGGCAGCGTGACGCTCCAGGAACTGGCGGGCGACCAAGTGGCGCCCGGTTCCCGGAGGACCCAGGATGAACACGTTGAAACCCGCACTCCCGCAACCGATGCCGAACTCGAGCGCAGCAACCGCTCGCGGCTGTCCGACCACCTCACCGAGATCGGCAAGTTCCGCGGTCGTGTCGAAATCGAACGACTGCGGATCGCAACGCCTGGCCAGCGCCTCGGCAGGAACTCTCCGCACGCTCACCGGCGGGCTCCGTTGATCGAGCGAGCAGTAGACATCATGCTCACGATCGAGGTCAGAAGGTCGGCAGTCCACCGCTCGTCAGGTAGCGGCCAGCGGCGCTCGCGGGCGGGCGTTCCCGCCCCGCGGGGTGGGAAGCGAAGAAAAAAGAAAACGGCCCGCGATCACTCGCGGGCCACGTACTCAAGATTACTTCCCGGCAACGACCTACTCTCCCACAAGGTTACCCTTGCAGTACCATCGGCGCTGAGGGGCTTAACTGCCGTGTTCGGAATGGGAACGGGTGTTTCCCCCTCGCCACAGCCACCGGAAACTCAATTTCAAAAGAACAGAATCGGTTCGACACGTCTGTCTTTGACGTGTGCCGGCCCAAGGGCCGGCACTGAATCGGGTCAGCAGCGATAAGATCCGCCACTTAGGAAGCACACAAAACATTTGGTCAAGCCGAACGACCGATTAGTACGGGTAAGCTCAAGGCCTCACAGCCCTTACACCTCCCGCCTATCAACCTGGTCATCTTCCAGGGGTCTTCAGGGAGACCTCATCTCGAGGGGGGCTTCACGCTTAGATGCTTTCAGCGTTTATCCTTTCCGAACATAGCTACCCAGCTATGCCGCTGGCGCGACAACTGGTGCACTAGAGGTTCGTCCGACCCGGTCCTCTCGTACTAAGGTCAGATCCTCTCAAGTCTCCTACGCCCACATGAGATAGGGACCGAACTGTCTCGCGACGTTCTGAACCCAGCTCACGTACCGCTTTAATCGGCGAACAGCCGAACCCTTGGAACCGGCTTCAGCTCCAGGATGCGATGAGCCGACATCGAGGTGCCAAA
>JBLMYC010000084.1:0-17209 GCA_050258075.1 Acidobacteriota bacterium
CCTCAAGACGATCGACGTTGTAGCGCCGAGTCCGCACGCGGGGTTGAGCGTGGCCTCGCGTTTCTTCGTCACTGCCACTCGCTCGCCCTCGATCCCGGCCTACGCCGTGCAACTCTCGGCCGAGGCCGGCTACTTCTGGTTCTTCGCCAGCTCGAATCCAGAGGTGACGGTGAAGCTCCTCGACGGAAGAGCCGTGAACGGCCACTACTGGCTGTTCCTGAGCTTCCAGACATCCTTGGCCGCGACCGTGACGATTGACGACAACGCGGCCTGCCTCAACCAGGCGGTGCCACCTTGTGTTCCCAACAAGGTCTACAACAAGCCCGCGGGCGGCGTCCTCAGCATCGTGGACACGCGGGCGTTTCCCGCGATCTACTAGGAGCCAGACTGACAGCGTCTTGCCATTTGGGCGCACTCCGGGCGCCCTGGTATGCTTTGCCTTCAATCCCGGCGCCTTGTCCCCGCCGGAATCCCGAGGAACGATGAGCCAAGAGTCCGCCGCGCCCCGCCTGGCCCTTACCTTCGACGACGTCCTGATCCTGCCCGGCCTCTCGGAGGTCCATCCGGCGCAGGTCGATCTGCGCTCGCGGCTCTGTCGCGGGATCACGCTCAACATCCCGATCTTGTCGGCGGCGATGGATACCGTGACCGAGTCGCGCCTCGCCATCGCCCTGGCGCAGGAGGGTGGCCTCGGCGTCATCCACAAGAACCTGCCGATCGACCGGCAGGCGGCGGAGGTGGACAAGGTGAAGCGCTCCGAGGCCGGGATGATCGTCGACCCGATCACCATGCGCCCCGGCCAGAAGATCCGCGAGGCGCTGCGCATGATGGCCGACTACAAGATCTCGGGAGTGCCGGTGACCGACGCCGCCGGGCACCTGGTCGGCATCCTGACCAATCGCGACCTGCGCTTCGAGACCAACCTCGACAAGACGATCGGCGAGCTGATGACGAAGGAGGACCTGGTCACCGTCCCCGAAGGCACCACCCTCGAGGAAGCCAAGGCCCTCCTCCACCAGCACAAGATCGAGAAGCTCCTGGTCGTCGACCAGCGCGGCAACCTGAAGGGTCTGATCACGGTCAAGGACATCCAGAAGATGATCGAGTACCCGAGCGCCGCCAAGGACGAGCTCGGCCGGCTGCGGGTCGGCGCCGGCATCGGATCGAGCGGCGACTTCCTGGCGCGGGCCAAGGCGCTGATCGACGCCAAGGTGGACCTCCTGGTGCTCGACTCCTCGCACGCCCACAGCCACGGCGTGCTCGAGGCCACCGCCAAGCTGCGCGAGGCCTTCCCCGACACCCGCCTGATGGTCGGCAACGTCGCCACCGAGGAAGGGGCGCGGGCGCTGCTCGAGCGCGGCGCCGACGGCATCAAGGTCGGCATCGGACCGGGCTCGATCTGCACCACCCGCATCGTGACCGGCGCCGGCGTGCCGCAGATCACCGCCATCCAGGATTGCGTTCGCGTCTGCCAGGAGTACGACGTGCCGGTCATCGCCGACGGCGGCATCAAGTTCTCGGGCGACGTGACCAAGGCGCTCGCGGCGGGCGCTTCGACGGTGATGATCGGGTCGCTCTTCGCCGGCACCGAGGAGAGCCCCGGCGAGACGATCCTCTACCAGGGCCGCACCTACAAGGCCTACCGCGGCATGGGGTCGCTCTCCGCGATGGCCGCCGGCAGCGCCGATCGCTACTTCCAGGAGGGCGGCCCGCGCGGCAACGGCTCGCTCGCCAAGCTGGTGCCCGAGGGAATCGAGGGAATGGTGCCGCACAAGGGCAGCGTGCATCAGATGCTGCCCCAGCTCACCGGCGGCCTGCGCTCCGGCATGGGCCTCGCCGGCTGCGGGACGATCGACGAGCTGCGCACCAAGGCACGCTTCGTGCGCGTCACCAGCGCGGGACTCAAGGAGAGCCACGCCCACGACGTGGTGATCACCAAGGAAGCGCCGAACTACTGGGTCGAGCGCTAGCGGCAGGGCTGGGTCAGCCCCACGACGGGCGGCGCTCGCCGCCCGGGCCGACGACGTACGGCGCCCACGCGAGCAGCACCCGGCGCACCTCGATCCCGCTCTTCTTCGGACGCACCACGACCGACTCCAGCGTCTCGCTGCGCGGATCGGCCTTCGCGGCCAGGTCCTGCAGCTCGCGATCGCACTGCGCGTGCACCTCGGCGAGCTGCTGGGTCAGCGCCTCGACGCTCTCGCTGGCGCGCCCGATGTCGCCCGCCTCCCCCGCGGCGCGGCTGACGCTCTTCGCGGCCGTCGCCGCCTTGCTCACCGACGTGGCGCTGATCATCTTGCGGCCGAGAAACGCCGACAGGACCGCCGCGCCGACCGACAGCGCGGCCTGCACTCCTCTTTCCGTGGCCTGCGACTTCTCGCGCTCGACCGCCTGCTGGGCGCGCCGGATGCGCTCCTCGAGCGCCGCCGCTTTCGGCGCGTAGCGCTGGCGGATCGCGTCGGTCTCGGCGTCGCGCTGGGCCCGCCCGGCATCGCCCAGCCGCACCCGGAAGTCGCGCTCGCTCTCCCCGGGGCGCGAGACCTCCCCACTCGACGGGCTGCGCCGGAGCTCGAGCTTGGCGGTGCGGAACAGGAAATCGCCGAGGTCCTTGCTCCACTTCGGATAGCTCTTGCCGGTCCCGGCAGCACTGGGTAGCGACGAGAATCCAGCTGCGGTCACCGGTTCCCGCTCCAGGTCCTTTTCCTCTACCTGGGTCCTTTCCGCCGCTTGCCAGTCCACCGACGCGTCGCCGAGCGGCAGGAGAAGGCCCACGTCCTCGCTCGTGTCGACACCCGCCTTGGCGTCGGTGTACTGGACGCGCGCGAGACCGAGCAGCGCGGCGCCGTACACCAGCTTGTCGCTCGATCCGGCATCGCGCAGGGGCAGGAAAGCCTGGTCGATCTCCGGCGGCAGGACCGGGCGCGGCCCCTGCGAGCCGCCGACCGCTGTGGCCGCGGCCGATGGCCCCGGCGACGCGCTCGCGCCGGCCTGCGGCGCGCAGAGGCTCTGCACCTGCCGCAGGGTCAGCGGGCCGCGCAGGTATGACATCGCCCAGCGCGACTCGAACAGCGTCGGCTCGTTCTCGTGCGCGCTCTGCTGCAGGAACATCCGCTTGCCGAGGCCGGACAGCAGGCGATCCAGCGCCGCGCGGTCGATGGCACCGGCGGTGGCACCCTCGAGCCCGTCGAGCACCCGCAGCTTGTCGCGCTCGGTCTGCAGCCGGCCGAGCCACCAGGTGCCGGCGTTCGAAAGCGCCTTGTAGTCGAGATCGACCGGGTTCTGGGTCGCCAGGACCACCCCGACGCCGAAGGCGCGCGCCTGCTTGAAGAGGGTCAAGAGCGGCAGCTTGGTCGGGGGATTCGCGGTGGGCGGCATGTAGCCGAACACCTCGTCCATGTACAGCAGGGCGCGCAGGCTGGTGGTCCCCGACTGGCTGCGCATCCAGCCCACCACCTCGCTCAAGAGCAGCGCCACGAAGAACATCCGCTCGGCGTCGCCGAGATGGGCGATCGAGAAGATCGACACTCGCGGCTTGCCCTGCGGGTCGTGGAGCAGCGCCCCGACGTCGAGCGGCTCGCCCTTCGTCCACGCCGCGAAGGTCGGCGCGGCGAGCAGGTTGTTGAGCCGCATCGCCAGCTCGAAGCGGTCCTTCGCCGGGTAGAACGACTCGAGCTCGAGGACTCCGACCCGCTGCAAGGGCGGCTTCTGGACCTGCGCCACGAGCCCTGCCAGATCGAGGCCCTGGCCGCTGCGCCAGGCGGCGTCGAGCAGGCTCGAGATCAGGATGTGCTCGCGGCTCTGGATCGGGTCGGCCTCGATGCCGATCAGGCCGAGCAGCCCGGTCACCGTGGTCACGATGCGCTGCCGGAAGATGTCGGGGTCGGCGAGCACCGCCGGCGTCGGCGCCGCGAAGCTCGCCAGGATCGACACCGGCCGCCCGGTCTCGCTCCCCGGCGTGTAGATCGCGAACTCGGCCGCGTCACGCAGGCGCTGGATGCGGTCGGGCTGCTGGTCCCATTCGGCCAGGCCCTTGCGCCATAGCTCGGCCTGCGCCGCGGCGAAGGCGTCCGGCTCGACCCCCTGGCGCCGCGCATCGTCCTCGTTGATCCAGGGGCGAAAGTCCTCCGGCCGCAGCTGCGGGAAGGTCAGCAGCAGGTTGCCGAGATCGCCCTTGGGATCGATGACCAGCGCCGGCACGCCGTCGATCGCCGCCTCCTCGATCAGGTCGATGCACAGGCCGGTCTTGCCCGAACCGGTCATGCCGACGCAGATCGCGTGAGTTACGAGATCGCGCGAGTCGAACAAGAGCGGCGCGTCGCCGCGCTTGCGGGTCGACGGATCGACCGTCCGTCCGAGATAGAACACACCCAGCTTTTCGTAGTTCTGCACGGGGCCCTCCTGCCTGCGACGAGTCTCGCTTCTCTGCAGTCTAGCGAAGCACGGCGGGCGAGCGGAACCTGCGAATCAGCGGGCGACCCAGACCTTGGGGTCGAGATCGTAGGGCAGCGGCGTCAGGTTCTCGAGCCCCTGGGGGCCGAGCCAGCAAAGGTCCTCGAGCCGCACTCCGTAGGCCTCGGGATCGTACAGACCGGGCTCCAGGGTGATGACGTCGCCGACCTCGAGGACGCCCTCCGGACCGGACTCCTTGCGGAAGCTGGGCAGCTCGTGGAGCTCGTGCCCGACGCCGTGCCCGAGGCCGTGCACGTAGCCGACCAGGGTGCCCGGGTGAGTGAGCGGCGTTGGATACCCGGCCGCGGCGAGGCTGGCGCAGGCGCGCTCCTGGAGGGCGAACCCGCGTACCCCCGCCAGCGCTCCAGCGTGCGCTTCGCGCAGCACAGCGAGAACGGCGGCGTGCGCCTTGGCAAGCGCTTCCGGAGCGTCGCCGACGCAGAAGGTGCGCGTGCAATCGGCGAACAGTCGCCGCTGCGGGAAGAGATCCACCACGATCGACTCGCCGACCCGGACGACGTGCTCCGAGTCGCCCTGGTTGTGCGGAACGCCGCCGGCACCGCCGCAGGCGACGATGTTGCCCTCCGGCTGCTCCAGACCGCGCTCGGCGAGCACCCGCGCGATCTCTTCGCGCAGCCTCCCCACCCGCAGGCGCTCGCCCCCGAGCCACAGCTCGCCGCGTTGCGCGCCGGCGGCGTTCAGCCGCTCGGCCACGCGCCGCAGCGCGGCGCTCGTCGCGTCCGCCGCCCATCGAATCACGGCGACCTCGGCCAGACCCTTGCGCTTGCGTGCCCGCCGGACGAGCTCGTTGCCGGGGACGAAGCGCCAGCCTTGTGCCTCGAGGGCCCGCGCCGCGGCGTGAACCGGTCCTGCGGCGCCGTGCCCCGCCAGGGCGATCGTCCCCGGCGTCAGCTTGGCGACCGCGAAGGCGGACCCGATCACGCGAGCCAGAAAGTCTTCCGGCTCGGTGGATTCCCGGGCGTGGCGAGCGATCTCGAGATCGTCGGGAGAGAGGAGGTCGAGGCCGGTGCTGGCCGCCTCCTCCCGCTCCATGGGGCTGAAGCAAGCGAGCCAGGCCTTGGCGGCCGTGACGAGGAGCAGCGATTCCCCGAGGTGGGCCGGGCCGACGAACGGCGCGAGGTCGGCATCCCTCGAGCTGGAGGTCACGAGCAGCAGCGCCGAACTGCCCTGCTCGCCGAGCAGACGACGAACGGCGGAGAGGAGATCCCCTCCGCCGCCCGAACTCGCCGCCCGCGACCCGGTCGCCGCCGACCCCGTCGCCGCCGACCCCGGCGCCGCCGACCCGGTCACGCCGTCAGATTGCGATCGAGAAACTGCTGGAACGAGCTCTTGGGCATGGCGCCCAGCATGCGGTCGGCCACCTGGCCCTTCTTGAACAGCACGAAGCTCGGGATGCTCGAAACACGGAACTTGACCGCCAGGTTCTGGTTGGAGTCGACGTCCACCTTGGCGATCCGGACCTTGCCCTTCATCTCCTCGGCGAGCTCCTCGAGGATCGGCGCCACCATCCGGCAGGGGCCGCACCAAGTCGCCCAGAAGTCCACCAGAACGGGGACATCGGAGTTCAGAACGTCGCTCTGGAAGGTCTGCTCGGTCACGTGCACGATCTTGTCACTGGCCATTCCATTCTCCTAAAAATGCAGAGGAATCTACGATTTCGGATCGTCCCTCTCGGCCACCGCGGCCTGATCTTCCAACCGACTTCGTACCTCGAAATATTCTCGCGTCGCCTGGACGTCCCTGCCGATCTGGGCCGAGAGGTCCATGACCGAGGGAAACACCCGCTCCTCGCGCAACCGCTTGTAGAAGCTCAGCTCGGCCCGCTCGCCGTACACGTCCGCCCGGAAGTCGAGGACGTGGCTCTCCACCACCCGCTGGTAGTTCTCGTACAAGGTCGGGCGGGTGCCGATGTTGGTCACGCAGTCGAACGTGGCCGGGAAGCTGGGGAAGAACACCCGGCAGGCATATACCCCATCGGCCGGCAGCAGTTCGTTGTGCGGTGCCAGGTTGACCGTCGGCCAGCCTAGCCGCTTGCCCATCCGATCGCCGCGCGCCACCAGCCCCTCGATCGCGAACGGGCGGCCGAGCATCTCCCAGGCTTCGTCGACCGTGCCCTCGGCGATCGCGGCGCGGATCCGGGTACTCGAGATCGCTTCGCCCTTGTATTTCACCTCGTCGACCCCAAAGGCGGCGAAGTCGAAGTCCCGCCCCAGGCTGCGCAGCAGGGCCAGATCGCCCTCCCTCCGGTGCCCGAAGACGAAGCCGTTGCCCACGTAGATCTCCTTCCAATCCAGGCGCCGGTGCAGGAACTCGCGGACGAAGGTGCGCGCCGGCGTACGGGCGAACTCCGGCGTGAAGCGCACGATCAGCACCGCGTCGAGGCCGATCTCGGCGAGCAGCCGCTCGCGCTGCGCTGGCGTTGTCAGCCGGCGCGGCACGCGCTCGGGGTGCAGCACTGCCAGCGGATGGGGCTCGAACGTGACCATCATGGCGCTGAGACCGCGCTCGCGAGCGCGCGCGACGACCATGTCCAGCACCGCCCGCTGGCCGCGGTGGATGCCGTCGTAGTTGCCGATCGTCCCTACCCCGGCGCGGGGCAGGTCGCTCGCGAGGTACGCGTCCGGGAAGACCTGCATGCGGCTCACTCGGCCGGGGCGGTGACCACGCCCGCGACTCCCACCGGCCCGACGATTCGCCCGACCAGGTCGTGCGCGAAGCCATCGGTGATCTCGACCTCGACCAGGCTGCCGGCCGGCGCCAATCCGTCGTTGATCAGCAGGCGGCCGTCGATCTCCGGCGCCATCCCGGCGTGTCGCGCCTGCATCAGGTGCTCGGTCTCCGCGCAGGGTCCCTCCACCAGAGCCTGCAAGCGGAGCCCGACCAGGGCCTGACGGCGCTCCAGCGCGATCGGCTCCTGGGCCCGGAGCAGGCGCTCGTGGCGCCGCCGGGCAGCGCCGCGGGCGACCCGCCCGGTGAGCGCGGCGCCCGGCGTGCCCTCCTCCGGGCTGTACACGAAACCGCCCAGGTAGTCGAAGCGCGCGCGCTCCACGAAATCGAGCAGATGGGCGAAGTGCTCCTCGGTCTCGCCCGGAAACCCGACGATGAACGTGGTACGCAGGAAGATGCCCGGCACCCGCTCGCGCGCCTTCTCGAGCAGGCGCAAGTAGCGCTCACCGTCGCCACCGCGTTGCATCGCACGCAGGATCTCCGGATGGCTGTGCTGGAGCGGGATGTCGAGGTACGAGCAGAACCGCGGCTCGCCACCCATCAGGGTCAGCAGATCCTCGTCGAGGGTGGTCGGATACGCGTACAGGAACCGGATCCAGGCGATGGACGTCCCGGCGAGCAAGGCCTCGACCAGGCGCAGGAGCCCGTGCCTTCCTAGCCCCAGGTCCTCGCCGTAGCGCGTGGTGTCCTGGGCGATCAGCACCAGCTCCTGGATGCCCTCCGCCTCGAGGGCGCGCGCTTCCTCCACCAGACTGGGGATCGTCCGGCTGCGGAAACGGCCCCGCCACTGCGGGATGGCGCAGAACGTGCACGGGTTGTCGCAGCCTTCGGCGACCTTCAGGTAGGCGAAGCCGTGGGTGGTGAGGAGGCGGGGCGCGGTATGGTCGAAGACCAGGTGGGCGGGCGCCGGCAGTGGGGCATCGCCGCCGATCTGCACCACCTTGCCCACGTCGCGCAGCCCGTCGAGGCCGACGAAGCCGTCGATCTCCGGGATCTCGCGCTGCAGCTCCGGCCCGTAGCGGTTCACCATGCAGCCTGCGACCAGAAGCCGTTTCACTCCCGCCTCGCCCTTACGCCCGGCCACCTCCAGGATGGCGTCGATCGACTCCTGCTTGGCGTCCTCGACGAAGGCGCAGGTGTTGATGACCACCGTGTCCGCGGCGGCGAGATCCTGCACGATCTCATGGCCCTGGCGGCGCAGCTCTCCCAGCATCAGCTCGCTGTCGACGAGATTCTTCGCGCAGCCCAGGCTGATCATCCCGACGCGGTGGCCCTTGGCGATCGGCGCCATAACCGCCGGAGCATAACAAACCACCGGCGCGAGATGGATCCGCGTCGGGCCGAAGGCGGCCGGCAGCGCGCCGACCACCGGGCCTGCTAGACTCCGGCGGATGGCGTTTCTCTCGCTGCGCCGCCTGGCGCGTCTGCTCACGACCATCGTAGCGGTGGCACCGCTGTTCGCGGTCTCGCTCGAGGTGCACTCCGGGCCGACGTCGCACAGCGAGACCCAGGCCGCCACCTGGATGTCGCCCGGGGCCCTGCACCCCGATCAGCCTCGCCACATCGAGGCCTCCAAGGTGGTGCGCACCCGCGCCTGCCCCGCCTGCATCCTGCAGATGCAGAGCGCCTGCGACGGCGTCGCGCACGCACCGGCCCTCGTCGCCCCCGATCTCGCGCCGACGCTTCCCCGCCCCGAGACGGTAGCGCTCCGCCTCCAGTCTCACCCCGCCGTCTCCAGCCGCGGCCCGCCGACCGCGTAGCGCTCGCCGTTCGGTGCCCCGAGCCACGCCGGCTCGGGCGATGGAACCATTCAACTCGGTCTGGAGGCATGCATGCCCATGTTTCGTCAGGCTGGCCGCCAGCGCGGTCTGGCCCCCTCGGTTCTTCTGATCGCGACCTTGACCCTCGGCCCGGCGGCCGCGGCGGCAAGCCCGGACCCGGCTCCGGCCCCGACCGCGACCCCGCTGTCCCTTCGCGACGCCATCCAGGAGGCGCTGGCGCACAACCCTGGCCTGCAGGCCTCGCGGGAGCAGGTCGAGCAGGCGCGGGCCCAGGTCGTGGTCGCCACGGCCCTTCCCGATCCCAGCCTCTTCGCCGAGACCCTCGGCCAGACCAAGGTCCTCAGCCCGGGCACGCGCAATGAGGTCGATCTCGGCCTCGGGGTGACCCTGCCCTTCCCGGGCAAGACCGGCCTGCGCCGGAAGGTCGCAGCGGCCGACCTGCGCGCCGCCGAGCTCGCTTTCACCCAGCTGCAGCAGCAGGTCGCTTCGCAGGCCGCCCAGGCTTTCGACGCCCTGCTGGTCGCTCAGCGGCACGCCGAAGACCTCGAGCAGGGCCGACAATACGCCGCCGACTTCCTGGCGAAGACCCAGGCCCGCTTCACCGGCGGCACCGTCGCCAAGGTGGATGTGGTCAAGGCGCAGGTGGACCTGGCTCAGGCGCAGAATGATCTGATCGCCAACCAGCGCGCGATCGCCACGGCTCGCGCCGCTCTCAACCGCGTTCTGGGGAGAGCCGCAGGCTCTCCGCTCACGACCGCGGATCAGCTCACGGCGCCGGGTGATCTCCCACCGATCGAGACCCTCGAGCGGCTCGCGGAAGCGTCGCGCCCGGAGTTGCGCAGCCTCGTCGCCCAGCAAGAGGGCGCCCGGGCCGCGAGCCAGCTCGCGCGACGCTTCTGGCTCCCCGACTTCAACCTGGCGGCGGGCCGCAACTCCATCGAAGGCAGCCCGCTGACCTTCACCACGACCCTTGCGGTCGGCTTCCCGATCTTCTTCTGGCAGCACCAGAAGGGCGAGATCGCCGCCGCCAGCCACCGCGAGCGGGAGCTCGCGGCCGACGTCGCCGACCAGCGGGCGCAGGTTGCGCTCGACGTGCGCACCAGCTACGCCGACGCCGCCACGGCTCTCCAGCAGGCGGTCTTCATCCGCGATCAGCTGCTGCCGGAGGCGCGCGAGGTGTACCGCGTGGCCGCCCTCAGCTATGGGCTCGGCGGGTCGTCCGCGCTCGAGCTGCTCGACGCCAAGCGCACCCTGCTCGACGCCGAGAGTCAGTACGTCGACGCTCTGGGAACCGCCAATGATGCTCGCGCCGCCCTCGAGCTGGCGGTCGGAGCCCCTCTTCCTCCAGCCGCCGAAGGAGCACGTCCATGAGCGTCACGTCCCGATTTCTCCGCCTTCCCTACGCCTCCAGCGCGGTCCTCGCCGCCGCGCTCGCGGTGGCGTCCACCGCCTGCCAGAAGCCGAGCCGGCCCGCGGCGGAGCCCGCCGGCGAGCAGGCCAGCGAGATCCGCCTCAAGCCCGAGCAGCTCGCGGCGATTCACACCCAGCCGGTTGCGCGGGCACCTTTCTCGCGCATCGTCGAAGCGACCGGCACGGTGGCCTTCGATCAGAACCGCGCCACGCAGGTCCTGGCTCCGCTTTCCGGTCCGGTGAGCCGCGTCCTGGTGGAGGTCGGCAGTCGGGTGAGCAAGGGCCAGCCGCTGGCGATCGTCACCTCGCCCGACTTCGCGGCGGCGGTGAGCGCGCTGCGCAAGGCGGAATCGCTGGCGCGCAACGCCCGCCGCATCGCCGACCTCGATCGCCAGCTCCTCCAGAACGATGCCATCGCCCGCCGCGAGGCCGACCAGGCGGAGACCGACGCGGTCAGCGCCGAGGCGGATCGCGACGCGGCAAGCGAGCAGCTGCGCGCCCTGGGAGTCGAGCCCAAGACGTTGGCCGATCTGCGCGAGAACCGCGCCGTCGCGGCTCCGGGCGGCGAGATCCGCTCGCCGCTCTCCGGAACGCTGGTCGAGAAGCTGATCTCTCCAGGTCAGCTCATCCAGGCGGGAGCGACCCCCTGCTTCACGGTCGCCGACCTGTCGCAGGTCTGGGTCTTCGCCAACGTCTTCGAGGCCGATCTTCCCTTCGTGGCGGTTGGCGATCCGGCGGAGATCCGAATCGGGTCGGGCGTCCCGCCGCTCTCCGGCACCGTCGACAACATCGCCGCGTTCGTCGATCCGAATACCCGCGCCGTCGCCGTCCGCCTGGCCGTGCCCAACCCGGGAGAGGTGCTGAAGCGCGACCTGTACGTGCGCGTCGCCATCCACTCCCGCCGCCCGACCGTTGGGCTGCTGGTGCCGGTCTCGGCGGTGCTGCGTGACAGCGAGAACCTGCCGTTCGTGTTCGTTGCCGAGCCCGGCGGGACCTTCGCGCGGCGGCGGGTGCAGATCGGCATCCGCAGCGGCGATCAGCAGGAGATCACCGACGGCCTCGCGGCCGGCGAGTCGGTAGTGGTCGAGGGCGGCCTGTACCTCGAGAACGCGGAGGCGTCATGAGCGCGGCGGACAAGGAGCACGCGCTGGCGCCGTCCGCTTCGATCATCCATCGCGTCGCAGCCACTGCGCTCCGCCAGCGCTTCCTGGTGCTGCTCGCCGTCGCGGTCCTGATCGGTGCGGGGGTGTACTCGTTCCGCCGCCTGCCGGTGGACGCCTACCCCGACCTCTCGCCGCCGCAGGTGGAGATCATCACTCAGTGGCAGGGCCACGCCGCCGAGGAGGTCGAGCGCCTGATCACGGTGCCGGTCGAGGTCGAGATGAACGGCATCCCCGACATGACGGTGGTGCGCTCGATCTCGCTGTACGGCCTTTCCGACGTGCGCATGACGTTCAAGAACGGCACCGATAACTACTTTGCGCGTCAGCAGGTGCTCGAGCGCTCCGCGAACCTGTCGCTGCCCGACGGCGTCGCGCCGTCGCTGGCGCCGCTCTCCTCGCCTTCCGGCCTGATCTATCGCTACGTGCTCGAGAGCCCGGACCGCTCTGCGACCGAGCTCAAGACGATCGAGGACTGGGTGGTCGAGCGGCAGTACAAGTCGGTGCCCGGCATCGCCGACGACTCGGGCCTGGGCGGCCCGACGATGCAATACCAGGTCCTGCTCGATCCCGCCAAGATCGCCGGCGCCGGGCTGTCGGTGCCGATGGTGATGGCGGCGCTGGCCGCCAACAACGGCAACTCGGGGGGCGGGTTCTACTCCCAAGGCGGCCAGTTCTACTACGTGCGCGGCATCGGCCTGCTGACCACCACGGAAGATATCGGCAACGTCGTGCTGGCCGTGCACAACGGCACGCCGATCCTGGTGAAGGACGTCGGTCAAGTGACGATCGGCGAGGCGCCCCGGCTCGGCCAGTTCGGCTTCAACGACAAGGACGAGGCCGTCGAGGGCGTCCTCCTCATGCGGCGCGGCGAACAGGCGCAGACCGTTCTCCAGCGGGTCGAGGAGAAGACCCGCGAGCTGAACCGTTCCATCCTCCCGCCCGACGTCAAGATCCATCCGTTCTACGACCGGCGGGACCTCATCGCGCTCACCACGCACACCGTCGCCAACAACCTCCTGCACGGCATGCTGCTGGTGCTGGTCATCCTGATCTTCTTCCTGTACGACGTGCGCTCGGGCCTGATCGTCGCGATCACGATCCCTCTGTCGCTGCTGTTCGCGTTCATCTGTCTCGACCTGAAGCACGTCCCCGCCAGCCTGCTGTCGATCGGCGCGATCGACTTCGGCATCCTGGTGGACGGCGCCGTCGTGATGGTGGAGAACATCTTCCGCCAGCTCGCCGAGCGCGACGAGAGGACCAAGGTCAGCACGGTCATCGCCCGCGCCGCGGCGGAGGTCGACCGACCGATCTTCTATGCCGTGGCGGTCATCGTCGCCGGCTTCCTGCCGATCTACGTGCTGTCCGGACCGTCCGGCGAGCTGTTCAGGCCGATGGCCGACACCACCATCTTCGCGCTGGTCGGCGCGTTCGTGCTCACCGTCACGCTGGTGCCGGTGCTCTGTGCCTGGGCGCTGCGCAAGGGGGTGCGCGAGCGCCGCAACCCGGCGTTCGAGGCGATCCGCCGGGTCTACATCAAGGGGCTCGACGCTTGCCTGGCGAGGCCCTGGGCGACCACCCTGGGCTCCGCCGGGCTCCTCGTCGCCTCGCTCCTGCTGATTCCCGGGATCGGCGCCGAGTTCATGCCCCACCTGGACGAGGGCTCGCTGTGGATCCGGGCCAACCTGCCGTCGACGATCTCCTTCGAGGAGGCGGCCAAGATCTCGCCCAAGGTGCGCTCCTTGCTGCGCTCCTTCCCCGAGGTGACGGTGGTGGGTAACGAGCTCGGGCGCCCGGACGATGGCACCGACCCGACCGGCTTCTTCAACAACGAGTTCTTCGTCGGACTCAAGCCCTACGATCAGTGGAACGGCAAGTACCACTCCAAGGCCGACCTGATCGAGGCCATCAACCGCAAGCTCGAGGCGTTTCCGGGAGTGGTGTTCAACTTCACGCAGCCGGCCGAGGATGCGGTCGACGAGGCCGAGACCGGCCTCAAGAGCGCGCTGGCGGTGAAGATCTTCGGCCCCGATCTCAAGGTCCTCGAGGAGCGGGCGAACGACGTCAAGGCCGCGCTGCAGAAAGTGCCGGGGATCGCCGAGGTCTCGGTCGTGACCCAGCTCGGCCAGCCCAGCCTCACCATCAACATCGATCGCGCCAAGATCGCCCGCTACGGCCTCAACGTGGCCGACATCAACGGACTGGTGGAGGCGGCGGTCGGCGGCGCCACGGCGACCCAGGTCGTGCAGGGCGAGAAGCTCTTCGACCTCGTGGTGCGCCTGCAGCCCGAGTACCGCCAGACGCCGGAGGCGATCGCCAACATCCTGGTGGCGACACCCTCGGGCCAGCAGGTTCCGCTGAAGGAGCTGGCGGACATCCACGTCGAGAGCGGAGCGTCTTTCATCTACCGCGAGAACAACTCGCGCTACATCGGCGTTCAGTTTTCGGTCGTGAACCGCGACCTGGCGAGCGCCGTGCAAGAAGCCCAGCAACGCGTCGCCGCCGCCGTGAAGCTGCCGCCCGGATACCGCGCGGTGTGGGGCGGCGAGTACGAGGAGTACACCGCGTCACGCAAGCAGCTGCAGGTGATCCTGCCGCTGACGCTGATGCTGATCTTCCTGCTCCTCTTCCTGCTCTACAACAACCTGAAGTTCCCGCTGATCACCGTCCTGGCGGTGCTGCTCTCGGGGCCGATCGGCGGGCTCCTGGCGCTGGCCGCGACCGGCACTCCGTTCTCGGTGTCGTCGGGCATCGGATTCCTCGCGCTGTTCGGCGTTTCGGTGCAGACCGCGGTGATCTACATCTCCTACGCCAACGAGCTGCGTCGCAGCGGCCTCGGCATCGCGGAGGCGACGCGTGAGGCCGCCATCCTCCGCCTGCGGCCGATCATGATGACCGCCCTGGTCGCCGCCCTCGGCCTGCTGCCGGCGGCACTCTCGACCGGCATCGGCTCGGACTCGCAGCGGCCGTTCGCCCTGGTGATCGTCGGCGGACTCATCTCCCGCCTGCTGATCAGCGTGTTCCTGATGCCGGCGCTGTACGCGCTGGTGGCGCGACCGGCGGACGCTCTCGAGGTCTGACGGAACGGCTCGCGACAATTGCCTGGCGCGCCTGCAACCCTCTCCTCGGCCCGCCGTATACAGTCGTTTGAACCCACACCGCGCCCCCGCCGGCGCACGTCGGCGGGGGACGCCGAGAGAGGGAGGTGCCATGCAGGCAGAAGCTCGCTCCGCCTGGACCACCAGGCTTGCGATCGGTCTGGCGATCGGCCTCGCCGCGGCCGCAGCCGCGCTCGCCGCCAAGCCGCCACGGGTCCATGCGCTGGTCGGCGCACGCATCGTCGTCGCGCCGGGGAAGGTGATCGAGTCGGGGACGGTGGTGCTGCGCGACGGGCTGATCGTCGCGGTCGGCGCCGGCGTCCAGGCCCCGCCGGACGCCCGGATCTGGGACGCCAAGGGTCTGACGATCTATCCCGGCCTCATCGAGCCCTACTCGGTCCGCCCGTGGCCCGCTCCGAAAGAGCCCGACAAGGCCCCCCAGGACGGGCTGCCCAACGCCGCCCTCCACCCCGAGCGCGACATGACGCTGTACGCCGCCGACGAGGGCACCGCCAAGAAGCTGCGCGAGGCTGGATTCACGACCGCCCTCGTGGCACCCAAGGATGGCATCCTGCGAGGTAGGAGCGTCGTCCTCGAGCTCGGCGATGGCAGCGTCGCCGACAACCTGCTGCGCGAGAACTTCGCCCAGCACGCCTCGATCCATCCCGTCGCGCTCCGGCGGGAAGGCGGCGGCTATCCCGAGTCGCTGATGGGAGCCGTCGCCCTGTTCCGCCAGACGATGCTCGATGCCGCCTGGTACGGCAAGGCGCAGGCCGCCTACACCCGCAACCCGGCGCAGGAGCGCCCGGCGGTCGAGCCCGGCCTCGCGGCGCTGGCCGGGGTCGCGGCGGGCAAGGACCTGATCGTGTTCGAGACCGAGGACGTGCTCGACACGCTGCGCGTCGCCGAGCTGGCTCGCGAGTTCAAGCTGCACGCGGCGGTGGTCGGCAACGGCGAGGAGTACAAGCGGCTCGAGGACGTGAAGCGCACCGGCCTGGCCCACATCCTGCCGCTTGCCTTCCCCAAGCCGCCGAAGATCGATGGCGCCGGCGACCCGACGACCGATCTCGAAGACCTGCGCTCCTGGGACGCCGCGCCCGACAACCCGCGCCGCCTGCTCGCGACGGGCCTCGAGGTCGCCTTCACCTCCTACCGCCTGGACGAGCCGAAGAAGCTGTACGACAGCCTGGCCAAGGCGATCGGCCGCGGCCTGACCGCCGACCAGGCGCTCGCCGCCCTGACCACGACCCCGGCCAGGCTGCTCGGTCTCTCGGGACGGCTGGGAACGATCGAGGTCGGCAAGATTGCCGACCTGGCGGTCGTCGACGGCGACCTCTTCGTCGAGAAGCCGAAGATCCGCGAGGTCTGGGTGGACGGCAACCGCTACGAGATCAAGGAGTCCAAGGCCGCCGAGGTGAGCGCCGCCGGCACCTGGCAGCTCACCGTCAAGACCGGAGACGGGCAGGAGATCCCGGTGACGATCGCGATCAGCGGCAAGACCGGCGCCCTGTCGGGCACGGTCGCGGCAATGGACAAGACCACGCCGCTCGCTTCCGCCGACGTGTCCGGCAACAAGCTCGAGGTGAGCTTCGACGGCACCTCGTTCGGCCAGCCGGGCACGATCGAGATGACCCTCGAGATCAGTGGCGACAACGCGCACGGCGCGGGTACCTCGCCGGGCGGTGAATTCACCGTCTCGGGCAGCCGCACCGGCAAGCCGAACCTGGAGGTGGCGTCATGAAAGGCCCGCTCCGCGCTCCCCTGCTGGGCGCTCTGCTCCTCGCCGCAGGCACCGTCGCGCCGCTCTCTGCCGGCGCCGACTGCGACGCCTGGAACAACCTGCAGCCGGCGCAGCCCGACGCGCTGGTGGTGCGCCACGCCACGATCTGGACCAGCGGCCCACAGGGCAAGCTCGAGGACGCCGACCTGCTGATCCGCAAGGGCAAGATCGCGGCGGTCGGGACGCATCTCGAGGTCCCGCCCGGCGCAGTCGAGATCGACGCCACCGGCAAGCACGTGACCCCCGGCATCATCGATCCGCACTCGCACTCCGACATCGTCGGCGACGTCAACGAAGGCACGAACACCGTCACCTCCGAGGTCCGCATCCAGGACGTCGTCGACTCCGAGTCGATCGCGATCTACCGCGAGCTCGCCGGCGGCGTCACCGCGGTCAACCTGCTGCACGGCTCGGCCAACGCGATCGGCGGCCAGAACGCGGTGATCAAGCTGCGCTGGGGCGCCCCGCCGGAGGAGCTGTTCCTCAAGGGCGCTCCTCCGGGGATCAAGTTCGCGCTCGGCGAGAACCCCAAGCAGTCGAACTGGGGGCCCGACGCCAAGACCCGTTATCCGCAGACCCGCCAGGGCGTCGAGCAGGCGATCCGCGAGAAGTTCCTCGCCGCTCTCGATTACGAGCGGGAGTGGGACGCGTGGCGCAAGAACCCGCGCGCCGACCAGGTGCCGCCGCGGCGCGACCTCCAGCTCGACGCGATCGTCGAGATCCTCGAGGGCAAGCGCCTGGTGCACGCCCACTCCTACCGCGCCGACGAGATCCTGATGCTGA
>JBLMYC010000085.1:0-3269 GCA_050258075.1 Acidobacteriota bacterium
CGCTCGCCGCTCTGCCGCTCGTCATCGCAGCGCTGCACCGGCTCGGGATGCTCTCCTGGGCGCCGGTGGCGCTGCAGCTCGCCCTGGCGGCGCTGGCGATCGGCTTCTACCGGCTGGCGAGCGAGGTCTATCGCCCGAGCGCCGCGTTCGTGGTCGGCGCGGCCTGGCGCGTGATTGCGGATGGGCGCAGAATGACAGCTGGGAGCTCCGGGAGGTCCGGCCATGAACCGCATTGCCCAGTGGGGAGCGGTCGCGGCGGTGTTGATTCTCGGGCTCGCCGCGGCAGCGCGGTCGCAGACCAGCTTCTGCGGAACCGCCCAGCCCTTGCTTGAAGTCGCCAGCTTCTCGCAGGCCAACTTCCGTGGCATCCCCTTCGTCTTCAATCGCAGCGCGCTGCAGGTCTGTGCCGATGGCCAGCTGGTGGCGACCAGCGCCAGCGTGCCGGTCGGCGCGCCGCCGCCCTATCTCGCCGCCAGCCACCGCGTGCTGCGCGGCCAGGCGTCGAGCGCCGCGATGCTCAGCCTGCGCCAGGCGCTGGCGCGGGCCCGCGTCGGGTTCCTGGGGGATTGTCGGATGGTATGGCCGATTCCAACCGGCGGCGAGGTGCGGCGCGTCACCTGGCATGGCTGGCGGGTCAACAGCTTCACGGCCAGCACGTACGACAGCTCGAGCCCCGACTGCGCAGGAGCCTTCGACGTGGTCATGGCCGCCATGGGCACCCAGGCCGACGTCGAGACCAATCCCGCCCGTCAGGTGTTCGAGCTTCTCGGGCAGTAACTCCGGCCGCGGCTTCGATAGACTGCACGGCGTGAGCGAGTCGTTCGTCCAGATCGGCAGGAAGCCAGGCGCCCCGGCGGGGGATGGCGCCGAGCGCGGCGGCCGGCCGGACTGGCTGCGCATCCGCCTGAAGACGCCCGAGAGCTATTTCGGCGTCAAGCGCCTGGTCGACCGGCTGAATCTCCACACCGTTTGCCAGGAGGCGCGCTGCCCCAACATCTACGAGTGCTGGGGCGAGCACGGCACGGCGACCTTCATGATCCTGGGCGAGATCTGCACCCGGCGCTGCGGCTTCTGCGCCGTGACCTCCGGCCGGCCACGCCCGGGCGTCGACGCCGGCGAGCCCGAGCACGTCGCCGAGGCGGTTGCCGCCATGGGCCTGCGTCACGCCGTCCTCACCTCGGTCGACCGCGACGACCTGGCGGACGGCGGAGCGCGCCACTGGGCGGCGGTGGTGGCGGCGATCCACGCCCGCAACCCGTCGTGCGCGGTGGAGGTGCTGACCCCGGACTTCCGCGGCGTGCCCGACGCGCTCGACGTGGTGCTCGGCGCGAAGCCCGAGATCTTCTCGCACAACGTCGAGACGGTGCCGCGGATGTACCGTCGGGCGCGCCCTGGCAGCCGCTACGAGCGCAGCTTGGCGCTGCTCGCCGAGGCGGCGCGCCGGCGCGCGCTGGGGGAGTACGGCGGCCGCGTGAAGACCGGCATCATGGTCGGCATCGGCGAGACTCCGGAAGAGGTCGGCGCCACGCTGCGCGACATCCGCGCTACCGGGGTCGAGATCCTCACCATCGGCCAGTACCTGCAGCCGACCGGCAAGCACCTCCCGGTCGACCGCTGGGTGACGCCGGAGGAGTTCGCCGCGCACAAGGCGCTGGCGCTCGAGCTCGGCTTCACCCACTGTGAGTCGGGACCGCTGGTGCGCTCGAGCTACCACGCCCACGAGCACGTGGGCTCGACCCTGCGCGCCGCCGCGCCGGCCGTCCCCGCTTCCTAGCGCGAGGCGCGGCGATCTCCTCAGGTCTTGCTCTCCAGGAACCACAGGATGTGGCCGCAGCGCTCGCAGATCTGGTTGATCGCGGCGCGGTTGACCCATTCCAGCTCGAAGAACGCGAACTTGCGGGTGGCGAGCAGCGACTTTCGCGACCAGAAGCGATCGCCGCTGCAGATCGGGCAAACCAGCTTCTTCTCCTGCACGTAGACCTGCGTCGCTTCGCGCGCGGTCATGGCTTTCCCTTCCTTTCCTCGGCGGCTCCCGCGCCGGCCTTGGGCTGCCGCCCGGCCCGGCGCAGGGCGTCGCGGAGCAGGTACTCGATCTGGCCGTTCAGGCTGCGCAGCTCGTCGTCGGCCCACTTCTGCAGGGCTTCGTGGGTGCGCGGATCGAGCCGCAGCAGGAACGGCTTCTTGTCCGCCATCGGCGGGCGCCCTTCCTCAGTTGTGCAGCGTCCCGGTGTTGACCACCGGCTGGGTGTTGTGCTCGCTGCATAGCACCACCATCAGGTTCGAGACCATGGCCGCCTTGCGCTCCTCGTCGAGGGTCAGGACCTGCTTCTGGTTGAGCATGTCGAGCGCCATCTCGACCATTCCCACCGCGCCTTCGACGATCTTCTGCCGCGCCGCGACCACCGCCGTGGCCTGCTGGCGCCGGAGCATGGCCGAGGCGATCTCCGGCGCGTACGCGAGGTGGCTGATGCGGGTCTCCAGGACGTCGACGCCGGCCTGCGCCAGGCGATCGGCGACCTCGGTCTGCAGGCGCTGCGAGACCTCGGCGGTGTGGGCGACGAGATCCACCTCGTCGCCGTGCGCGTCGTAGGGGTAGCCCGTCGCGAGGTTGCGCAGCGCCGCCTCGCTCTGCACGTGCACGTAGTTCTCGTAGTTGTCGACGTGGAAGACCGCTTCGGCGGTGTCGACCACCCGCCAGACGATCACCGCGGCGATCTCGATCGGATTGCCGCGCTTGTCGTTGACCTTGAGCTTGGCGGTCTCGAAGTTGCGCACCCGCAGGGAGATGCGCTTCTTGGTGTAGAACGGGCTCGCCCAGCGCAGCCCCGGGGTCTTCACCGTCCCCTTGTAGTCGCCGAAGAGCTGCAGCACGCGACCCTCGTTGGGATTGACGACGAAGAAGCCGGTCAGGCAGACGACCAGGACGATCAACGCGACGATGGCCGCCGCCAGCGGTGCAAGGCTCGCGGCCATCGCCGAGCGCAACAGCCAGGCGAGGTCGGCGATCGTCGCGAGCGGCAGGACGAACAGCATCACGAGACCGGAAGCGACGCGACGTTCTTGCTCACGGATCATTTGGATAGCCCCCCTATGTGCTAGTGAAATGATATCAGTTTAATTTCAATTGTCCAGCCCGCCGACGACTTCTCGAACCGGGATGTCGTTTGCGCGCCGCGCGCGCCAGTCGCTACAATGCCGCGGGAGGCGTGCCGCCCACCGCGGGCGCGCGAAAGCCATGCACAGTCCTGTATCGACGCTGACCATCCGCC
>JBLMYC010000086.1:0-18648 GCA_050258075.1 Acidobacteriota bacterium
TCGGCGCCGAGAGTGCGCAGCATCTCGGCCTCGGCGGGGGTTTCGTAGGTCGGACCGGCGATCCCGGCGTACACGCCTTCGCCGAGCTGCACGCCGAGCGCCGCCGCGCGCCCGGCGGCGAGCTCGCGCAGATCGGCGTCGTAGGCGCCGCTCATGATCGGGAAGCGCGGCCCCCAGTCCTCGGGCAGCTCGCCGCGCAGCGGGTTCATGCCCATCAGGTTCAGGTGGTCGCGAACCGCCACCAGCCGGCCCGGCGGCAGGTGCGGGCGCAGGCTGCCGGCGGCGTTGGTCTGCAGCAGGGTGCGCGCGCCGAGCTGGGCGGCGAGGCGCACCGGCAGGACGGCCTGATGCGGATCGTAGCCCTGATAGGTGTGCAGCCGGCCGCGACAGTAGAGGACGCGCCTGCCGGGCAGTGGCTCGAGCAGCTCGACCTGGTGCGGATGGCCGGCGACGCGGTGCACCGGGAAGGGCAGCAGCTCGGCGAGCGGCAGCGGGCCGTGGGACGGCGCGCCGAGGTCGACGGCCAGGCCCGAGCCCGAAACCAGCAGCAGGTCCGGCCTCGGCCAGCCCGTCGACTCGTAGCGTCGCCGCGCCGCGCCGAGCTCGCGCAGGACGTCGTTTTCTTCGCCGCTCATCGCGCGAAATGTAGCACGCCGATCGCTGCCGACCGGCGAGGAGCGACGCGACGAAATGCTATTGTTCGTCCCCATGTCGGAGCTGGACGAACAGATCCGCGTTCGCCGGGAGAAGCGCGAGCGCCTGCGCGAGCTCGGGGTGGAGGCCTATCCCACCCGCTTCGAGCTCGACGGCGAGCCGTCCGACGTCGTGGCGCGGTACGGCGAGCGCTCGGCGGCGGAGCTCGAGGCCGCGCCGGTGCGGCTGCGCGTCCCCGGCCGGGTACGCTCGCTGCGCAGCCACGGCAAGACGGTGTTCCTCGACCTCAACGACGGGCGCGCCAAGCTGCAGATCATGGTGCGCAAGGACCGCCTGGCGCCGGCCGCCGCCGAGCTCCTCGAGCTGCTCGACCTCGGCGACGTGGTCGGCGCGACCGGCCTGCTGATTCGCACCCGCACCGGCGAGCTGACGCTGCAGGCCGAGGACCTGGTGCTGCTGTCGAAGGCCCTGCGTCCGCTGCCCGAGAAGTTCCACGGCCTGGCAGACGTCGAGGCGCGCTATCGCCAGCGCTATCTCGACCTGATCACCAATCCCGAGTCGCGGCGGGTGTTCGAGATCCGCTCGGCCCTGGTGCGCGGCATCCGCAGCTTCTTCGACCGCCACGGCTTCCTCGAGGTCGAGACGCCGATGCTGCAGATCATCCCGACCGGCGCCGCGGCGCGGCCGTTCGTCACCCATCACAACGCGCTCGACCTCGACCTCTTCCTGCGCATCGCTCCGGAGCTCTTCCTGAAGCGGCTGACGGTGGGCAACCTGCACCGCGTGTACGAGATCAACCGCAACTTCCGCAACGAGGGGATCTCGACCCAGCACAACCCCGAGTTCACGATGCTCGAGTTCTACTGGGCATACGTCGACTACCGCGTGCTGATGGACTTCACCGAGCAGCTGGTGGTCGAGCTGGCGCAGGCGATTCACGGCAGGACCGAGCTGCCCTGGCAGGGCCAGACGCTGGACTTCACGCCGCCCTGGCGGCGGCTGACGGTGCGCCAGGCGATTGCGAAGTTCGCCCAGGTGGAGGAACGACGCCTCGAGCACGTGGCGGACCTCGCCGCGATCTACCGCGAGAAGGCGATCGAGCTGCCGGAGGTGGTGAAGGACCGCCAGCACCCGGTGCTCGCCGCCGGATCGCGCGAGGAATTCGAAGCGCAGCATCCAGGCGTCGAGGTGCCGGAGAACTGGTACGGCTACATGCTGATGCACCTGTTCGAGGAGACCTCGGAGGAGCATCTGCTGCAGCCCACCTTCATCCTCGACTACCCGGTCGAGGTCTCGCCGCTCTCCAAGCAGTCGCCGCTCGACCCGCGCTTCACCGAGCGTTTCGAGCTCTTCGTCGGCGGCATGGAGGTGGCGAACGCGTTCAGCGAGCTGAACGACCCCGACGTGCAGGCCGAGCGGTTCCGCGGCCAGGCGCGAGCCCGCGAGCACGGCGACGTCGAGGCGCACCGTTTCGACTCCGACTACGTGCGCGCCCTCGAGCACGCCATGCCGCCGGCCGGCGGCGAGGGCATCGGCATCGACCGCCTGACCATGCTGTTCACCGATCGCCCGTCGATTCGCGACGTGATCCTCTTCCCGCTCCTGCGGCCACTGCCGGAGGAGCCGTAGCGGCCTGGCTCTGCGCGAGCGGCTGCCGTTCCCGTTGCTGCTGGCGCTGCGCTACCTGCGCAGCACGCGACGCGATGCGTTCACCAGCTTCCTGTCGGCGGTCGCGGGCGGCGGCATCGCGCTCGGCGTCGCGGCGCTGATCCTGGCGCTCGCGGCGCTGGCCGGCTTCCAGCAGGCGCTGAAGACCGAGATCCTGGCGCGCACCCCAGAGCTCGAGATCGAGCTGCCGCCGGGCGCCGACTCCGCCGCCGTCGCGCGCGCCGCCGCGGCGACCCCCGGGGTGCGCGGCGCGGAGGCCGTGCTGCATGGCCGGGGCTGGGCGATCGTCGCCGGCGATCCGCAGCCGGTCGATCTGGTGGGCTTTGCCGGCCGCGTGCCGCGCTCCTTCCCCGGTGCCGCGGGGCTGCCGGTCGGCCTCTATCTCGGCGATTCCCTGGCGCTGCGCTTCGGGTTGCGGCCCGGCGATCCGGTCGAGATCGCCTCGACCCGGCCGACTCTCACCCCGCTCGGACCGCAGCCGCGCCTGCGCACGCTGCCCCTCGCCGGCACGTACTCGACGGGGCGCACCGAGCAGGACCGCCGGGTGGCGCTGCCCTGGTCGACGGCGCTGGCGCTGCTCGGCACCGGGGACACCCGGGTCGAGGTCGAGGCCAGCGATCTCGACGCCGCGCTGCGGGCGGCGCCGGCGATCGCCGCGAAGCTGCCGGCGGGTTGCCGGGTGCGCACCTGGCGCGAGCTCAACCAGCCGCTGTTCTTCGCGCTGCGGCTGGAGAAGACGGTGATGTTCGCGGCGGTGTTCCTGATCGTGCTGGTCGCTGGCCTGGCGCTGGTCGCCGACGTGGCGCTGGTGATCGTGAACAAGCGCTCGGAGATCGGCATGCTGGGCGCCATGGGGGCGAGCGCCGCCGATCTGCGCCGGACGTTTCTCTGGCTGGGCATGCTGCTGGGCGGCGCGGGGGGCGCGCTGGGCGCGGCGCTCGGGCTGGCGGCGGCGTTCGTGCTCGACCGGTACCGGCTAATCGCGCTGCCCGAGCGGGTGTACTTCCTCGACTACGTGCCGTTCCGGGTCCTGCCGCTCGACCTCGCCACGGTCCTCGGCCTGACCTTGATCTTGACCCTGGGCTGCGCCGCGGGGGCGGCGGCGCGCGCCGCCGCTCTGCGCCCGGTCGAGGCGCTGCGCCGATGAGCGTCTCGGTGCGGGCCCGCGAGGTGTGGAAGACGTACGCCGAGGGCGCCCGGCGGGTCGAGGTGCTGTGCGGCGTCGACCTCGAGATCGAGCCCGGCGAGCTGGTGGCGATCGTCGGGCCGTCGGGCTCGGGCAAGTCGACCCTGCTGCACGTGCTGGGCTCCCTCGACCGGCCGGATCGCGGCACGGTCGAGGTGGCGGGGCAGGACCTGGCGCGCCTGGATGGCACGGCCCTGGCCGGGTTCCGCAATCGCACCATCGGCTTCGTGTTCCAGTTTCACCAGCTGCTGCCGGATTTCACGGCGCTCGAGAACGTGGCGCTGCCCGGCCGCATCGCCCGCCGCCCGGCCCGCGAGGTCGACAGCCGGGCACGCGCCTTGCTGGAAGAAGTCGGGTTGATGAATCGTGCCGACCACTTTCCGAGCCAGCTTTCGGGCGGCGAGCGCCAGCGCGTCGCGCTCTGTCGCGCGCTGCTGCTCGAGCCGCCGCTGCTGCTCGCCGACGAGCCCACCGGCAACCTCGATCCGGCGAGCGGCGAGCAGGTGTTCCAGCTCCTGCTCGACCTCCAGAGGCGGCATCGGACGACCGCCGTGGTGGTCACTCACAACCCGGAGCTGGCGGCGCGCTGTGCTAGAATTCTGACTCTGGAGAGAGGCCTGTTGACTGCCCGTAAGCTCTGATTCTGCGGGGGTTTGGGGTTAGAGGCAATGTTCGAGAAATACAACGAGAAAGCGCGCCGCGCGCTGTTCTTCGCGCGCTACGAGGCGAGCAAGCTGGGCAGCCGGGTGATCGAGTCCGAGCACGTGCTGCTCGGCATCCTGCGCGAGGGCGAGGAGACGGTGGGAGAGCTGTTCCGCCGCTTCCACGTCAAGCCCGAGGAGATTCGCCGCGAGATCGAGGGCGAGCGGGTGTTCGTCGAGCGCATCTCGTCCACCGCCGAGCTGCCGCTGTCCGAGGAGTCGAAGAAGATCCTGGCGTACGCCTCGCACGAGGCGGAAAGCATGCTGCACGCGACGGTGGGCTCCGAGCACCTGCTGATCGGCATCCTGCGAGTCGAGGGGTGTCTGGCGATGCGGGTCCTGACCCAGCACGGCTTCGACGTGTACGCGGCGCGCGAGGAGATCCTGTCGATCGCCAAGGAGCGCGACGCCTCGCAGCAGAAGAAGGAGCTGCCCTTCCTCTCCGAGTACGGGCGCGACTTGACCGCGCTCGCCACGACCGGCGGCTTCGACCCGCTGATCGGACGCGAGCGCGAGGTCGAGCGCATCATCGAGATCCTGTCGCGGCGCACCAAGAACAACCCCATCCTGCTCGGCGAGCCGGGGGTCGGCAAGACGGCGATCGTCGAGGGCCTGGCGCAGCGCATCGTCGAGGGCGAGGTGCCGATCTTCCTCGCCCAGAAGCGCATCGTGGCGCTCGACCTGTCGCTGATCGTGGCGGGGACGAAGTATCGCGGTCAGTTCGAGGAGCGCCTGAAGGGCATCCTGAAAGAGCTCAAGGAGAACAAGGAGCTGATCGTCTTCATCGACGAGATCCACTCGTTGATCGGCGCCGGCTCCGCTGAGGGCTCGCTCGACGCCGCCAACATCCTCAAGCCGGCGCTGTCGCGCGGCGAGATCTCCTGCATCGGCGCCACCACCCTGAAGGAGTACCGCAAGTACATCGAGAAGGACCGCTCGCTGCTGCGCCGCTTTCAGGCGATCCAGATCGAGCCGCCGAACAGCGAGGAGACGATGTCGATCCTCGCCGGAGTGCGCGACCGCTACGAGTCTTTCCACAAGGTGCACTACACCGAGGCGGCGCTGCGCACCGCGATCTACCAGTCGACGCGCTACATCTCCGACCGCATGCAGCCCGACAAGGCGATCGACGTGATCGACGAGGCGGGGGCCAAGGTCAAGCTGCGGCGGGTGCGCGACACCCAGAACGTGCGCCGCCTCGAGCAGGAGATCCGCCAGGTCATCAAGGACATGAAGAGCGCGATCTCCGACAAGGACTTCGAGGCGGCGGTGCGCCAGCGCGAGCGCGAGATCGAGCTGCGCGAAGACCTCGAACGGATGGGCGTGCCGAGCGAGGAGGTGGTGCTCGAGGTCACCCCGCGCGACGTCGAGGAAGTGATCTCGTCGTGGACCGGCATTCCGGTCTCCAGCCTGGCGAGCGAGGAAGCCGAGCGTCTGATGCACATGGAGGAGACGCTGCGCCACTACGTGGTCGGCCAGGATCGGGCGATCGGGGCGATCAGCCGGGCGATTCGTCGCTCGCGGCTCGGGGTCAGCAACCCGCAGCGGCCGGTCGGCTCGTTCATCTTCCTCGGCCCGTCGGGGGTCGGCAAGACCGAGGTGGCGAGGCGGCTGGCGGAGTTCCTGTTCGGCAGCCAGCACGCGCTGCTGCGCTTCGACATGTCCGAGTACATGGAGAAGCACGCGGTGTCGCGCCTGATCGGCTCGCCGCCGGGCTACGTCGGGCACGAGGAGGGTGGCCAGCTCACCGAGCGCATCCGGCGCCAGCCGTACTCGCTGGTGCTGTTCGACGAGATCGAAAAAGCCCATCCCGAGGTCATGAACCTGCTGCTGCAGATCCTCGACGACGGCATCCTGACCGACGCCTACGGCAACCACGTCGACTTCAAGAACTGCCTGGTGCTGATGACGTCCAATCTGGGCAGCAAGCTGGTCCTCCGGGGAGGACGCATGGGGTTCGGGGAGCAGGACGACCAGGGCGCCTTCCACCGCCTGGAGGAAGAGATCCTGGCCGAGCTGCGGCGCAGCTTCAGCCCCGAGTTCATCAATCGCGTCGACGAGGTGATCGTCTTCAACCCGCTCGGCGAGCCCCAGCTTCGTGCTATCGTCGACGTCCTGCTGCGTGACGTCAACGCGACGCTGGCGCAGCGCGGCCTGCGAGTCGAGGTCACGGAGGAAGCCAAGGACTGGCTGTTGCGGCAGGCGGGGATCGAGCCCTCGACCGGGGCCCGGCCGCTGCGCCGCACGATCCAGCGCCACATCCAGGATGCGATCTCCGAGATCCTGATTACGCAGCCGGGCGAGGAAATCGACCTGATCGAAGTGGGAGTGGAGGGCGACAAGCTGGAGTTCAACGTCCGCCGCCCCGAGACCGTCGGCAGGAACGACTGACCCGCCAGGCCCCCAAGGCCCAAAAAAGGCAGCTATGAACCGACGTTGTGCGGTGTTGCTCTGGTTGTTCCTGTGTGTGGGTGCGGCAAGCGTCGCCAAGGCGCAGGTGCCGGCCGCCCCGGCAGCACCGACGCCGGCTGCGAGTTCGGCGCCGACTGTCGCCCCCGCCGCCACTGGCCCTGCCGCAAAGCCCAGTCCTGGCCCGCCATCGACCGCGCCAGCGATGGTTGCCGGTCAGAAGATCATGGCGATCGAGGTCCAGGGCCTGAAGACCCTGGCCGAGGACAGCCTGCTCTTCTACCTCGGCCTCAAGCGCGGCGCCGCGGTCGATCCCGACCGCCTGAATGCGAATCTCCACGCGCTCTGGGAACGGCATCTGGTCGACGACGTCCGGGTGGACTCGGTTCCGGTGGAGGGCGGCGTCAAGCTGATCATCCACGTGCAGGAGCGCCCGGTCCTGCGCTCGATCAAGTACGACGGCCTGAAGCGGATCGGCTCGACCGACATCAACGACCGCATCCTCAAGGAGCGCATCAACGCCCGCGAAGGCCAGCCGCTCGACCTCGGCGAGCTGAACCGTCTGAAGGTGATGCTCGAGGACATGTACAAGGAGAAAGGCTACCGCTTCGCCGAGGTCAAGTACGCCCTCGAGGACGCGGGGCCCGGCGAGAAGCGGGTGCGCTTCACGGTCGACGAAGGGGACCGGGTGCGGATCCAGAAGATCACCTTCATCGGCAACACGGTGCACAGCGGCTTCCGTCTGCGCTGGACGATGCGCAAGACCAAGGAAACCAGCCTGCTCTGGCGGATCCTGAAGTTCGACATCTACAACCCGGCGACCATGCGCGAGGACCTCGATCGGGTGCGTGACCTCTACCGCCGGGACGGTTACAAGGACGCCCTGGTCGCCGATCCGCTGATCGAGGCCCGCGCGCTGCGCCCGGGCGCCATGACCCCGAAGCAGAAGAAGCGGCGCCTGTTCGTGTCGGTGCCGATCACCGAGGGGAAGCGCTGGAAGCTCGGCCAAGTGTCGATCGAGGGGGCCAAGGCCTACAAGGAGGACCTGCTGCTGCGCGCTTTCCGCCGCCGCAGCGGCGGCTGGCTGCGTTCCAAGGCGATCGCCGATGCGGTGGAGAAGGTGAGCGATACCTATCGCAACACCGGTTTCATCGAAGCACACGTCGAGCCGGAGATCCGCGAGAGCGGCCCCGACACCGCCGACGTGATCGTGCACGTCAACGAAGGCGACCAGTACCGGGTCGGGCGCATCGAGTTCTCCGGCAACACCCGCACCCACGACAAGGTGCTGCGCCGCGAGCTGCGTGTGCAGGAAGGCATGCTGCTCAACATCGGCGGCCTGAAGAACAGCGTCTACAAGATCAACCAGCTGCAGTTCTTCAAGCTCAACCAGGACGACCCGATCGAGTTCGCGAACTTCGACACCGAGAAGAAGACGGTCGACCTGCAGGTCAAGGGCGACGAATCCGACCGCACCCAGCTCGAGGTCGGCGGCGGCTACAGCGAGCAGGACAAGTTCTTCGCCCAGGTCTCGGTGCGCACCCAGAACTTCCTCGGGCGCGGCGAGCAGGCCGGGGTGTCGGTGCAAACCGGCGGCATCCGCAACGTCTACGACCTGTCGTACTTCGTGCCCTGGTTCCTCGACCGGCCGCAGAGCGTCGGCATCCAGCTGCAGCGCTACGACTACAATTACAACCTGCTGACCGGCCAGACGCTGATCGACAACACCCGCGGCGCCGTGCTGACCTACGGCCGCAACTTCGGGCTGTTCAACAGCGCCAGCATCAGCTACAGCTACTCGAAGGTGAAGCAGGTCGAGCAGATCGACATCACCGGGCAGACCATCACCCCGGTGGAGATCGCCGGCTGCACGGTCGGCGTCAGCGGCACGACGTACAGCCAGGACTGTCGGCGCAACGTCTCCTTGCTGCGTCCCGCTTACGCCTACGAGAGCCTGGACAGCCGTTTCGAGCCGACCCGCGGCACCCGTCTGCATGCCTCGCTCGACCTCGCGGGAGGAGCGCTCGGCGGCGAGACCGAGTACCTGAAGCCCGAGTTCGGCGTCAGCTGGTTCCACCCGCTGGCCAATTATCCGGTGCGCTCGGTGCTCGGTTTGAACGTCGAGGGCGGCACGATTCGTCCGTACGGGAAGAACACGCTGCTGTACAACGACTACTACTTCCTGGGCGGCGAGAACAGCATCCGCGGTTTCGCCTACCGTCAGCTCTGGCTGCGCAACTCCAAGGGCGAGATCATCACCGACGCGGTGGGCGCGCCGCTCGGCGGCTCCAGCTACATCCAGGCCAACGCCGAGTATCACTTCCTGCTCGGCGGGCCTTTCCGGCTGCTGCTGTTCGCCGACGCCGGCAACATGTTCGGGTGCGACGAGCGGCTGGCCCTGCACCCGCAGGACTGTCAGGACTCGAAGTTCAGGGTCTCCGACATGCGCTACACTGCGGGCGCCGAGCTGCGCATCTTCGTGCCGGTTCTGGGCGCGCCGCTGCGTTTCATCTACGCCAGCAACCTCCGGCCCAAGCCGGGGGACAAGTTCGACCACTTCTTGTTCAGCATCGGAACCAGTTTCTAGAACAACCGCCAAGGAGTCCAGGAAATGTCCCGCAACGTCCTCGTTCGCTCCCTTGTCGCAGCCGCCGTCGGCGCGCTCGTCGCCGTCGGCGCGGCGCAGGCGCAGGCCGCCGCCGCCGCTCCCGCCCCGGTGGTGCGGGTCGCCGTCATCGACGTGCAGCGCATCCTCACCGATTCCGGTCCCGGGAAGGAAACCCTGGCCAAGCTGAAGCAGCTGCAGGACGGCAAGATCGCCGAGGCCAAGACCAAGCAGGACGAGATCCAGGCCTTGCGCACTCGCATCAACGACGGCCGCTTGTCGCTCGCCGAGGACAAGATCGCCGATCTCGAGAAGCAGGTCGAGGACAAGATGATCGCGTTCCGCCGCTTCCAGGACGATGCCGACCGCGATCTGCAGAAGGCGCGCGACGACGCGTTCGACGCCATCGAGAAGCGGGTGCTGCCGATCATCGGCCAGATCGGCAAGGAGAACGGCTACACCCTGGTGTTCAACAAGTATCAGAGCGGTCTGGTCTACGCCGACGACAAGATCGACATCACCGACCAGGTGATCCAGCGCTTCGACGCCGCCAACAAGGCGAAGTGATCCCGTGCGACGCCGGCTGGCGGATCTCGCCGCCCTGGTCGGCGGTCAAGTGAAGGGCGATGGAGAGCTGGCCATCGAGGGGGTCGCGACGCTCGCCGAGAGCGGACCCGCCAGCCTGTCCTTCCTGACCAACCCGCGCTACCGCGCGCAGGCCGAGGCGAGCCGCGCCGGCGCGGTGCTGGTCGGGCCGGGCGTCGAGATCGCGGGACACTCCTTGCTGGTGGCGGCCGAGCCGTATCTGGCCCTGGCGCGCATCCTCGAGGAGTTCCACCCCGCGCCGGCGGTCGAGCCGGGCGTCCACCCGACCGCGATGGTGGCGGCGAGCGCCCGGGTGGATCCCGGCGCCCAGCTCGCGGCGCACGTGGTGGTGGGCGAGCGCAGCCGGATCGCCGCCGGAGTGGTGGTCGGTGCGGGCTGCGTCGTCGGCCGCGACTGCTCGATCGGGGCCGGATCGGTGCTCCACCCGCGGGTGGTGCTGTACGACCGCACCGAGGTCGGGCAGCGTTGCGTGCTGCACGCTGGCGTGGTGCTGGGGAGCGACGGATTCGGCTTCGCGACCGATGCCGGGCGCCATCGCAAGATTCCCCAGGTCGGGCGGGTGGTGATCGAGGACGAGGTGGAGATCGGCGCCAACAGCACGGTGGACCGCGCGACGCTGGATGAGACCCGGATTGGCGCCGGCAGCAAGCTCGACAACCTGGTGCAGGTCGGGCACAACGTGCGGATCGGCCGCGGCTGCATCCTGGTTTCGCAGTCCGGGATCGCCGGCTCGACCGAGCTCGGCGACTACGTCGTGCTGGCGGGGCAGTCGGGAATCGCCGGGCACCTGAAGGTCGGCGACGGCGTGCGGGTGGCCGCGAAGTCGGCGGTCTTCCAGAACGTCGAGGCCGGTCAGCAGGTGGCCGGCACGCCGGCGGTGGCGGCGGGGAAGTGGCGGCGCCAGCAGGCGCTGCTCGGTCGCTTGGAGGAGATCCATCGGCGCTTGCTGAACCTCGAGGCTCGCCTCGGCGGTCGCGCCAAGGAGGAGGAGGGATGAGCCAGAACTGGGACAGCCGGTTCGTGGCGTCGCTGCTGCCGCATCGCTACCCGTTCCTGCTGGTCGACCGGGTGCTCGAGATCGAGCCGCGGCAGCGCATCGTGGCGCTGAAGAACGTGACCGTGAACGAGGAGTTCTTCAACGGTCACTTCCCCGGCAATCCGGTGATGCCGGGCGTGCTGATCATCGAGGCCATGGCGCAGACCGGCGGCCTGCTGCTGCTGTACGGCATGCCGGAGGGCGAGCGCGGCTTGTTCTACCTGACGGGAGTCGAGCGCGCGCGGTTCCGCCGGCCGGTCGTACCGGGCGACCAGCTGCGCCTCGAGGTGACGGTGGACCGGGCGCGCAGCGACTACGCGCGATTGAGCGGCAAAGCCACGGTGGACGGCCAGCTCGCGGCCGAGGCCACCATCGCTTCGGCGATGGTGAAGCGCTGATGGCGGCGCGCATCCATCCCAGCGCGGTCGTCGACCCGCACGCCGAGCTCGCCGACGGCGTCGAGGTCGGCCCGCACGCGGTCATCGGCGCTGACGTCCGCGTCGGCGAGGGCACCGTGGTCGGAGCCGGAGTCGTGATCCAGGGGCCCACCCAGATCGGCCGCGAGAATCGCATTTTCGGCCACGCCTGTCTGGGCTTCGACCCCCAGGACCTGAAGTTCGCCGGCGAGCCGACCCGGCTCGAGATCGGCGACCGCAACCACATCCGCGAGTTCGTCTCCATGCACCGCGGCACCGGCAAGGGCGGCGGGCTGACCCGGGTCGGCAGCGGCAGCCTGTTCATGGCCTACTCGCACGTCGCCCACGACTGCCGGGTCGGCGACCGGGTGATCTTCGCCAACGCCGCCACCCTGGCCGGTCACGTCGAGGTCGGCGACGACTCGACGGTCGGCGCCTTCAGCGCCGTGCACCAGTTCTGCCGGGTCGGCCGGCATGCCTACATCGGCGGCTTCTCGGTGATCGTCCAGGACGCGCTGCCGTTCGTGAAGACGGTCGGTCAGAAGCCGGCGAGCTACGGCCTCAACCGCATCGGCCTCGAGCGCAAGGGCTTCGACGCTGCGGCGCTCGAGCGACTCGAGATGGCGGTGCGCCTGCTGACCCGCGCCAAGCTCTCGGTGCCGCACGCCGTCGAGCGCATCCGGGCCGAGGTCGGCGGCCATCCCGAGGTCGACTACCTGATCGAGTTCGTCGAGCAGTCCCAGCGCGGCGTGATCCGCGGCCTCCCCGGCCGGCGGACCAGCCGGGGAGGCGGCGCTGAGTAGCGGCGGCACCAAACCGCTGCGGATCGGCGTCGTCGGCACCGGCGCGCTCGGCCGCCACCACGCCCGCATCCTGGCGCAGCTTCCGGGGGTCGAGATGGTCGGCATCCACGACCAGCGCCCCGAGGTGGCGCGCGCGGTCGGGGAGGAGCACGGCTGCCGGGTGTGGGACTCCTTCGAGGAGCTGGCGTCGCGGATCGACGCGGCGGTGGTGGCGGTGCCGACGGTGGCGCACGCCGAGGTCGGCTGCGCGCTGCTGCGGCGCGGCGTCCACGCTTTGGTGGAGAAGCCGATCGCGCCCAGCCTGGCCGAGGCCGACCGGCTGATCGCCGCCGCCGCCGAGGGCGGTCACCGTGTGCTGGCGGTCGGTCACGTCGAGTTCTACAACCCGGCCGTGCAGTCGCTGCTCGCGGTCGGCGGGCCGCGCTTCCTCGAGGTCGAGCGCCTGGCGGTGTTCACGCCGCGCAGCCTCGACGTCGACGTGGTGCTCGATCTGATGATCCACGACATCCAGATCCTGCACGCTTTCGACTCCAGCCCGGTGCGCGAGGTGCGCGCCACCGGCATCGCGGTGCTGTCGCCGCGGGTCGATATCGCCAACGCCCGGGTCGAGCTCGAGTCGGGCTGCGTCGCCAACCTGACCGCGTCGCGGGTCTCGGCCGAGAGGGTGCGCAAGCTGCGCGCCTTCCTGCCCAGCCGCTACTATTCGCTGGACTACCAGGCGCAGGAGATCAAGGGCTACCGGCTGGAGGTCGCGGCGGACGGCAAGCGCGCGATCCGGCCGGACGACCTGGCGGTCGAGCGCGCCGAGCCGCTGCGCCGCGAGCTCGAGGCCTTCGTCGCCGCCTGCCGCGGCCAGACGGTGCCGCTGGTCGACGGCCGCCAGGGCCGGCGCGCCCTGGAGACGGCGCTCGCGGTCGGCGCCGCGATCGGCAATCACTGACTTTCTGCGAGGGGCATGCTCATGACGCAGGTTCGCATCGGTGTGATCGGGGGCTCCGGCCTCTACGGGATGAGCGGGTTGAAGGTCGAGGAGGAGCGGCGCGTCGCGACGCCGTTCGGGGAGCCCTCCGACCCGTACGTGATCGGCGAGCTCGAGGGCCAGAAGGTGGCCTTCCTGGCCCGCCACGGCAAGGGGCATCGCATCCTGCCCTCGGAGCTCAATTTCCGCGCCAACATCTACGGCTTCAAGACGCTCGGCGTCGAGTGGCTGATCTCGGTTTCGGCGGTGGGCTCGATGAAGCTCGAGTACGCGCCGAAGGACATCGTCGTCCCCGACCAGTTCTACGACCGCACCCACCGGCGCGCCGACACCTTCTTCGGCAACGGCTTGGTGGCGCACGTCTCGGTCGCCAAGCCGGTGTGCCCGAGCCTGATCGAGGTCTTCGCCGACGCGGCGAAGGCGGCCGGCGCCAAGGTCCACAAGGGCGGCGTCTACCTGTGCATGGAAGGACCGCAGTTCTCGACCAAGGCGGAGTCGATGGTGCACCGCTCGTGGGGCGTCGACATCATCGGCATGACCAACCTGCAGGAGGCCAAGCTCGCCCGCGAGGCGGAGATCTGCTACGCGACGCTCGCCATGGTCACCGACTACGACTGCTGGCACGAGAGCGAGGAAGCGGTCAGCGGCGAGGCGGTGATGCAGGTGGTGCAGCAGAATTCGGAGATGGCCCAGGAGGTGGTGCGGCGGATCGTGAAGCGGCTGCCGCTCGAGCGTTCCTGCGGCTGCGACGAGGCCCTGAAGCACGCCCTGATCACCGAGCGCAGCCGGATCCCGGCCGAGACCCTGCGCAATCTCGAGCCGATCGTCGGCAAGTACTACCGGTAGGATAGGGGCATGAGCGAGCCGACTCTGCCGCCCGAGATCCCGCCGGCGGGCGATCAGCCGCCGGTGCGGGCGCCGTTCCGGCCCGCCGCGCCGCAGCCCTTCGAGCCGGGCGGTCCGCCCGCCGCGGGAAGCGGCGGCAGCGGCTGCGCCAAGCCGGCGCTGATCGGCTGTGGAGTCGTGTTCCTGCTGCTCGGCGTCGGCGCGGTCGCGTTCCTCTTCAAGGCGCGCGACTTCGTGGTCTGGACGCTCGAGCGCGCCAAGTCAGGGATCGAGCAGAACCTGGCGCCCGAGGTGACGGCCGAGGATCGCGCCCGCTTCGACGCCGCCTTCGCCTCGGCGGTGCAGGCGATCCGCGACGGCAAGCTCGACACGGCGGCGCTGCAGACCCTGCAAACCCGCTTGCTGCGCAGCGTGGAGAAGGCGCCGGGGGCGAAGATCAGCCGCGACGAGCTGCTCGACCTGACCGAGGCCTTCGCGGCCCTCGAGCGCACGCCAGCGCCGGCGGGCGGCGCATCGCCTTCACCCTCCGCCTCGCCGACCGGGCCGCCCGGCTGATCGCGCTCAATCGGCGCGCGGCAGCAGCCCGCGCGCGAACGCCAGCTCGGCGTTGAGCACGCTGGCGCCTGCCGCGCCGCGCTCGGCGTTGTGGCCGAGCAGCGTGAACTTCACACCCAGAACGGGACAGGGCCGCAGCCGGCCGACGTGGACGGTGAGCCCGCCGTCCGCCTCGACGTCGCGCCGCGGCTGCGGGCGGTCGTCGGCGTCGTGGATGCGCAGCGGCCAGGGCGGCGCCGAGGGCAGCTCGCGGGTTGCCGCCGGCCGCCAGTCGGCGAGCGCCGAACGCACCTGCGCCAGCGACGGCGCCCCACGCAGGCGCACCGCGACCGACTCGGTGTGGCCGTCCTCGACCGCCACCCGGTGACAGGCCGCCGAGATCGCGAACCGCGCCGGCTCGACCGCCGTACCGCGCCAGGCGCCGAGCAGCTTGGCGGCCTCCTCCTCGACCTTCTCCTCCTCGCCGCGGATGAACGGGATCACGTTGCCGAGAATGTCGAGCGCCGGCACGCCGGGGTAGCCGGCGCCGCTCACCGCCTGCATCGAGGTCATCGTCACCGCCTCGATCCCGAAGACGTTCTCGAGCGGCGCCAGCGCGGTGACCAGCACCGTCGCGGTGCAATTCGGGTTGCAGACGATAGCGCCGCTCCAGCCCCGCCGCCGACGCTGCTCGGCGACGAGGTCGAGATGCTCGGCGTTCACCTCCGGCACCAGCAGCGGCACGTCCGGCTCCATGCGGAACGCCGCGGCGTTGGAGAACACCCAGGCGCCGGCGGCGGCATGGCGCGGCTCGAGCTGGCGCGCCGCCGCGGCGTCGAGGGCGCTGAAGACGATCGGGGCGGGAGCGTCGGCAGGATCGGCGCCGCGCAGCACCACGTCGCCTTGGCCGGCGTAAGGCGAACCGGGGAGCCGCCAGGCGCAGGCCTCGCGATACGTCTTGCCGGCGCTGCGCTCGCTCGCCGCGAGGTGGCGGATCTCGAACCACGGATGGCCCGCCAGACGGCGCACGAAGCGCTGGCCGACGACGCCGGTCGCGCCGAGCACGGTGACGGGGATGCGCGAGGTCATCGGGAGCTCCTCGGCCAGGCTTCCAGCAGGCGGCGCAAGGCATCGAAGTCGCTCGCCAGCGGCTCGACCCGCAGAGGCCGGGTCTCGAGCTCGCGCAGCGCTGCGGGTAGCGGCACGGCGGTGCCGAGCTCGAGGTTGAACTTCGCGGGGTGGGCGGTGGCGAGGAACACGCCGATCTCGCCCGCCTGCACGGTGCGGCACAGCGCGCCGTACGCCACCGCGCCGTGCGGGTCGCCGGCGTAGCCGTATCCCCGCAGCTCCGCCACGGCGCGCCGGGTGTCCGCGTCGTCGAGGCTGGCCCAGCGCAAGGCCTGGCGCAGCGCCTGCCAGTCGTCGCCGAACAGCCGCGCGACGCGCTCCCAGTTGTTGGGGGCCCCGACGTCCATGGCGTTGCTGAGCGTCGGTACGCTCGGTCGGGGGCGGTATTCGCCGGAGTCGAGGTAGTCCGGCACGGTGCGGTTGCGGTTGGTCGCGGCGACCAGCGTCGAGAGCCGCAGGCCGAGGCGCTGGGCAAGGACGCCGGCGCAGAGGTTGCCGAAGTTGCCGCTCGGCACGGCGACGACGGGCGGCCCGCTCGCCGGGTCGAGCCGGCGCACCTCCGCGACCGCCTCGAAGTAGTACAGCACCTGGGCGAGGAGCCGGGCGACGTGGATCGAGTTGGCCGAGGTGAGGCCGAGCCGCTCGGTCAGCTCGGGGTCGGCGAAAGCCGTCTTCACCAGTCGCTGGCAGTCGTCGAACGTGCCGTCGACGGCGAATGCCCGCACGTTGTCGCCGAGCGTCGCGATCTGGCGCTCCTGCAGGGCGGAGACGCCGCCGCGCGGATAGAGGACCGCGGCGCGGAAGCCCGGCCGCCTCCAGAAGGCGCGCGCCACCGCGGCGCCGGTGTCGCCGCTGGTGGCGGTCAGGATCAGGCGTTCGCCGGCCGGCGACGAGGAGGCGGCGCCCCGCCGGCGCAGCAGCTCGAGCACCGCGGCGAGGAAGCGCACGCCGAAGTCCTTGAACGACGCGCTCGGCCCGTGGAAGAGCTCGAGAGCGAAGACGCCGGGTCGCACCGCGACCAGAGGTACCGGGAAGTCGAGGCTGGCGTCGACCAGCGACGCGACCTCGGCCTGGCTCACCTCGGGCGCCAGCAAGTCGCCGAGGATCGCGATCGCCCGCGCGCGCCACGACAGGGCCAGCAGTCGATCGACGTCGGGGCGCGCCTCGAGATCGGCGGGCAGGAAGAGGCCGCCGTCCGGTGGAACGTTCACCGCCGCGGCCTCGAGGAACGGGACGCGCAGCTCGGGGTTGCGAGTGCTCGCGAAGCGCATGTCAGTCGAGCAGGCGTGCGCCGACGCGATCCAGTCCGCAGACTCGCGCCGCGGCGGAGACATCGACCGCCCGCCAGGCGTCGACCGCTGCCGCCCCCACCGTGGATGCGTGAGTGGCATCGGTGATCGCGAACACCGCCGGCCCCGCGCCCGACAGGCTGCAGCCGAGCGCGCCGGCGGCGAGCGCCGCCGACTGGACGTCGCGGAAGCCCGGCACCAGATCGGCGCGGTGGGGCTCGGCCAGGAAGTCGCACAGGCAGTCGCCGAGCAGATCGCGGTCGCCGGTGTGGAGGGCATGGACGAAGGCCGCGAGGTTGCGTCCGTGCGCGACCGCCAGCTCGAGCGGCACCTTCTCCGGCAGCACCCGCCGCGCGGCGCGGGTCTCGAGCGCGAGATCCGGGGAGACGACGACGAAACGCAGATCGTCGGGAAAGGGCAGCGGCAGGGCGCGGCCCTCGATGTCGATCAGGCGCAGGCCGCCGAGCAGGATCGGCGCGACGTTGTCGAGGTGGAGCGCGTCCGCGGCGTGCGACTCGACCTCGCCCGCCGCGTCGAGGAGCTGCTCGGGGCCGAGCGGCCGGCCGGCGGCGGCGTTCAGGGCGACCAGCGCCGCCACCGCCGAGGACGCGCTCGAGCCCAGGCCGCTCCCGACCGGCAGCCGCTTCTCGAGCGTCATCGCGAGCGGCGGCAGGGCGAGCCCGGCGCGGCGCTCGAAGACCTGGCGCGCGATCCACACCAGGTTGGCGAGCGGGTCCGCGGGCAGGCTGGCGGCGTACGGCCCGACGCAGCGCAGGGTGTGCTGGTCGGCGATCGAGACCGCCACCACGTCGCCCCAAAGGTCGCCGTCGAGCGGCGCCAGCGCCGCCCCCAGGCTGTCGAAGCCCGCTCCGACGTTGCCGACGCTGGCCGGTGCGAACGCTGCCCATGTCGCCATCGCGCGCCTCCCGTCAGGCTCAGAATATCCGCCAGGACGGTTCCGACGGTGATTCGTTCACCGGGGGCGCGGGCCGCGCCGCTGGGTGCTCGCAGAAACGGCGGTGCGCGGCGCGCAGGGCGCCGGGCCCCGCCACCTCCTCGAGCACGGCCGAGATCGAGCGCTCGCTCGAGCCCTGAGCGATCGCCATCACGTTGGCGCCGGCCGCGGCGAGGGCGTCGAAGAACGCGCCGGCGACGCCGACCCGGTGCCGCATGCCGTCGCCGACCGCGCTGAGGACGACGAGCTCGCGGCGAACCCCGATCTCGTCGACCCGACCGCTCTCGCGCTCGGCCGCGAACTCGGCACAGAGCGCGGCGATGGCGGGATCGGCGTCGAGCCGCCGCACGCAGAAGGAGATGGCGCACTCGGCGGAGCCCTGGGTGATCAGGATCAGCGAGATGCCGTGGCGGGCGAGGGCGCCGAAGGCGCGGGCCGCGATTCCCGGCACGCCCGGCATGCCGGGGCCGGAGAGGTCGAGCAGCGCCACGTCGCGCAGGTACGACAGGCCGCGCACCGCGCCGTTGCCCGGCGCCGAGCGGCGGCCGACCCAGGTGCCGGCGGCCTCGGGCCGCAGGGAGTTGGCGATGCGCACCGGGATGCCGGCGCTGCGCACCGGCGCGATCGTCTTCGGATGCAGCACCTTGGCGCCGAAGTACGCGAGCTCCATGGCCTCCTCGAAGCTCATCGCGGCGAGCGGGCGCGCCGCAGGCACGGCGCGCGGATCGGCGGTGAAGATGCCGTCGACGTCGGTCCAGATCTCCAGCCGCTCGGCGTCGAGCGCGGCGGCGGCGAGGGCCGCGGTGTAGTCCGAGCCGCCCCGGCCGAGGCAG
>JBLMYC010000087.1:0-28865 GCA_050258075.1 Acidobacteriota bacterium
GCGCTCGAGGTCGGGGCGTACTTCGTACCCTGGCTCGATCATCTGCTGGATGCCATCGCCGGGCCGGCCGCCGTCTTGGCGGGCATCGCGGTGTCGTTCGCGGTGCTGCACGGCGAGGACCCGGTGGTGCGCTGGTCGCTGGCGCTGATCGCCGGCGGCGGTGCGGCCGCGGCGGTGCAGACGACGACCACCCTGCTGCGCGCCGCCTCGACCTGGACGACCGGCGGCCTGGCCAATCCCCTGGTGTCGCTCGCCGAGCTCGCCGCGGCGGTGGTGGTGTCCGTCCTCGCCGTCCTGCTGCCGGTCGTGGCCGCGCTGGCGATCGTGTTCTTCGGCCTGGCGATCCTCCAGCTGCGCCGCCGCCGCCGTGCCGCCGCCTGAGCCCCTGCCGGACTCTGGCGCCCTTGGTAGAGTCGCGCCTTCGCGGACTCGGCAAGGGAGAGAGCCATGGCGACCGAAGCGGCCCTGCTGGCGGGCGTACCGTTCTTCCAATATCTCGACGACAACGAGCGCGCGACGCTCGCCGAGCAGCTCGACGAGGTGCAGATCCCGGCCGGGCAGGTGGTCTTCCAGGTTGGCGACCCCGGCGGCACCATGTACGTGATCCGCACCGGCGCGGTCGAGGTCTTCTTCCGCGACGACACCGGCGAGCGCATCGTGCTCGAGTCTCCCGGTCCGGGAGAGGTGTTCGGCGAGCTTTCCTTCCTCGATGGTGGGGCGCGCAGCGCGTCGGTCGTGGTGGTCGAGGACCTCGCAGCGCTGGCGGTCGACCGCCAGGACCTCGACGTCCTCTTCCGCATGCACCCGCAGGCCGGCCTCGACATCATGGCGGCGATGGGCAAGCGACTGCGCAAGTCGACCGAGCTGCTGCGTCACACCGCGGCCCGCAACGTGAACGTCGAGATCGAGGACAAGCGCACCATGGTGGAGAAAGCGGCGGACTGGATCGCCGCATTCTCCGGCAGCATCCCGTTCCTGCTCATCCACGTGGTTCTGTTCGCGCTGTGGATCGTCCTCAACATCGACGGCTTTCCCTGGTCGATGATGTTCGACCCCTTCCCGTACGGCCTCCTGACCATGATCGTGTCGCTCGAGGCGATCATCCTGTCGGTGTTCGTGCTGCTCAGCCAGAACCGCCAGACCGAGAAGGACCGCGTGCGCGGCGACATCGAGTACGAGGTGAACCTCAAGGCCGAGCTCGAGATCGCCCATCTGCACGAGAAGGTCGACCGGCTGTACGAGGAGACGACAGCGCGGCTCGACGCGCTGCGCTCCCGGCCGAGCGGCGCGGTGGCGGGCGAGGCACGCCCACAGGGTTGAGGGGTGAGACCAGGACGGCTCCCGTCGCCGGCGCCGCGCACGGTGCCGTGCCTTGCGCGGTCCCCGCGCTTGGCGACAGAATGACCGCCTACCCGGCAGCGCTCCGATGATCGAAACGCTCCAGCAGCAGAAGGCCCTACCGCACAGCGAGGAATCGGAGCGCGCGGTGCTCGCCGCCGTGCTCCTCGATCCGCGCCAGCTGGCGATCATCACCGGACGGCTGGTGGCGGAGGACTTCTACGCGGAGCGTCATCAGCTGATCTACCAGGCGATGGTGGATCTGCAGCTCGCCACGGTCGAGATCGACCTGCGCACGTTGCAGGCCAAGCTCGAGCAGCGGGCGGCGCTCGAACGCGTGGGCGGCCTCGCGTACCTAGCCAGCCTCGACCTCGACCTGCCCGACCTCGGGCGGGTGGAGACCTATGTCGAGCTGGTGAAGGAGCGCTCGCTGCGCCGCCGGCTGATCAAGGCCTGCGGCGACATCACGCGCGACTGCCTGGACGGCGGGCTCGACGCCGCGGCGGCGCTGGGCCGGGCGGAAGAAGCGATCCTCGGGCTCGGCGAGGAGGCGATCCAGCGCGGCTTCGAGTCGATCGGGCGAGTGGTCGAGGCCACCCTGCCCGACATCGAGGAGCGCACCCCGAGCTCGATGACCGGCGTGCCCAGCGGCTTCGCCGACTTCGACAACATGACCCGCGGCCTGAATCCCGCCAACCTGATCATCATCGCCGGGCGGCCGGGCATGGGCAAGACCAGCTTCGCGCTCAACATCGCGCAGTACGTGGCGTTCAAGGAGCAGCGCCCGGTCGGCGTGTTCTCGCTCGAGATGAGCAAACAGGAGCTGGCGCTGCGCGTCCTCGCCTCGGAGGCCGACGTGCCGTTCGGCCAGCTGCGCTCCGGCCACATGTCGCAGAAGCAGTGGGAGCGGGTGCACCAGGCCAACCGGGCGATCGCCGGCGCGCCGCTGTTCATCGACGACTCGGCGAGCCCGACCCTGCTCGAGGTGGCGTCCAAGGCGCGCCGGCTGAAGGCCGAGCGGGGGCTGGGCCTGGTGGTGCTCGACTACCTGCAGCTCATGCAGGCGGGCGGCCGCTACGAGAACCGCAACCTCGAGATCGCGGCGATCACCCGCGGCCTGAAGCAGCTCTCCAAGGAGCTCGACCTGCCGGTGATCGCGCTGTCGCAGCTGTCGCGCCAGCCCGAGCGGCGCGGCGCCGACCATCGTCCGCAGCTCGCCGATCTGCGCGAGTCGGGCGCCATCGAGCAGGACGCCGACCTGGTGGCCTTCATCTACCGCGACGAGGTGTACAACAAGCTCGAGGACAACTCCAACAAGGGCCTCGCCGAGCTGATCATCGCCAAGCACCGCAACGGAGAGCTGGGGGTCGTCAACCTGGTGTTCTTCGGCGAGACCACGACCTTCAAGACCGCCACCCGGTATGACAGCCCCGCCACGCCCTTCTGAGCTGCCGATCGCGACCGGGGCGTTGACCGGCGAGGCGGAAGCGGCGGCCGCCGTGCTGCGGCCGGCGTGGGCCGACATCGACCTCGACGCGCTGGTCCACAACCTCGAAGCCATGCGCCAACGGGTGGCGCCGGCCCGCGTCCTGGCGGTGGTGAAGGCCAACGCGTACGGCCACGGCGCGCCAGCGGTGGGCCTCGCCTTGGAGCGCGCCGGCGTCGACTGGCTGGGGGTGGCGCTGGTCGAGGAGGGGGCGCAGCTGCGCCGCGCCGGGGTGCGCGCCCCGATCCTGGTGCTCGGCGCCGCGCAGCCCGCCCAGCTGCCGCTGTACCGTCGCTACGGCCTGCTGCCCACGATCTCGAGCCTCGAACAGCTGCGGCTATGGATGGAGTCGGTACGCCAGTCGGGTCTGGCGCAGCCCTTCCATCTCAAGGTCGACACCGGGATGAGTCGTCTCGGCCTGGCGATCGAGGAGATCCCGGCGGCGCTGGCGGCGATCCGCCAGGAGCCGCTGCTCGAGATGACCGGCGTCCTGTCGCATCTCGCGGATGCCGACCTCCTGGCGAGCCCGCTCAACGCCGAGCAGCGGCAGCGCTTCGCCGCCGTGCTGCACCTGCTGACCCCGGCCGAGCGCCGTCGCGCCGCGCTGCATCTCGCCAACAGCGCCGGGGCGCTGCACCATCCCGAGAGCCACTTCTCCCTGGTCCGCCTGGGAATGGCCCTGTACGGCCTCGATCCCGCCGCCCGCGAGGCCGGACTGCGCCCGGTGATGGCGGTGCGGGCGCGCATCGTCCAGGTCCGCGAGGTGCCGGCGGGGACCCGCCTGGGCTATGGTGGCAAGCGGGTGGTGGAGCAGCCGAGCCGCATCGCGGTGGTGCCGATCGGCTACGCCGACGGCTACAGCTGGCGCCTGTCCGACAAGGCCGAAGCCCTGGTCCACGGCCGGCGGGTGCCGGTGGCCGGCGCGGTGAGCATGGACATGACGTTGCTCGACGTCACCGGTACGGCCGCGGAGCTCGGCGACGAGGTGGTGCTGATGGGTCGGCAGGGAACCGAGGAGATCAGCGCCGCGGAGCTGGCGCTGGTGGCGGGTACCATCCCCTACGAGCTGCTCTGCCTGCTCGGTCTGCGCTTGACGCGGCGCTACTGGCGAGGCGGCGTCGCGGTCGAGGTCCAATCGCGCTTCATGGCGGGATCGATTTGAAGCGCCGCCTGCCGGGTCTCGCCGAGCGGTTCCTGCGCGAGATGGGGCGCTTCGGCCTCACCCTGTGGCGGGTGCTGACCTGGACGCCACGTCCGCCGTACGACTGGCGGCAACTCCTGCACCAGATGGTGGTGGTGGGGATCAACTCGATGCCGGTGGTGCTGCTGACCGCGATGTTCACCGGCATGGTGCTGGCGCTGCAGACCTTCAACGTGCTGGTGCGGGTGAACGCCGAGAGCTTCGTCGCCTCGCTGGTCTCGCTGTCGATGGTGCGCGAGCTGGCGCCGGTGATCGGCAGCCTGATGATCGCCGGGCGCTGCGGCTCGGCCATGGGTGCGGAGCTCGGCACCATGCGGGTCACCGAGCAGATCGACGCCCTGGAGGTGCTGGCGACCGATCCCATCCACTACCTGATGGTGCCGCGGGTGTGGGCGACGACGATCACCCTGCCGCTGCTGATCGTCATGGCCGACGTGATCGGCATCGCCGGCGGCTACCTGATCGCGGTGGTGCTGATGGGCGCCAACCCGGTCACCTACATGCACCGCACGTACCAGTACATGGACTTGAAGGACCTGTTTTCCGGCCTGATCAAGGCGGCGGTGTTCGGGCTGCTGATCGCGACGATCGGCTGCCAGAAGGGCTTCTACACCACCGGTGGCGCCGAGGGCGTCGGCCAGGCCACCACCCGGGCGGTGGTGCTCGCCTCGATCTCCATCCTGATCGCCGACTTCTTCCTGACCAAGGTGCTGTTCTAGAGCGCCATGGCCGAGCGTCCCAAGATCCTGCTGCGCGGGGTGTGCAAGAGCTTCGGTGAGAAGGTGGTGCTCGACCACCTCGACCTGGACGTCGCCGAGGGCGAGTCGATGGTGATCGTCGGCGGCTCGGGCACCGGCAAGAGCGTGCTGCTCAAGCACATCATCGGGCTGCTGCGGCCGGATGCCGGCACGATCGAGGTCGACGGGGTCGACATCTCGACCCTCGGCTACCGCGAGATCACCACCTTCCGGCGGCGCTTCGGAATGTCGTTCCAGGAGGGGGCGCTGTTCGATTCGATGACGGTGTGGGAGAACGTCGCCTTTCCTCTGAAGCGCGCCTCGCCGAAGACCGCGCCGGAGATCGCGGAGCGGGTCGCCGAGTGCCTGCGTCTGGTGCGCCTCGAGGGCGCCGAGCGCAAGTACCCCTCCGAGCTCTCGGGCGGCATGCGGCGGCGGGTGGGATTTGCGCGCGCCATCGCTCTCGAGCCCGACATCCTGCTGTTCGACGAGCCCGACACCGGGCTCGATCCGGTGATCAAGGCGCTGATCGACGAGCTGATCGTCGACATGCGCAAGAGCCTGGGATCGACGACCGTCACCATCACCCACGACATGCGCAGCGCGTTCCGCATCGCCGACCGGGTCGGCATGCTGTTCCAGGGCAGGATCATCGCGCTGGCGGCGCCGGCCGAGTTCGAGCGCATCGCCGACCCGCGCGTGCAGCAGTTCCTGCAGGGCCGGGCGACCGGCCCGCTCACCGACTGAGGAGGCAGACGGGCGCCGATGGCGATGAACGGCCCAGCCCGGAGCCGGCGCGCGTGGATCGCGCCGGGGATGCTGCTCGCGGCGCTGCTCGCGTACGCGCTGTGGCCGTGGCTGCCGCTGCGCAGTGCGGCGTCGCCGCGCACCCTGATCGTGTACGGCTACAGTGCGGCGGCGGAGGCTTTCCAGCAGGCGGTGCTGCCCGCCTTCGAGCGGGTCTGGCGGCGGGAGACCGGCGAGCGCCTCGAATGCGTGACCGCGTTCGCCGGCTCGGGCACGGTGACCAACCAGATCATCATGGGGGTGCCCGCGGCGCTCGCCATCGTGGCGCTCGAGCCCGACGCCGAGCGCCTGGCGGCGGCCGGCGTGACCCGACCGGGGAGCTGGCGCGAGCTGCCCGAGCAGGGCGTCGCGTTCCGCACCCCGATCGTGCTGGTGGTGCGGCCGGGCAATCCGCGCGGCATCCGTGACTTCGCCGATCTGGCGCGCCCGGGGGTGCGCATCGTGCACCCCGATCCGCTGACCTCGGGCGGCGCAGCCTGGGCGGTGCTCGCCGAATACGGCGCCGGGTTGCCGGCCGGGGAGGCGGCGGCCGAGGAGCTGCTGCGCGGCGTGTGGCACAACGTCGCGGCCCAGGCGACCTCGGCGCGCGCCGCGCGCACCCAGTTCCAGAACGACTTCGGCGACGTGCTGGTGACCTACGAGCAGGACGCGCTGATCGACATCCGACGCGGCAGGCTGCGCGGCGAGATCGTCTATCCTCGGCGCACGGTGTGGACCGAGCCCAAGGTGGTGATCGTCGACCGCGGCGTCGACCCCCGCGACCGCGCGGCCGCGGCGCGGCTGGCCGCCTTCCTCTGGGAGGAGGACACCCAGCGCCTGCTGGTCGAACACGGCTTCCGCAGCGTGCGCCCGGAGCTCAACGTGGCGGCGGCGCTGCCCGCCCTGCCCGACGCGTTCCGGGTCGACGAGCTCGGCGGCTGGGGCCGCGCCAAGCGCGAGATCGTGGACCTCGCCTGGCGCCAGCGCGTCCTTCCGGAGCTCGGCCGATGAGCGACCGCCGTGGGCCCGGCGCGATCGGCAGGCGGAGCGGCCGCTGGCCGGTGGGGCTCCTGCTTCTCGTCCTGCTGCCGATCATCCTCATGCCGCTCGGGGCGATCGCGGTGTTCGCGCTGCGCGGCGGCCTCGCCGGCTTCGTCGCCGCCCTGCTCACCGCCGACGCCCAATTCGCGCTGCGCTTCAGCCTGCTGGTGGCGTTCGCCACCGCGACGATCAACGCGGTGCTCGGGACCTTCGCCGCCTACGTGCTGAGCAAGCACCGCTTCCGTGGCGAGCGGGTGCTGGGGATCGCGGTGAACCTGCCGGTCGCCATTCCGACCGTGGTGGTGGGCACCTCGCTGCTGCTGCTGTGGGGTCCGATCGGGCTGCTCGGCCGCTGGCTCGTGCCGCTCGGGTTGGAGCCGATGTTCACGCCGTTCGGCGTGCTGCTCGCCCACCTGTTCGTCACTTTCCCGTACATGCTGGGGGCGATCAAGCCCCTCCTCGACGAGCTCGAGACGACGTACGAGGAAGCGGCCTACACGATGGGCGCGACGCGCTGGCAGACTTTTCGCCACGTGCTGCTGCCGGCCCTGCGCGGCGGCCTGTGGAGCGGCACGCTGCTCACCTTCGCGCACTCGCTCGGCGAGTTCGGCGCCACCGTGATGGTGTCGGGGAACCTGCGGCTGCGCACCCAGACCGCGCCGCTGTACATCTTCGCGCAGTTCGAAGCCGGCAACCTGGAGTCGGCGAACGCGGTAGCGGCGGTGCTGGCGCTGCTCTCGTTCCTGATCTTCTTCTTCCTGCTGCGGCTGACCGACCGCCGCGGCGGCGCGGAGAGCGCCTAGCGTGTCGATCCTGCTCGATCGGCTGGTCAAGCGCTTCGGCCCGCAAGCGGTCGTCGACCGGCTGTCGCTCGAGATCCGGGACGGTGAGCTGTTCGTGCTGCTCGGGGCGAGCGGCAGCGGCAAGAGCACGGCGCTGCGCATGGTCGCCGGTCTGGTCGAGCCCGACGCCGGCAAGGTCTTCCTGCACGGCGCCGACGTCACCCAGATGCCGCCGCAGAAGCGCGGCATCGGCTTCGTGTTCCAGAACTACTCGGTGTTCCGCCACATGACCGCGGCGGCGAACGTCGAGTTCGGCCTCAGGATCCGCGGCGTAGCGGCGGCGGAGCGCCTGCGCCGGCGCGAGGAGCTGCTCGACCTGGTGGGCCTTGGCGGACTCGGCCCGCGCTACGCCGACCAGCTCTCGGGCGGCCAGCAGCAGCGCGTCGCGCTGGCCCGGGCGCTGGCGTACGAGCCCAGCGTGCTGCTCCTCGACGAGCCGTTCGGGGCGCTCGACGTGCGCATCCGTGCCCAGTTGCGGCGCACCCTGAAGGACATCCAGCGCCAGCTCCGGGTCACCACGGTCCTCGTCACCCACGACCAGGAGGAGGCGTTCGAGCTCGCCGATCGCATCGGCCTGATGGAGCGCGGCCGCCTGCTCGAGACCGCCGAGCCGGAGACCCTGTACTACCGGCCGCGCACCCTTTCGGCCGCCGCGTTCGTCGGCGGCGGCGCCGTCCTGGTCGGTCGCGCGCGCGGCGGGCGGGCGCTGTTCGGTCCGGTCGTGGTGCCGCTCGCGGAGCCCGGACGCCACGAGGAGGAGTCGCGGGTTCGGCTGCTGCTGCGACCCGAGCAGGTGACGTTGTGCGCCACGCCGCCGGCCGCAGGACAGGGCCAGTTGCTCGGTCACGGCACGGTTCTGGAGACGAGCTTCCTCGGCGCGCTGCGCCGGGTCCGGGTGCGGCTGCCCGCGCCTCCCGACGTGCGCCAGGCCTCGCCGCCGCTGCCATCCGGCGAGGTGGGTCTGGTGCTGGAGGCGTCGGCACCCGCCGACGCCCCGCCGCCGAGTGGCGAGGCCTGGGTGGTGGTGCGCGGCGGCCACGTGCTCGATCCGCCGCGCTCGCGCATCCTGCTCTGCACGCGCGGCGGCGGCGGCCCCTTCGCGCTCGCCCGTCGCCTGCAGGCGGCGCTCGACGGCGTCGTCGACGTGCTGGCGCTCGCCGAATCGGCCGATGAGGTCGCCGGCCTCGAGGCGGCCCTGGCCCAGCGCGCCGCCGCCGAGGACCTCGACGCCGCCGCGGTACGCGTTCGGGTGGCGGAGCTCGGGCGGGGAGTCGAGGCCGAGCAGGGCGGCGGCTGGGACCTGATCATCGCCCGTTGGCCCGATCCTCCGCTCGGCAGCCCGCGTCTGTTGCGGGAGGTCCTGCGCTCGGCGCGCGCGCCGGTGCTGCTGGTGAGGGGCGACCGCTCGGAGATCACCCGGGTGCTGATCTGCACCGCGGTAGGTGAGCCCGGCAAGTCCGACGTCCGCATCGGCGGCCGTCTGGCGCGGCGTCTGGGGGCGAGCGCGACCCTGTTCCACGCCGCGCTGCCGGACGGTCCGCCGTCCGAGCTGGTGCGGCTGCACCTCGAGCGCGGCCTGGCGACGCTGCGCACCCTGGAGGTCCCGGGAAAGACGCGGGTGCGCGAGAGCGAGGAGGCCGCCGACGCCATCGTCGCCGAAGCCCGTGAGGGCGAGTACGACCTGGTGGTCATCGGCCGGCCGCGCAGTCTCGGCGCGGCGGGCGCGCGCTCCGTCCTGCGCCTGCTCGGCGAGACCGGGCGCTCGCTGCTCATCGTCCCGCCGGAGGAGTGACGCCGTGCGGTACACTCTCGCCCCGGAGCCCAGCCCCCCGCCCAACCGCCGAGGAGCGCGATGAACCAAGCCGTCAAAGTCGGAATCTTCCTGACCCTCTGCCTGGTGCTGCTCGGGTACCTGATCCTGCGGGTCGAGGACATCGAGCTGTTCGCCAAGGGCGGCAAGACGGTCGACGCCGTGTTCCCGTCGGTCGCCGGGCTCGACGACAAGGCGGCGGTGCGCATCGCCGGCGTGCGGGTCGGTCGGGTCGACGGGGTGCGCCTCGAGGGCACCCATGCCCGGGTGACGCTGCGCCTCGACCAGCCGGTGCGGCTGACCCAGGGCACCACCGCGGCGATCACCAGCCTGAGCTTGCTGGGCGAGAAGTACGTCGAGCTCAAGCTTGGTCCGGTCGACGCCCCCGTGCTGCCGGCGGGTCAGGTGCTGCAGGGCACCACGCCGATCACTTTCGATCAGGCGATGGAGAAGCTGAACGGCATCGGCGATTCGATCCAGGAGATCACCGGATCGATCAGCGGCAAGGGCAGCGAGACCAGCATCTCGCGCCTGATCGCCAACCTCGAGGCGGTCAGCGCCGACATCCGCGAGCTGGTGGCGGCGAACAAGAGCCAGGTGTCGGCGACGGTCGCCAACTTCGAGCGCTTCAGCGGCACGCTCGCCGACGAGCTGCCCAAGCTGAGCAAGAACCTCGAGCACGTGCTGGAGCAGGTCGACTCGGTGCTGGCCGAGAACCGCGACAACCTGAAGGGCAGCATGTCGAACATCCGCGAGGTCACCGGCAAGCTGCAGACCTCGGTCGACAACCTGAACGAGATCTCGGGCAAGATCGCGCGCGGCGAGGGCACGATCGGCAAGCTGGTGCAGAGCGACGAGGCGCACAAGCAGCTGGTGGGTGCGCTCGACTCCATCCAGAGCGGCGTGAAGTCGCTGCAGGACACGCTCGACCGGGCGAAGAAGCTGCAGCTCCATCTCGGCCTCGAGGGCGCCTACCTGAACAAGGCCACCGACTCGCGCGCCGCGATCAGCGTCGAGCTCGATCCGCAGAGCACCCGCTTCTACCGGATCGGTCTGGTCAGCGACCCGTACGGCCTCGAACGCAGCAAGACCGACGTGCGCACGGTGACCGGGCCGGACGGCATTCCGCTCACCACCACCACCAAGACGGTGACCACCGAGAAGACCAACACCCTGGACGCGCAGCTCGGCTTCCGCTTCGGCGATGCGCAGCTGCGTGCCGGGCTGTTCGAGTCGAAGGCCGGCGCCGGCATCGACTACGGTCTGCTCGATCACAAGCTGTGGCTGTCGTTCGAGGCCTTCAACTTCAGCCGCGAGGACAACCTCAACCCGCACCTGCGCCTGGATGGCCGCTACTGGTTGAGTCCCAACATCTATCTGTTGGGCGGGGTCGACGACTTCCTGGTCCACGATCGGCGCTCGGCGATCGTCGGCGCCGGCGTGCGCTGGAGCGACGACGATCTGAAGTACCTGCTGGGATCGATTCCGCGCTTCTGAGCGGCGCCGGCCGCCGGCCAGCTCGCCACGCGCCGGCGCGTCTTTGCAGAGCAGAGGTGAATGCTCCATGACCCGCGCCGCCAGCGTGTACGTCTGTCAGTCCTGCGGCCATCGCTCCCCGAAGTGGCTCGGGCGCTGCCCCGAGTGCGGGACCTGGAGCTCGCTGGTCGAGGAGGCGGTCGAGGCCCCCGCTCGGCGCGGTCGAGGCGCGCGCGGTCCGGCCGCGCACGTCGAGCCGCTGGCCAAGGTCCGCGACGAGGCCTGGACGCGGTTCCCGAGCGGCCTGCCCGCTCTCGACCGGGTGCTGGGCGGCGGCATGGTGGCGGGCGGCGCGGCGCTCCTCGCCGGCGAGCCCGGGGTCGGGAAGTCGACGCTGCTCCTGCAGGTGGCGGAGGCTCTGGCGCGCTCGGGGCGGACCGTGCTCTACGCCAGCGCCGAGGAGTCGCCGCGCCAGCTTCGCCTGCGCGCCGATCGGCTGGGCTGCAGGGACGAGCGCCTGCTGGTGGCGGGCGAGAACCAGCTCGAGGCGCTGCTCGCGGCGGCCGAGGAGCACGAGCTGGCGGCGCTGCTGGTCGACTCGGTGCAGGCGCTGCGCTCGGCGGAGCTCGAGAGCCCGGCCGGCTCGCTCGGCCAGGTGCGCCACGCCGCCGACCGGCTGGTCAGCCTGGCCAAGCGTCGCGGGCTGGCGCTGGTCCTGATCGGCCACGTCACCAAGGAGGGCTCGATCGCCGGCCCCAAGGCGCTCGAGCACGTGGTCGACACCGTGCTCACCTTCGAGGGCGAGACCGAGTCCGAGCTGCGCGTCCTGCGCGCCAGCAAGAACCGCTTCGGTCCGACCGGCGAGGTCGCGCTGTTCGCGATGCACGACCGCGGGCTCGAGGCGGTCGAGGATCCGTCGCGGGCGCTGCTCGAGCGGCGCCGGGCCGGCGCCCCGGGCTCCGCCGTGCTCGCCACCCTTTCGGGCTCGCGCCCGCTGCTGGTCGAGGTCCAGGCGCTGGTCAACCCGACGAAGTTCCCCACCCCGCGGCGCATGACGGTCGGTCTCGACCCCAACCGGGTGGTGCTGCTGCTGGCGGTGCTGGAGCGCTTCGGCGGGCTTCACCTGGGCGACAGCGACGTCTTCCTGAACGCGGTCGGCGGCCTGTCGCTGCGCGAGCCGGCGGCCGACCTGGCGATCGCCGCGGCGCTGGTCTCGGCGACGCAGGGCGCGCCGCTGCCGGCCGACGCCGTCCTCTTCGGCGAGGTCGGCCTGCTCGGCGAGGTGCGCCCGGTGGCGCAGACCGAGCCCCGCCTGCGCGAGGCGGCTCAGCTCGGCTTCCAGCGCGCCTTCCTGCCCAAAGCAGCAGGGCTGCGCGCTCCCAAGGGCATCAAGCCGGTCGCAATCGAGGACCTCGCGGAGCTGCTCGTGGCGCTCGGTCGCTAGCGGTCGGCGTTGTCATCCCGAGCGAGAGCGAGGGATCTGGGCGGGTGGGCGGTGCGACAACGCCGCCCTGCGCGCCCGTTCGCTCGCGACAGGCGGTTGGGAGGCCAGCCCCCCACCCAGATCCTTCGCTCTCGCTCAGGATGACAAGGAGGAGCGCGCAGCGCCGATCACCGACTCGTGCGGCCGCGACCGGTTTCCGCTACAGCTCGGGATCGCGTCCGGTCAGCTTGCGAAACGCCTCGACGTAGCGCTCGAGGGTGCCGCGCACGACGTCGGGCGGCAGCTCGGGCGGCGGCGACTCGTGGTCCCAGCCCGAGGCGTCGAGCCAGTTGCGGACGTACTGCTTGTCGTACGAGGCGGGCTCCTTCCCCGGTTTCCAGCTCGCCGCGTCCCAGTAACGCGAGGAGTCCGGGGTGAGCGCCTCGTCGATCAGCAGCAGCTCGCCGTCCTGCTCTCCAAACTCGAACTTGGTGTCGGCGAGGATCAGGCCACGCGCCGCGGAGTCGGCGGCGCCCCGGCGATAGAGCTCGAGCGTCAGGTCGCGCAGGCGGGTCGCCAGCTCGGCGCCCGCGCCGCGCTCGAGCGCCGCGAAGTCGATGTTTTCGTCGTGCCCGCTCTCGGCCTTGGTGGCGGGAGTGAAGATCGGCGCCGGCAGCAGGCTGGCGCGCTCGAGGCCGGCGGGCAGAGCGATGCCGCAGGCGGTGCCGTGCGAGGAGTACTCCTTGAACGCGCTTCCCGCCAGATAGCCGCGCGCCACGCACTCGAACGGCACCACGGCCGCCTTGCGCACCAGCACGGCACGGCCGCGCAGCAGGTCGCTGTGCGCGCGCAGCGCGGCAGGGAAATCGGCGGGATCGGTGGCGATCAGGTGGTGGGGGACGACGTCCGCCAGCCGCGCGAACCAGAAGTTCGAGAGCTGGGTAAGGATCTTGCCCTTGCCCGGGATCCCCGGGCGCAGCACATGGTCGTAGGCCGACAAGCGATCGCTGGCCACGATGAGCAGCGTGTCGCCGAGGTCGTAGACGTCCCGCACCTTGCCGCGCTTCGGCGACGGAAGGCCGGGAAGATCGGTTTGCCAGACGGCGTCCTGTGTGGTCACTGGGTTCCCTCCGCTCAGGTTCAGGCCGCGCCACCGCGGCGATCGGCCATCGAGTTCAGGAATTCGCGCTCGAGCACGCTGACCAGGTCCTCGCCCTGGGCGTCAAGCCGGGACTCCCGCTTCACCGATTCTGCATCCACCACTTCGTAGACCGGCACCTTGTCGAGGCCCTTCAGCGTCGGCACCCCAAGCTTGCGCATGCCGATGCTGACGTCACCGGCGGGATCGGTCACCGTCATCACCAGGTAGGTGCGGTCGCCGTCGCGGCCACGGTGCAGCGGGATGCCGCCCAGCTCGCGGCCCAGCCGGCTGACGTACGGGCCGGTCGCGACGATGCCCTCGTTGATCAGCGTGCCGTTGGGGTTCAGGTAGGCGTAGAAGCGCCGCGACTCCTCGCGCTTGTCGATGACGTCCAGGTTCTGGCTGGAGATCGGCGCGAAGAAGCGGTTGACGGTGGCCTCGGGGTAGCCCAGGCTGATCAGCAGGATCTTGATCTCGTCGATCTCGCGCACCGACTTGCCGGTGATCAGCCGGGTCAGCTCGACCACGCCGTGGCCGAAAAACTCGTAGTGGTCCTCGTCGGGCGCGCTCTGCAGCGGCAGCAGGCGGTACTGGCCGTAGTTGAGCGCGATGCGCATGCCGCGATCGAAAGGAAAGCCTTCCGCGAGCACCTTCTCGTAGTGGCGCTGGGTGCGGATGGCGGCGACCAGCATGCGCCGCGCGTCGCGCGCCGAGTAGAAGGCGCCGTCGCCGAGGAACTTCTCGAGCTTCAGTCGGTAGGTCAGCGCGAAGCGATTCACCCGGCGCTGGAAGCGGAAGATCATGCGGAACGAGGCGTCCTGCACCTCGCTCGCCGCGAAGCGGATGCGCGAGATGATCTCCGAGTAGCTGGCGATGTCGTAGATCATGCCGCAGCGCTCGACCCGCGGATCGACCACCCAGGGGGTCGTGAAGTCGAACGGCCGGGTGGCGGGCGACAGCTGCAGAGCGCGCAGCCCGCGCCGGTTGGCGCTGCGGTCGCGCGCCACCAGGACGTCGCCGTCGCGCTCGAGCGGCACGATCATCTTGCGCAGCGCGTGCAGCAGCTCGAACTCTTTGAGCTTGGCGAGGAGGTTCTCGTACAGCTCGACGTGGGCGCGCCCCAGCAGCCGCATCGCGTCGTAGCCCGGTCGCAGCGAGAGATACGTGACGTAGCCGGGCACCTTCAGCAGCTCGCGCGGGCTGGCCGGGTCGCCGTGCATCAGGTGAACCACCGCGTCACGCAGCTCGCCGTCGCTCTGCAGGCGGCGGGTGTGCCAGTCGCCGAGCGCCGCGAGGCGCTGCTGGAAGTCGCGGCCGTCCAGGCGCAGGCAGCCCCGGAAGTAGCCCTGCAGCTCGGCGAGGTCCGGGCTGATGTGGGTTTCGGTGAAGATCAGCACGTTGTCGCGCATCCGGGTGAGCAGCGGAGGGAACAGCTCGTCCTCGACCTCCTCGGTGTGCTGCGCCAGCTCGTTGACCGCGTCGTAAGTCGAGGTCACCGCTCGGTCGAGGTAGCGGTCGAGGGTGCGGTAGCGCACCTCCTCGCCGTACTCGCGTCCGAAGGCGGCGTCCTGCCGCATCAGGCGGCGGGGCGTCTCCTTGAGCAGCCGCGCCACGTCGAGCGACTGGTACAGCCACAGCATGGCAGTGTGCTGGCGGCTGCTCGAGGAAACGACGTTCTCGATCGCCCGCCCGATCTGGGCCCGGAAGCGGTCGGCGGCGGCGCCGTACAGCTTGCGGTCGTAGCTCTGGCGGCTGATCAGCGACTTCTGCAGCTCCTCCTCGGCCAGCAGATATTCCTCGAGCGCCTGCCCGAGCTCGCGCATCCCGCTCGAGGCGAGCAGCGGGAAGCCCCACAGCGGCGTGGCGCTCTCGTCGTCGAGGAAGATCTGCTGGGGCTGCGGCAGGATGCGCTCGGGCGTCGGAAAGAGGCGCCGGATCTCCTCCTCCTCCTGGCGCAGGAAGCCGAATGGGCCGCGCAGCAGGAGATGCAGGGCTGGAGTCGCCATGACGCTCGAAGACGAGTGCTTCTTATAGCATAACGGCGGCCGCCGTCCGGCGGCGCGGAGGTGGCGATGGCGGTGGAGATCCGGGTCGAGCTGAAGGGCCGCGGCGCGTTGCGGGCGCGGCGCATCGTGGTGGGGTGCCTGGAGGGCGAGGCTGCGCCGCAGAGCGGCCTGCCGCCCGAGGTGGCGCGGGCGATCGCGACCATGGCCCGGGGGCGGGGCTTCCGGGGAGCCGCCGAGGAGCGGCGCGAAACGGTGGCCGGTGGCCGCCAGGTGGCGCTCGTCGGTCTCGGTCCGGGCGCCGGCTTCGACCGCTGGCGGACGCGGCGCTGGGTGGCGGAAGAGATCGCCAGCGCGGCCCGCCACGGCGCCGAGGACCTGGCGCTCGTGCTGCCCGATTGCCCCGCCGTGGCCGCGGCCGGTGGCGCCACGGCGGTGCTGGGGACGGCCGAGCTCTCGGCGTATCGTTTCGATCGCTTCCGCGGCACCCGCCGGCGTCCTGCCCCGCGCCGGACTCTGACCGTGACCGTGGTGCCGCCGCCGTCGGCGGCGCGGCAGTACCGCGCGGCCGTCGCGCCCGCCCGGGAGGTCGCCGCGGCGATCGGCCTGCAACGTGACCTCGCCAATACGCCGCCCAACCAGGCGAACCCCGACTGGATGGTGGCGCAGGCGCGGGCGCTGGCGCGCCGACGGCGGATGCGTGTGACGGTGCTCGGCCCGCGCGAGATGCGGCGCCGCGGCATGGGCGGCATCCTTGCGGTCGGCAGCGGCTCGGCGAGCCCGCCGCGCCTGGTGCGCCTCGAGTGGGGGCGCGGGCCGCTCACCGTGGCGCTGGTCGGCAAGGGCGTCACTTTCGACACCGGCGGCATCTCGATCAAGCCCGCCGCATCGATGGAGGACATGAAGTACGACAAGTCGGGCGCCTGCACGGTGCTCGGCGTGCTCGATGCGGCGGCGCGGCTCGGGCTCGGGTTGCGGCTGCGCGCCTACCTGCCGCTCGCCGAAAACATGCCCGATGGGCGCGCCTACCGTCCCGGCGACATCCTGCGCTGCGCGAACGGCAAGACGGTCGACATCGTGAATACCGACGCCGAGGGCCGGCTGATCCTCGCCGACGCCCTGGCCTGGGCGTCGGCGGAGAAGCCCGACTACCTGCTCGAGTACTCCACCCTGACCGGCGCCTGCGTCGTCGCTCTGGGTCACACCAGCGCCGGGGTGTGGAGCCCGAGCGATGAGGTCGCACAAGGCTTGCTCGCCGCCGCCGCGGAGTGCGGCGAGCGCCTGTGGCGCATGCCGCTGTGGCCCGAGTTCGGCGAGGAGATGCGCGGCGTGCACGCCGATCTGAAGAACTCCGGCGGCCGCTGGGGCGGCGCCAACAACGCCGCCGCCTTCCTCTCCGAGTTCGTGGCGGTCGAGCGCTGGGCGCACCTCGACATCGCCGGACCGGCGTACGTCGGCAGCGACGTCAGGGGTGGATCTGGCGCCGCCGGGGCGACCGGCTATGGCGTGGCAATGACGATCGAGTGGCTGCGCCGGCTGGCGCGAGGATGAGCGGGTGAGAGGGGAGCGACGGTGAGTCGGGCCGGCTCCGCGGCGGTCGCGCCGGGCGCCGTCGCGCCGGGCGCCGCCGCGCTGCTCGACGCGTCCGATGTCACGCTCGAGCTGCCCGGCGCGCGCGGCATGGTGCCGATCCTGCGCGGCGTGTCGCTGCGCATCGGCGCCGGCGAGCGGGTCGGCCTGGCCGGAGAGTCGGGGTCGGGCAAGACCGCGCTCGCCTTGTGCATCCTGCGCCTGCACCCTCCCGGCGCCCGGCTCGGCGGACGGATCGCGGTCGACGGCGAGGACATCCTGACCTGGCCGGAGCGCGGGCTGCGCGCGGTGCGCGGGGCGCGCATCGCCATGGTGTTCCAGGAGCCCTCGGCGGCGCTCGACCCGGTGATGACGGTCGGCGCCCAGATCGCCGAGGCGATTCGCGCCCACCGCGCGCTCGGTCGCCGTGCCGCCCTGGCCGAGGCCGCCACACTTCTCGACGAGGTGGCGCTGCCCGATCCGACCGGCTGCCTGCTGCGCTATCCCCATCAGCTCTCCGGTGGCCAGCGCCAGCGAGTGCTGATCGCCATCGCGCTCGCCGCCCGGCCGGCGCTGCTGATCGCCGACGAGCCGACCAGCGCCCTGGACGTGACCCTGCAGGCGGAGATCCTCGATCTGCTCGACCGCCTGCGCCGGGAGCGCGGGCTGGCGCTCCTCCTGGTCTCGCACGACCTGGCCCTGCTCGGCGCGAGCTGCGATCGCCTGGCGGTGATGTACGCCGGTCGCATCGTCGAGGAAGGGCCCGCGCCGGCCCTGCTCGCCGACCCCGCGCATCCCTACACCCGCGCCCTGGTTCGCGCCCAGCCGCGGCTGGGGTCGCGAGTCGCGAAGGGCGGCCTGGCGGCGCTGCCGGGCGCCGTGCCCGAGCCCGGGGCGCTGCCCGCGGGCTGCGCCTTCCATCCGCGCTGCGCCGAGGCTTTCGCGCCCTGCGCCGCCTTCGACCCGCCGCCGGTCGCGCTCGCCGCCGGCCGGACCGTGAGCTGCTTCCTGCACGGCGGCCTGCCGGCGGGAGGGCGTGGATGACCCCGCTGATCGAGGCGCGCGGCCTGGAGAAGCGCTTCCCGCTGCGCGCCGGGATCTTCGGACGCCGCAGCGGGGAGGTCCGCGCCCTCGATCGGGTCGACCTCGAGGTCGGGGAGGAGCGCTGCGTCGCGCTGGTCGGCGAATCGGGCTCGGGCAAGACGACACTCGGGCGCTGCCTGCTGCGCCTGATCGAGCCCGACGCCGGCTCCGTCCTGCTGCGCGGCGAGGACCTCTTGCGCCTCGGCCCGGCCGAGCTGCGCCGCCGGCGGCGCGACTGCCAGATGATCTTCCAGGATCCCTACACCTCGCTCAATCCGCGGCTGCGAATCGGCGACGCGGTCGCCGAGCCGCTGCGCGTCCACGGCCTGGCCTCGCGGCGGGAGGCGCTGGAGCGGGCGCGCGAGCTCCTGGAGCGTGTCGGCCTGCCGGCGAGCGCCGCCGAGCGCTACCCGCACGAGTTCTCGGGCGGTCAGCGCCAGCGCGTCGGCATCGCCCGCGCCCTCGCCAGCGGGCCGTCGTTCGTGGTCGCGGACGAGCCGGTCTCCGCCCTGGACGTCTCGGTGCGCGCCCAGATCCTCAACCTGCTCGCCGAGCTGCAGCAGCGTTTTCGCCTGGGGATGCTGTTCATCAGCCATGACTTGGCGGTGGTCGAGCACGTCGCCGACGAGGTGGTGGTGATGTACCTCGGGCGGGTCGTGGAGCAGGGCGGACGGGATGAGATCCTGGCCCGGCCGCTGCATCCCTACACGGTGCGCCTGCTGTCCGCCACGCCCGGCGCGGCGCGCGTGCCGGCTGCCGGGTCGACGAACGGGCGGCGGGGCGCAGCCGACGAAGTGCCGGACCCGGCGCGGCGCCCCCCCGGCTGTGCGTTTCATCCGCGCTGTCCGATCGCGCGCGAGCGCTGCCGTGCGGAGGTTCCGGCACTGCGCGAGGCCGAGCCGGGCCGCTGGGTCGCCTGCCACTTTCCGGGTGAGCTCGGGGCGCCGGCGGTGTAACCTTTCGTCCTAGCTTTCGTAGACTTCGCTGGGACGGGCCGGGGCCCGTGCATCGATTGCAAGAGAGACGACGTCAGAGAGGGACTAACGGATGAGTCGAGCGATTTCCAGAATGGCCGCCGGGATCGCCCTGGCTGCCTTGGCGACGGGCGCTGGAGCGCAGGCCTTGCAGGTTTCGAGCCAGGCCGAGGAGCCGGCCAAGGCGCCCGAGTTACGGGTCGAGGACGGCAAGTTGCTGCTGACGGTGGACGAGGCGATCGCCATGGCCCTGCGGCGCAACCTTGGCATTGCCGTGCAGCGCTTCGACCGCGAAGAGGCGCGGCAGGGGATCTTCCAGGCGACCGGCGTCTATGACCTGTTCGGGTCGGCCAGCGCCGGCTATTCGGATTCCAAGCAGGCGACGCAGTCGGGCTTCGAGTCGGGTCGCTTCAAGACCTCGACCTTCAACCTCGGTTTGAGCCAGCTGATCGCCACCGGCGGCACGATGAGCCTGGGCTGGCAGAGCAGCCGCTCGGATTCGGGACGGCCGCCGCAGCTGCCCCCGGGCGTGCAGTACAACTCGGTGTTCGTGAAGACCGCGCCGACCTTGACGTTCAAGCAGCCCCTGCTGCGCGATCTCGGCCGCCTGGCGACCGAGCACACCATCCTGGTCGCCCGAGTGAGCAACGACATCAGCCGCGCCGCCTTCGAGCAGCAGGTGCTGAGCACCGTCCAGTCGGTCGAGAACGCCTACTGGAACCTGATCCAGTCGCGCGATCAGCTGCAGGTCGCGCAGGATGCGCTCGCCCTCGCCAAGGAGCTCCATCAGACGAACAAGGTGCGGGTCGAGGTCGGCACGCTGGCGCCGCTCGAGCTGGTGCAGAGCGAGGTCGGTATCGCCGAGGCCGAGGAGACGATCGTCACCGCCCAGGGGGCGGTCGGCAACGCGGAGGACGCGCTGCGCCGCCTGATCAATCCGGAATCGGCGACGGTGTGGACGCAGCCGGTGGTGCCGGAGACGCCGGCGGTCATGGATCGCGAAAAGATCGACCTCGACCAGGCGATCAAGACCGCGCTCGACATGCGCCAGGACCTGGCGCAGGCCCGTCTGACCGTGAAGAGCAAGGAGCTCGACGCCACCTACTTCCACAACCAGCGCAAGCCGCGCCTCGACGCCACCGTCAGCTACGGGCTGTCCAACGGCACCGAGCAGGTGAGCACGGTGTTCGACCAGATCACGCGATTCCCGACCTGGTCGGTAGGCCTCGCCCTGGCGATTCCGATCCAGAACCGGACGGCGAGGGCGCAGAGCACGATCGCCGATCTCGAGCTCGACAAGGCCAAGGCCGGGCTGCAGGATTTCGAGCTGCAGGTCATCACCGATGTGCGTACGGCGGTGCGCACGGTCGAGACCGCGGGCAAGCAGATCGAGTCGGCGAAGATCTCCCGCACCCTGGCGGAGAAGAACCTCGACGCCGAGCGTAAGCGCTACGAGAACGGCATGTCCACCAGCTTCCAGGTGCTGCAGATCCAGAACGACCTGATCGCCGCCAAGGGACGCGAGGTGACCGCGATCACCGGCTACCGCAAGGCCCTGGTCGACTACGAGCGTGCGACGGGCACTCTGCTCCAGCAGCTCCACGTGGAGATCACGGAGCCGGGCCAGCAGCCGTAAGGAGTGGGAAACGGGTGGCAAACGGCTCGGAGGGCTCGGCGCCCTTCGGGCCGTCCCTTGCGATGGGGAGGAGGGGTCTCATGAGAGAGTCGGGATTCAACCGCATGCTCGGAGTCCTGGTCGCACCGGGCAAGGCCTTCGCGGCGATTGCCGAGCGCCCGACCTGGGTGGTGGCGCTGATCACGCTGATCGCGGTGAGCGTGGTGGCGACCGTGGTGGTGACGCCCAGGATCGACATGGAGAAGGTGATCCGCGACCAGGTCGCGCAGTCCGGACGCCAGGTGCCGAACGACCTCCTGGACAAGCAGATCGAGTTCGCGCAGAAGTTCCGCTGGGTGTTCGCGGCGGTCGGGCTGGTGGCCCAGCCGGTCATCTACCTGCTGGTCGCGCTCGTCTTCTGGGTGCTGTTCCGCCTGCTCGGATCGGAGCTCGACTTCCAGCGCAGCTTCGCGGTCGCCGTGCACGGTTTCCTGCCAGGTGCGCTGGCCGGACTGCTGTCCCTGCCGGTGATCCTCAGCCAGACGACGCTCGACTACGAGCGCATGCGCAGCGGATCGTTCCTGTTCTCGAATCCGGGCGCCTTCCTCGGCCCGGAGACCGCCAAGCCGCTGGTGGCCCTGCTGTCGAGCTTCGACGTGTTCTCGATCTGGAGCGTGGTGCTGCTGGCGATCGGCTATCGCATCGTCGGCCGCGTGTCGCGGGCCGCCGCGGTCGGCGGCGTGGTGGCGCTGTGGGCGGTGTACGTGCTCGGAAAGGTGGGGATCAGTGCCATTTTCTGATCCGGTCTCCGAGCCGGCCAACGCCGCGGCGGGCGACGCCGGGCTGGGGCGCAAGCGGGTCTGGGCGATCGCCGCCGGCGCCGCGGTGCTGCTCGTCATCGTGGTCGGCAGCATCATCGCGGCGCGGCGCGGCGGCAAGGGGACCCGGGTGTACGCCGAGACGGTCGTGCGGCGCGACATCTCACGCATCGTGAAAGCGAGCGGCCAGGTCGACCCGCGCACCAAGGTCAACATCTCGGCCCACGTCGTCGGCAAGATCCAGAAGCTCTACGTGCAGGAGGGGGACTGGATCGAGGCCGGCAAGCCGTTTCTGGAGCTCGAGCGCGAAGCGTTCATCGCGCTGCGCGACTCGACCGCGGCGCAACTCGAGATCGCGCGCTCGCGCCTGCGTCAGGCGGAGATCTCGCTCGCCGACACCGAAGTGAAGCTGCACCGCGCCGAGCGGCTGATCTCCGACCAGATCGCCTCGCGCGAGCAGCTCGAGGCGGCCGAGCTCAACCACAACTCGGCGCTGCAGATGCTCGAGCAGGGCCGCGAAGGAGTCGCTCAGGCGAAGGCGGACTTCGAGAAGGCCAAGAGCGACCTCGACAAGACCACCATCTACGCGCCGATCTCCGGCCGGGTGATCGCGCTGAACGCCAAGGAGGGCGAGGTGGTGGTGTCGGGCACGATGAACAACCCGGCGTCGGTGATCGGCACGATCGCCGACCTGTCGGAGATCCTGGTCGAGGTCGACGTGGACGAGACCGAGATCGTATACGTGAAGGTGGGACAGAAGGCGAGCGTGGACGTCGACGCGCTGCCCGACCACCCGTATCAGGGCAAGGTCGTCGAAATCGGCAGCTCCGGCTACTCCAAGGCCACCCAGCCGGACGTCACCTTCTTCAAGGTGAAGGTGCTGCTCGACGCACCCGACGCCACGCTGCGGCCGGGGATGTCGGCCCGCGCCAGCATCGACACCGCGCTGAGCCCGAAGGCGCTGGTGGTGCCGATCCAGGCGGTAGTCGATCGCAAGCCGGTCGGCGCGCCCAAGAACGGCCCCGGCGGCGTCGAGGTCCCCGAGGTCAAGGTCGTCTTCGTGGTGGAGAAGGGCAAGGCGCGGCAGGTCGCGGTCAAGACCGGGATCGCCGACGCAACCGGAGTCGAGATCACCTCCGGGATCACCGACGGCCAGCAGATCGTGACCGGACCCTACCGCAGCCTCAAGAAGCTGCAGGACGGCGACGGCGTGCAGGTGGTCAAGGAGGGCGAAGGAGGCGAGGCCGAAGGGACCGCCAACTAGGCCGGCCCGAGGCCCGCGACCATGGCGCTGATCGAGCTCGCCGGCATCCAGAAGGTCTACGACATGGGAGCGGAGAAGGTCCACGCTCTCAACGGCGTCGACCTGCTGATCGAGCGTGGCGAGTACACCGCGATCATGGGTGCCTCGGGCAGCGGCAAGTCGACCCTGATGAATCTGCTCGGCTGTCTCGACACGCCGAGCTCCGGGACGTACCGTCTGAACGGGGTCGAGGTGCAGGGTCTGAACGACTCCGAGCTGGCGGCGATCCGCAACCGCGAGATCGGCTTCGTGTTCCAGACCTTCAACTTGCTGGCGCGCACCGACGCTCTGCACAACGTCGAGCTGCCGCTGATCTACGGCGGGCTCCCTCGCCACGAGCGCCGGGAGCGCGCCGCGGAGGCGCTGCGCCGGGTGGGGCTCGGCGACCGCATGCACCATCAGCCCAACGAGCTGTCCGGCGGCCAGCGCCAGCGGGTGGCGATCGCCCGAGCCCTGGTCAACCGGCCGTCGATCCTGCTCGCCGACGAGCCGACCGGCAACCTCGACTCGGCGACCTCGGAGGAGATCATGAAGCTCTTCGACGAGCTGCATCGCGCCGGCAACACCGTGATCCTCGTCACCCACGAGGCGGACATCGCGACCCACGCCTGGCGGCGCGTCCTGCTGCGCGACGGCCGCGTGGTCGCCGACGAGCAGCAGCCGAGGTAGGGGGACAAGCATGGTCTTCCTCGAGAACTTCCGGATCGCGGTCACCGCGCTGCGCGCCAACAAGATGCGCTCGATTCTCACCACTCTGGGAATCATCATCGGCGTGGCGGCGGTGATCGCCGTGGTGTCGATCGTCCAGGGCCTGCAGTTCATGATTACCAAGGAGCTGCAGGGAGTTGGCGCGACGTTCATCGCGGTCAACCCGAAGTTCGAGTTCGGCCCGGCGGCGATGTCGCGCCAGGTCCGGCTGACCTGGGAGGACGGCGAAGCGATCCGCGACCACATCGCCGGGGTGCGCCTGATCTCGCCGGTGATGCTGGGAAATCAGACCGCGAAGTACGGCGACCGCCAGCACAAGCCCCTGGTCTTCGGCGTCAACGAGAACTGGCCGGACATCGCCAACCAGGCGGTCGACCGCGGGCGCTTCTTCTCGACGGTCGATCTCGAGCACCGGCGCAAGGTGGCGGTGGTGGGGACGCGAGTGGTCGACGAGCTGCGCCTGGGCTCGCAGCCGGTCGGCAAGGAGATCTACATCGGCAGCCTGCCGGTCACCGTGATCGGCGTGCTCGAGAAGCGTGGCCAGTCGCTCGGCCAGGACTCGGACGACGTGGTGTTCGTGCCCTTCGACACCGCCAAGATGCTGTTCGGCAACGCGGCAGCCGACAAGGTGCTGCTGCGCCTGCAGGCCGAGAGCACCGGGGTCGTGCAGCGGGTGAAGGACGAGATCACCCAACTGCTGCGCCAGCGCCACAAGATCCCCAAGGGCGAGCCGGACGACTTCGAGGTGCAGCTCCAGGACGAGATCCTGAAGTCCGTGGGCAGCGTGCTCGGCTATGTGACCGCGGTGGTTGGCGGGGTGGTCGGGATCGCGCTGCTGGTCGGCGGCATCGGGATCATGAACATCATGCTGGTCTCGGTCACCGAGCGGACGCGCGAGATCGGGGTGCGCAAGGCGGTCGGCGCCCGCCGCCAGGACATCCTGATCCAGTTCCTGATCGAGGCCGTCACCCTGTCCCTGCTTGGCGGGGCGATCGGTCTCGCCGCCGGCTACGGTCTCGGGGCGGGGGTCGCGAAGATCCTGCCCGGCGACTGGCCCGCTGCGCACGTTCCGCTGTGGGCGGTCCTGGTCGCCTCCGGCTTCTCGGGGATGGTGGGCGTATTCTTCGGAATCTATCCCGCCGGCAAGGCGGCGCGGCTCGATCCCATCGAAGCCCTGCGCTACGAGTAGCCCATCCGTTCAACCCATTGATTTCAAATGGTGCCGGAGGCGGGACTTGAACCCGCACGGCCCTTGCGGACCGCCAGATTTTGAGTCTGGTGCGTCTGCCATTCCGCCACTCCGGCCGCGGAGGTGGGAGTTGGATCCTAGGGCGAGGCCCAGAGCAAGTCAAACCGGCGCCACAACCCGCTCCAAGCCCTGCTTGGGGGCTTGACGAGAGGGCGGATTGTATGCTAACGTTCCTCCCCTAAGCGTAAGTGCGGCAAGCACTTACGCAGGTTCTGCAAGTCTTGGAACCTCAAAACGCTCAAGGAGTTCCGCGAACGTGACATTCAAGATCGGTCAGAAGGTCGTGTATCCAAACCACGGCGTCACCGTGGTGGAGAAGATTGCGCCGGCTGCGATCGACGGGAACGAGCAGACGTACTACCACCTGCGGCTGTTGTCGAACAACTCCAAGGTGATGGTGCCGAAAGCCAATCTGGATCTCGTCGGCCTGCGCCCGCTGTGCGAGCGCGGCGAGATTCGCGCTTTGTTCTCGATCCTCGAGGACGGCAAGATCGACACCTACAAGGACTGGAAGGGCCGTTACAAGCAGAACCTCGACAAGATGAAGACCGGCCGGCTCACGGAGGTCGCCGAGGTGTTGAAGAACCTGCGCCTGGTGAGCATCAAGAAGAGCCTGTCGTTCCGCGAGAAGAAGATGTACGAGCGCGCCAAGTACTTCATCGTCAGCGAGGTCGCGCACGTCAAGAACATCAGTGAGCAGGAAGCCGACACCCTGGTGGAGCGGGCGCTGCGCGCCAGTCTCGACAAGCGCAATCGCCGCATCCCGACGACCAACTGAGGAGCGCCGCGCTGCGCCGTTGTGCGAGAGGCCGCCCGACCGGGCGGCCTCTTCGCTTTGGGGCGGGATACAATGGCGCCGCCCCAATGGCGGGGCGTTGCGACCTGCGAGAGGAACCTTGAACCGCGACAACTGGCTGTTCACGATCATCGGCCTCCTGGTCGGCTTCATCGCCGGTTATCTGATGCACGAAGTCATGGCGCCCCGCCAGCCGGCGCGGCTGGCCGCGGGAGCGGCCGCGGTGGCGCAAGCCGCGGAGGGTGGGGAGGGTAGCGCGCCGGCTCCGGCCGCGAGCGCCGGCCCGTCCATGGAGCAGATCCAGCAGCTGCGGGCCGAGGTGGAGAAGAATCCGAACGACGCGGACGCCGTGCTGCTGCTCGCCAACCTGAACTACGACATCCGCAACTGGCAGCGCGCCAGGGAGCTCTACGAGCACTACCTCACGCTGCGCCCGGCGACGGCCGACATCCTGACCGACTACGGGGTCTGCCTGCGCGAGGTGGGCGAATTCAAGACCGCGCTGGCGAAGTTCGACCAGGCCGTCAAGATGTCGCCCACCCACTGGCAGTCGCGCTACAACCGGGCGGTCGTCCTGGCTTTCGACCTCAAGGACTTCAAGGCGGCCAGAGCCGCGGTCGACGAGCTGCGCCAGTTGCAGCCCAACAACAACTCGGTGAGCGAGCTGGCGACCGAGATCGAGCGCCTGAGCAAGGGAGGCTGAGCTCTCGATGCGGCTCCTCGCGCTGGCCGCCTTCCTGCTGCTGCTCCTGCTGGCGCTCGGTCGCCGAGTACGCCGGTTCACCTATCGCGGCGGTCTGCTGCCGCTGCTCGGTCTCGGTCTGGTCGGCTGGTTCGTCCACCGCCAGCAGCAACCCGCGCCACCGCCTGAACCGGCGGGACCCACCCCGCCGCGACTCGGCGGGCGGCTGGTGCGGTGCGCCGCCTGCGGCGTGCTGCTGCCGGAGGCCCGTGCCCTGGGGAGCGGCGAGGGGCACAGCTTCTGCTCGCCGCACTGTCGCGACCTCGGCGAGGCCGCCCTGCCGCCCGCCTCGGCCGCCGGGTGATCGCGGACGTCGCTCTTCCGCTGCCGCTGCAGACTCCGCTCGCTTACGCCGTGCCGGAGCCGCTGCGGGCCCTCGCCCGCGCCGGCATCCGGGTGCGGGTCCCGGCCGGCAAGCGCCGGCTGGTGGGATGGATCGTCGGCTTTCGCGAGCGCGCCCCGGAGGGCGTCGAGCTGCGCGAGATCGAGGAGGTCCTCGACCTCGAGCCGGTGCTCACACCGGAGCTGCTGGAGCTGGCCCGCTTCGTCTCCGACTACTACCTGGCGCCGCCCGGCGAGGTGCTGCGCAGCATGCTGCCGGCGGACCTCGCGCCGTGGGGCGACCATCGCGTCTGGCTGACCGACGCCGGGGCGATCGCGCCGCCGCGCGACGCCGACGAGGCGGCGATCGTCGAGGCGCTGCGCGAGGCAGGGCGCCTGCGGGTGAGCGAGCTGCAGCGGCGCACCGGACTGGCCGGACTCGGCCGCGCCCTCGAAGCGCTGCGCGACGCCGGCCGGGTGGCGCTCGGGGACCGGCGCTCGCGCGGCACCCGCTACGTCTCGGCGGTCGAGCTCGCGCCGGGAGAGCTTGCGGCGCACCTCGCCGTCTGCGGGCGGTCGGCCGCCGGTCAGGCGGTCGTGCGCCATCTCTTCGGGCTCGGGCGGCCGGCGCGAATGGCCGAGCTCCAGACCGAGCTCGGCGCGAGCGAGGCGGTCCTCCGGCGGCTGGTGAGGCTCGGGGTGCTGCATCAGTTCAGCGAGGCGGAGCGCCTGCCGCTCGATCGCCATCGCCTGCGAGCGGCCGCGGAGGTGCCGGCGATCGTGCTGCGCGCCGACCAGCAGGCGGCGCTGGCGGCGATCGAGGCCGGGCTGGTGCGGCGCACCTTCGCGCCGTTCCTGCTGGTCGGGGTCACCGGGGCGGGAAAGACCGAGGTCTTCCTGCGCGCCGCCGAAGCCAGCGTGGCGCAGGGCCGCGCGGCGATCTTGCTGGTGCCGGAGATCGCTCTGGTGCCGGCGCTCGCCGCCGAGGTGGCGCGGCGCTTCGGCAGTGACTTCGCGCTGCTCCATTCCGGCCTCGGCGAGGCCGAGCGCCACCAGGAATGGGAGCGCATTCGCAGCGGCGAGGCCCGCGTCGTGCTCGGACCGCGCTCGGCGCTGTTCGCGCCGGTCGCCGACCTCGGCCTGATCGTCGTCGACGAGGAGCAGGATCCGGCCTACAAGCAGGAGTCGACGCCACGCTACAGCGGCCGCGACCTGGCGCTGGTGCGCGGGGCGCGCGCCGGCGCGGCGGTGGTTCTGGTGTCGGCGACGCCGAGCCTCGAGTCGCGGCACAACGTCGAGCGCGGCAAGCTCGTTCGCCTCGACCTCGCCGGACGGGTCGGCGGCGCGAGCCTGCCGGCCGGCGTGCTGGTCGACCTGCGCCAGGAGCCGCCCGGCACCAGCGGGAAGGTGCACTTCTCGGCGGCGCTCGAAGCGGCCCTCACCGAGACCCTCGCCGCCGGCGACCAGGCGATCCTGCTGCGCAATCGCCGGGGCTACGCGCCGCTCCTGCTGTGCCGTGCCTGCGGCGAGGACATGCGCTGCGCCGACTGCGGCCTGCCGCGCACCCTGCATCGCCGCGAGCGCCGGCTGCTCTGTCACTACTGCGGCTCGACCGTGCCGGTGCCCGAGCGCTGCCCGAGCTGCGGCGAGGCGGCGCTCGAGCCGGTCGGCGCCGGGACCGAGCGCATCGAGGAGGAGTTCCGGGCCCTCTTCCCCGGGGTCCCGACCGAGGTGCTGGATCGCGATGCGGTGCGTCGGCGGGGCAGCGTGGCGGTGGTGCTCGAGCGCTTTGCGCGCGGCGACGCCCAGGTCCTGATCGGCACCCAGATGGTCTCCAAGGGCCATCACTTCCCGCGCGTCGCGCTGACCGCGGTGCTGCAGGCGGACGCCTACCTGGGCTTCCCGGACTTCCGCGCCGTGGAGCGCACCTACACCCTGCTCGTCCAGCTCGGCGGTCGCGCCGGGCGCGGCGAGCGCCCTGGTCGGGTGGTGGTGCAGACCTATCACCCGGAGCACTACGCGATCCAGGCGGCGCTGCGCAACGACGACGCCGGCTTCGCGGAGGAAGAGCTGCGCTTTCGTCGTCTCTTCCACTACCCGCCTTACACCCGGATGGTGCAGCTCCTGACCCGCAGCCGCCACCGCGACCGCGCGGAGACCGTGCTGCAGGAGATCGCGGCGCGCATGTCGGCGCACCCGGCAGCGGCGGGAATTCGCGTGCTCGGACCGGCGCCGGCGCCGCTCGAGCGTCTGCGGGGCGAGTGGCGGTTTCAGCTCCTCTTGCGTGGCGAGTCGGCCGGCGAGCTCAACCGCCTGGTGCGCGAGGTGCTGCCGGAGAAGCCGGCCGCGGACCTGAGCATCGACGTCGACCCACAGCACCTGCTGTGATGCGGTGACCCGGGC
>JBLMYC010000088.1:0-8781 GCA_050258075.1 Acidobacteriota bacterium
CTCCGGCGACTCGCCGGGCTGCAGCGTCCCGGCCGGGACCTCGTACAGCCACTCGTCCGGCGCGTAGCGATACTGGCGGATCAAGAGCACTCGCCCATCCTCGGCAAGCGGCACCATCGCCGCGGCGCCGGCATGGCGAATCACCTCGAGGTCGCCCTCACGTCCGTTCGGATAGCGCACCCGGTCGAGGTCGAGCTTCACGATCCGTCCCGAGTAGATCCGTTGCGTCTTGAGCTGCTGGCCGTCCGCCATGTCGTCCCCCTCGTCGGTCGCGGAGCTCAGTCTAGCGCCGCGGGTGCCGCGTTGGACGGGCGATCCGAGCCTCGCCGAGTCACTACCCCGCCGCCGAGGCCGCTGCGTACCGCTTCACCACGACCACGGTGGTGTCGTCGAGCGGCGCGGCGCCGGCGAGATGGGCGCGCCACTCGCCCAGCAGCTCATTCAGGATTCCCTCTGCCGTGCCGCCACCGGCATGCGCTACGACGGCCGCCGGGCGCTCGAAGCCGAGCGCCGCCTCGGCGGGCGACAATGCCTCCGGCAGCCCATCCGACAGCAGCACCAGGGCGTCGCCGGGCAGCAGCCGCAGAGGGTGATCCTCATAGCGGCGCGCCGGACCGTGACCGAGCGGCAGGCCGGAGTGGGCGAGCTCTGCGACCCGGCTGTCGTGCCACAGCAGCGGGTACGGGTGGCCGGCGTTGGCGAGCAACGCCTCGCCGGACTCGGGATCGAGGCGCAGCAGCGCCAGGGTGACGAAGGTATGCAGGTAGTCGCCCGGCGTGCGCAGCACTCGATCGACCTCGGCGAGCACCGCCGCCGGCGTCGCCTCCTCCCAGATCAGGCTGGCGAGCGCCGCCTTGCTCATCGCCTGCGCGATGGCGCAAGAGAAGCCGTGCCCGGAGACGTCGCCGGCGGCGATCCACAGCCGGCCGCGCTCGTCGCGCAGGAAGTCGTAGAAGTCGCCGCCCGCCTCGCTCGCCGGCAGCGAGCGCGCTGCGACCTCCCAGCCCGGAAGCAGTGGGCAGCTCCTCGGCAGCAGACCGATCTGCATCCGCGCCAGCAGGTCCATCTCGTAGCGCAGCCGGCGCTCGTCCTCCAGCCGCAGCACGAAGCCAGGCAAGCCGACTCGCTCGCGCCCGACCTGTGGAGCGCGGCGCGCCGCGACCAGGCCGAGCGCCAGCAATCCACCGGTGACCAGGCCGCTCGACAACGCCATGCCTCCCAGCCAGTGCGGCTGGCCGAGGGCGAAGACGAGCTGCGGCGCGGCGCGCCCGATGATCGCCGCGGCGAGAAGGGCGGTCAGGCCGAAGCGCTGATAGACCGCGACCAGGACGCCGACTCCAATCAGGGTGGCCGCGAACGCCGCGAGCCCACTGGCGAGCGGGAACGTCGGCGCGAGGAAGAACGCCGCCACCGCCGTGGCGCCCAGCGGCGCCCAGGCGCGCGGCAGCACGCGCATCGCCGCCGCCAGCCCGACCGCCACGCAGCCGGCGGCGAGTGGACCGCGCAGCAGCGCTGCCTCCATGCCCAACCCTTTCACGCCGACGCTCAGGCCGGCCGGCTTGAGGCCGAGGACCGCCACCGCGACGACCGAGGTCCACAGCCCGATCCCGGCGACGGCCAGACCGCTCGCCCAGCCGCCGAGCAGAGAATTGCCGAGCCGTCTGCCCAGGCGCCCGGCGCGCAGCGCGTCGAGGCTGGTCGAGAAGCCCGGCCAGGTGGACCGCAGCCACGACTCCGCGGCCGACCACAGCAGCCACAGCAGCACGACCCGCCCCAGCCAGGCCCCGCCGGAGGTCAGCCCGTTCACCCAGCTTGAGCGCAGGGCATCGATCGGCTCGTGGTAGGAGGCGAGGGCGGCGATCAACGCCAGGGCCGCGCCATTTGCGAAGCCCAGATAGCGCCGCAAGGCGAGCGCGATGGTGAGCACCAAGGTGCCCAGGACGAGCAACAGGCCGGGCACGGTCTGCCAGAAGATCTGGCCCCAGGGCAGCTCCGCATTCTCCCGCCGTGCCTGCTCGATCGACCCTGGCAGGCGCATGGCGATGACGCCGGGCCCCGGAAAGTCGAGCACCTGGACCCGCTGCGGCGGGTCGGCACCGACGATCGGCATGGCGGTGAGGGTGGCGTTGGCGGTCGCCAGCGGCGCTTCCTTCCCCAGAGTCTCGCCCGGCCGGCGGCAGAGAGCGACCGCGGCACGCCGCAGGTCGCCGACCTCGGCCGACTGCACCTCGAGCGGACCGAACCACGACAGCGGCGTGCGCTGCACCTGCCAGACCTCGCCATCCGCCGAGAGGTCGGCGAGCAGCAGCCCCGGCTTGCCGCCGTCGAGGCCAGCCGGCGTCTCGACCGCGACCTGGAGCGACCGCCCGGAGTCGGTCAGCCATTCGGATGCGCGCGCGCCCAGCTGGCGATACGCCTCCTTGACCATCTGGTCATCGGCCGCCAGCCGCGCGTGGGTCGTCGGGCCGCTGAGTGTCCAGCCGGCGCGGCGCACCGCCTGCGCGAACTTCTCGAGGAGGACCGCGGCGGGTGGATAGCGCGGCGCTCGCCACTCCGGCAGGACGCGCCGCGCGGCGACCAGGCTGGACGCGAACAGCGCCACCGCCGCCAGCCACAGCCACCAGGGAGTCCGCTGCCGCTCCAGGTCCGAGGTCAAGGATCCTCCTGCCCGAGATACGCAGGACGCCCGCTCAGGTTCTGCGGCCCGCCGCCTCCTGCGCCTGCAGGAACGCGCCCGTCTCGCGCCGGAACTCGGCGGTCCACTCGTGACCGGCCGCCAGGCGAACGACCCGGGGCTCAATGCCGTGCCCGCGCAACGTCGCGACGTCGCGGTCCAGCTTCTCGGCCGTGTACCAGCCGTCGCGCTCGCCCCAGCCGATCAGCACCTCGGGCAGATGGGGCCGGCGCTGCGCCGCGACGTCCGGCGGCACGTCGCCGCCGAGCGCGATCAGCCCGAGGAGCGGCCGGGTCGCCGCCGCGGCCCGGTAGGCCATGGCCGTGCCCTGCGAGAACCCGAGGTAGGCGAGCCCACCGCAGCCGTGCTCGGTGCGCACCGCCGCCGACACCGCCGCGACGTATGCCAGGTTGTCGGCGATCGCCAGCTCGCGGTCCTGCTTGGTCATCCAGCTCGCCACCACCTCGCCGCTGCGCCGGTCGTAGAACGGGTGCAGAGCCTGCACGGCGGCCAGCGTCCAGCCCTCGAGCTCCGGGATCTGCACGAGCTCCGCGAACTGTCGCTCGGCGCTCTCGCCGTAGCCATGGAATCCGAGCAGCGCCGGCCGGCCGCGCCGCCCTGGCCGCACCAGATACCGGCCGTGCACGCTCGCTGCGACGTGGCGCAGCTCGCCGCTCATCGCCGGCCCCGGAGCGGCGCCGCGAGCTCGCGCACCCGCCGCTCCACCGCTGCGGCGAGCCCCGGCCGCGTCCCGTGCTCCTCGATCAGGCGCACCAGCGCGCTGCCCACGACCACGCCCTCGGCGATCGCCGCCACCGCGCCGACCTGCTCCGGCGTCGAGATCCCGAATCCCACCGCCACCGGCAGCTTCACCCGCTTGCGCACCTGCTTCACCTCGGCGGCGAGCTCGCCGGGCAGCGCGGCGCGCTCGCCGGTCACTCCGGTGCGCGACACGTAGTACACGAACCCCGACGAGCAGCTCGCCACCTGCCGCATGCGCTCGCGGCCGCTGGTCGGCGACAGCAGGAAGATGGTGTCGAGCCCGGCGGCGCGCAGCGGCGGCACGACGTCTCCCGCTTCCTCGGGCGGCAGGTCGACGCACAGGATGCCGTCGACGCCCGACGCCGCCGCCTGCTCGGCGAAGAGCTCGACACCGCGCGCGTGGATCGGGTTGAAGTACGTGAATAGCACGATCGGCGTCGCCACCCGGCCGCGCGCCCGCTCGACCGCCGCCAGCACGCCGCTCAGCGTCGCCCCCGCCGCGAGCGCCCGCATCGCGGCGCGCTGGTTCACCGGCCCGTCGGCGATCGGATCGCTGAACGGGACTCCCAGCTCGATCACGTCGGCGCCGCCGGCGGCGAGCGCGCCGACCAGCTCGACCGTCGCGTCCAGGCTCGGATCGCCGGCGGTGACGTAGGGAATGAACGCGGCGCGCCGCTCGCGCCGGCACCTTGCGAAGGCCTCGGCGATGCGGCTCATCGGTCGGTCCTCGGAAAATCGGCGGCGCGCAGCTCGGGCGGCGGCGCGTGCGCCGCGTCGTAGGCCAGCACGCTGTCGAGGTCCTTGTCGCCGCGCCCCGACAGGTTGACCAGCATCACCTTGGTCGCCGCCAGGCGCGGCGCGCGGCGCACCGCCTCGGCGATCGCATGCGCGCTCTCCAGGGCCGGCAGGATGCCTTCCAGCCGCGCCAGCAGGTGGAACGCCGCGACCGCCTCGTCGTCGCTCGCCCGCGTGTACTCGGCACGGCCGCGGTCGCGCAGCAGCGCGTGCTCGGGGCCGACCGCCGGATAGTCGAGGCCGGCCGAGACCGAATGGGTGGCGGCGATCTGGCCATCGTCGTCCTGCAGCACCAGCGTACGGGTGCCGTGCAGCACGCCCAGCTCGCCGCCGGCGAAGCGGGCCGCGTGCTCGCCCAGCGCCGCGCCGCGGCCGCCTGCCTCCACCCCAACCAGCTTCACGCGCGGGTCGTCGAGGAAGGCCGAGAACAGGCCGATGGCGTTGCTGCCGCCGCCGACGCAGGCGATCGCGACGTCGGGACGCGCCCGCCCGGTCGCGCGGCGCAGTTGCGCCCTGGCCTCTTCGCCGATCACCCGGTGGAAGTCGCGCACCATGCGCGGATAGGGATCGGGGCCGAGCACCGAGCCCAGGATGTAGTGGGTCGAGCGAACGTTGGTCACCCAGTCGCGCAGCGCCTCGTTGATCGCGTCCTTGAGCGTCCGGCTACCGGCGTCGACCGACACCACCTCGGCGCCGAGCAGCTCCATGCGCACCGCGTTCAGGTGCTGGCGCCGGATGTCCTCGGCGCCCATGTACACCCGGCACTCCAGGCCGAGCAGGGCAGCGGCGGTCGCCGTCGCGACACCGTGCTGGCCGGCACCGGTCTCGGCGATCACCCGGGTCTTGCCCATCGCCCGCGCCAGCAGGGCCTGGCCGATCGCGTTGTTGATCTTGTGCGCGCCGGTGTGGAGCAAGTCCTCGCGCTTGAGGTAGATCCGCGCTCCGCCGGCATGGGCGGTCAATCGCTCGGCGAAGTACAAGGGCGTCGGACGCCCGGCAAAGGTCCGCAGCAGGTCGCTCAGGTGGCGCTGGAACTTGCGGTCGCGGCGCGCGCGGTCGTATGCGGCAACCAGCTCGGCAAGCGGCGCCATCAACGTCTCGGGCACGAACCTGCCGCCATACGGGCCGAAGTGCCCGGTGGCGTCAGGGAACTGCGAGCGTTTCCCCATTCCGCACCTCCGCTACGAAGCGCCGCAACAGCTCGGCGTCCTTCCTGCCCGGAGCCGACTCGACCCCGGACGCGACATCCACACCCCACGGCCGCACCTCGGCGACCGCCGAGCGCACGTTGCGCGGACCGAGCCCGCCAGCGAGGAGCCACGGCCTTCGGCACTGCAGCCCCGCCACCGAGCGATAGTCCCAGGCCTCGCCGCTGCCGCCGTACAGCGAGTCGTGCCGGCGGTCGAGCAGGAAGCCCCAGACCTCCGGATACTCGGCCAGCCGCGCGACGTCGCGCCGGCCGGTCCAGCGCAGCGCCTTGATCGCCCGGGCGCCGAACCGCTGCAGGTCCTCGGGCCGCTCGTCGCCGTGGAACTGCAGCAGGTCGAGACCGACCGTTTCGGCGATCTCCTCCACCCAGTCCGGCGCCGCGTTCACGAACACTCCGACCAGGACGACCTGCCCGCGCACCGCGTCGGCGATCGCGCGCGCCGGCTCGACGTCCACCACGCGCGCGCTGCCGGGGTAGAAGTTGAGGCCGAGCAGGTCGGCGCCCTCCCCGACCGCCAGGCGCGCGTCAGCGATGGAGGTGATGCCGCAGATCTTGATCCGGGTCATCGCAGGAGCTCGCGCAGCTTGGCGCCGGGATCAGGGGCGAGCAGCAGCGCTTCGCCGATCAGGAACGCGTCGAAGCCGGCACCGCGCAGGAGCGCCAGGTCGGCGGCGCTCCCGATACCGCTCTCCGAGACCTTGACCGCCGCCGGCGGCAGGCTGGGCATGAGCGCGATCGAGTTGCCGAGCTCGACCTCGAACGTGCGCAGGTCGCGGTTGTTCACCCCGACCAGCTCCCACAGCCGGCCGTCGATCGTCTCGAGATCGGCCAGGCTGTGGGTCTCGACGAGGGGCACCAGGCCGAGGCCGCGCGCCAGGGCGGCGTAGGCGGCGATCTCGCCGCGGTTGTACAGCGCGGCGACCAGGAGCACCGCATCGGCGCCGGCCTGCTTCGCCCACTCGAGCTGCGCCGGATCGACCACGAAGTCTTTCGCGATCGCCGGCAGGCCCGAGGCCTTCTTGCAGGCCGCCAGGAGCTCGTAGCTGCCATGGAAGAAATCGGGCTCGACGACGACCGACAGAGCGGCCGCGCCGTTCTCGGCATACGCTCGCGCCACCGCCTCGGGATCGATGCGGCCCTGAAGCGACCCCAGGCGCGGCGAGCCGAGCTTGACCTCGGCGATGACCGCCCGCCCGCGCCGCGCGTACAGGGCGCCGAGGAAGGCGTTGTCGCCGGCCGTGAGCAGCCTGGCCTGCGGGAAAGCGCCCGACAGCCGCCCTTGGCGCAGCGGCGTGCCCACCCGGCCGCGGCGGCGCTGCACGATCTCGCGCAGGATCTCGCTCACGCGGTGAACCTCCGCAGCTCTTCCAGGCGCCGGGCGGCGGCGCCCGAGGTCATCGTCTGCCGGGCGACGACGACGCCGGCGGCGATGTCGGCGGCGCGCCCGGCGACGTACAGCGCCGCGCCAGCGTTGAGCGCCACTACGTCGGCCAGCGGACCACTCACGCCGGCGAGGATCTCGCGCAGCAGCGCCGCGTTGTGCTCGGGATCGCCGCCCTGGAGCGCCGCGGCCCCGGCGCGCTCGACCCCGACCTCCTCCGGCCACAGCTCGAAGACCCGCACCTCGCCGCCCCGCACCTCGCCGATCGCGGTCGGCCCAGTGGTGGTGATCTCGTCGAGGCCGTCGCTGCCGTGCACCACCAGGGCGTGCTCGCTGCCCAGCTCGGCGAGCACCCGCGCCGCGACCTCGACCAGCTCGGGGGCATACACGCCCATCAGCTGGCGTCGCGCTCCCGCCGGGTTGGTGAGCGGCCCGAGCAGGTTGAAGATCGTGCGCACCCCGAGCTCACGCCGCACCGGCATCACCTCGCGCATCGCCGGATGCAGGCGCGGCGCGAAGAGGAAAGCGATCCCCACCTCGTCGAGCGCCGCACCGGCGCGCGCGGGCGAGATCTCCAGGTTGACGCCGAGGGCGGCGAGCACGTCGGCGCTGCCCGAGCGGCTCGACACCGAGCGGTTGCCGTGCTTGGCGACCGGCGCTCCGGCCGCAGCCGCGACCAGCGCCGCGGCGGTCGAGATGTTGAACGTGCCCATGCCGTCGCCGCCGGTGCCGCAGGTGTCGACCACACCCTCGCGCCGGTGCGGAATGCGCACCGCGCGGGCGCGCATCGCCGCCGCCGCGCCGGCGATCTCCTGCGGGTGCTCGCGCTTCATCGCCAGGGCCACGAGCAGCGCCGCCTTCAGCGGGTCGGAGATCTGGCCGTCCATGAGCCGGCCGAACAGCTCCTCGGTCTCGACGCGGCTCAGGCTCTCGCCCCGCATCAGGCGCTTCAGCACGGCAGCCGGCGTCTTCTCATCGGTCATGGCTGTGAGCGCTCTCCGATGCCGACCGTGCCGCGGCAGCGGGCCAGGAAGTTGCGCAGCAGGGCCGGTCCGTCGGTCGTCAGCACCGACTCGGGGTGGAACTGCACGCCCCAGAACGGCAGCTCGCGATGCCGCATGCCCATCAGGGTTCCATCCTCCGCCCAGGCTTCCGGCTGGAGCTCCGCCGGCAGCGTATCTTCTCGCACCTCCAGGCTGTGGTAGCGGGTCGCCGTGAACGGATCCGGCAGGCCACGGAAGATGCCGGTTCCCGAGTGCCGGACCTGCGAGGTCTTGCCGTGCATCAGGTGCGGCGCGCGGCCGACCGTGCCGCCGAACGCGACCGCCATCGCCTGGTGACCGAGGCAGACGCCGAGCAGCGGCACCGCCGGCCGCCGGCGCAGCAGCTCGACACAGACCCCGGCGTCCTCCGGACGCCCGGGGCCGGGCGACAGCACGATCCCTTGCGGCCGACGCGCGAGCATCGCCGCGGCGCTCTCGGCGTCGTTGCGCAGCACCTCGACCTCGGCCCCGCCGGCGGCCAGCACCTGCACCAGGTTGTAGGTGAACGAGTCGTAGTTGTCGACCATCAGGATCACGAACGTCCCTCCAGCCGGCGCGCCAGCGCCACCGCCTGCAGCAGAGCCGCCGCCTTGTTCTCGGTCTCGCGCGCCTCGGCGGCAGGGTCGGAGTCGGCGACGATGCCGGCGCCGGCGGTGACCGAGGTCACGCCGCCGCGCACCACCAGGGTGCGGATCGTGATGCAGGTGTCGAGGTCGCCACTGAACGAGAGGTAGCCGACCGCCCCGGCGTACGGGCCGCGCGCCTCCGGCTCGAGCGCGTCGATGATCTGCATGGCGCGGATCTTGGGGGCACCGGAGACCGTACCGGCCGGGAAGCAGGCCAGCAGGACGTCGAGCGCGTCCCTTCCGCTCTGCAGCTCGCCGTGCACGCCCGAGACCAGATGCATGACGTGGCT
>JBLMYC010000089.1:0-20174 GCA_050258075.1 Acidobacteriota bacterium
CTCCGTCGAGGATCAGGACGTGGGCGAGGACAGGAAGCGCGGCGCGCTGGGCGCGCAGCTTGTCGAGCTGCTCGCGGTTCTCGACGACCGCAATCGGCGCGCCGCTGTGCCCGACGACGTACGCGGTCTGCTCGGCGGTGAGCGTGGGATAGACCCCTGCGACGACGCCGCCAGCGCTGAGCGCTCCGAGCGCCGCGATCGCCCACTCCAGGCGGTTGCCGGCCAGGATCGCCACCGGCTGGCCGGGCTGGAGGCCGCGCTCGGTGAACGCGCGCGCCGCGGCGGTCGCCAGGCCGGCGTACTCGGACCAGGTGAAGGTCTGCCACCCGCTGTCGCGCTTGCGTCGCAAGGCGATGCGCTCGGGGCTGGCCGCGGCGTTGCGCAGCAGCCGATGGACGATGGTATCGACGGTCGTCTCGGTCATCGGTTCGCGGTGGAGCGGCGCGCAGTATAGCGCCGGTCGTGCCGCTGCGATCAGAATAGGGAGTGCGCTTCCGGCGTCTCGGTGGATTGCTGGCATTGCTCCTCGTCGCTCTGGGCGGCGGGGCGCTCGGTGTCCATCTATGGGCCGAGCGGGAGCTCGCGGCGCAGCGCGCCGACACCGCGCGCCGCATCGCCGAGGCGCGCTCGACCAGCGCCACGGCGACTGCGCTGCTCGCTTCCGGACGGTACGACTTCGCGGCCCGCGCCTCGCACGCCTTGCTCGAACAGGCGCTGCGCGGCTTCGCCGGCTACCGCCAGCTGACCCGCCGCGGCAACCGCTTCCGCATCGACGATCTCGAGGTGCGGCTGCTCGACGGCTATGCCGAGCTGCGGGCGCACGCCGACTTCGAGTGGCGGCTCGGTCTGTACCACGGCCCGGTGATCGCGACCTACGCGGCGTTCGCGCGCACCACGGCCGAAGGCGACACCGCCCTGTACTTCCGGGTGCTCTCAGTCGAGCCGCTGGCGCCGTGGCCGGTCTTCGGGCGCTGGCTGGCGCCGCTTCTCACCCTGCGCCTGCAGCGCAGCCTGCAGGTACCCGAGCTGCGGCTGCCGCTGCAGGTACGGAGGGCGCGCAGCGCGGCGCCGGAGGCGAGCCGTCCGCCCGCCGCCCCCGACGATCGGCGCCGCCGCAACGTGCGGCTGTCGCTCGGCCCGGCCTGGGAGCTGGGAGCGCGACGGGCCCTGCCGTACGTGACCCCGACCGAGCTCGGGGTGGTGATCGAAGCGCAGGGCGACGGGGAGCCGGACGCCGAGCGGGTCGCGTCGAGCCCGGCCGCAGACGAGATCGAGGTCGCGGCTCGGGTCGGCTTCCTCGCCGACCTCGTGATGCACACCTTCCGCAAGGGCGGCGGCGCCAGCCTGGAGATCGCGCGTGTGCCGCGGGTTTGGTCGCGGCCGGCGAAGCTTGCCCGCACCGAGTTCGAGAACACGGTGGACATCGAGCGCCTGCGCGGCACGGTCGAGGTCGAGAGCCTCACGACCCAGGCGGCGAGCGGCTCGTTCCAGGTCAACGCCGACCTGGCCGGGCGCTTCGCCGGTATGCTGCGCGGGACGCTGTACGGGGTCGCGTTCACGGTGCCGACGGCCGTGCGCTCGCGCGCCACGGTAACGCTCCCGGTGCGCTTCGAACAACGCGACGGCGGCCTGGGGCTCGAGCTCGGCGGCGACGCTCTAACGCTGCCGCTGGATGTGGCCGCGACCATCGGCGGACGCGATCTGCGCTTCGAGTATCTGCTGCCGGTGCGGCCCGAGCTGGTGGCGCGGGTGAGCGAGCTGCCTGGTCTGGTGCTGCGCACGCTGCAGGTCCCGACGCGGGTCGAGCGCGGCAAGATCCTCGAGAGCCGGGGCGTGCCGCTGTACGTCGAGTGGCGCGTCGATCTGCCGGAAGGGCAGGCCGAGTTCGTGCACGCACACGGCAGCGTGCGCTTGGGGGAGAGGCGATGAGCGGGGAGTTGGTGCTGCGCGGCGCGACGGTGCTCACCCTCGACGCCCAGGCTCGGGTCGAGCGCGATGCCGACGTGGTGGTGGTGGACGGTCGCATCGCCGACATCGGGCCGGGGGCCGCCACGAAGGCGGGCGGCACGAACGAGGTGCTCGACGTCGCGGGCGATTACGTCCTGCCGGGCCTCGTCCAGGGCCACGTGCACCTGGGCCAGACGTTCTTCCGCGGCCTCGCCGAGCGCCGCCGTCTGCTCGCCTGGCTGCGCGAGCGCATCTGGCCGCTCGAGGCGGCGCACGACGACGAGAGCGCGTACTGGTGCGGGCGGCTGGGGGCGGCGGAGTGCCTGCTGTCCGGAACCACCACGGTCCAGGACATCGGTCTCGGCCCGGGCGCCGCCGGGCTGCTGCAGGCGATCGCCGACTCCGGCCTGCGCGCCATCGCCGGCATGTGTCTGATGGACGCCGGCGACGGGCTGCCGGCGGCGCTGGCGCAGGAGGCCGGGCGGGCGCTCGCCGACACCGAGGAGCTGGGCCGGCGCTTCGATGGCGCCGCGGCGGGACGGCTGCGCTACGGGCTCAACCCGCGCTTCATCCTGAGCTGCTCCGACGAGCTGTGGCACGGGGTGCGCGAGCTCGCCACGCGGCACGGCTGGCCGGTCCACACCCACGCCCTCGAGCAGGAGGAGGAGACCGCGGCGGTGCGCGCCCTGAAGGGCGGGAGAGACGAGATCGAGTACTTCGCGGAAGCCGGCATCCTCGACTCCGACCTGCGCATCGCGCACGGCGTCTGGCTCGAGGACCGGCACCTGCCGGGGCTCGCCGCCCGGCGCTGCAGCGTGGTGCACTGCCCGAGCTCGAACCTGAAGCTGGGCTCGGGCATGCTCGACGTCGTCCGCCTGCGCGCCGCGGGCATCGCGGTCGGGGTCGGCGCCGACGGCGCGCCGTGCAACAACGAGCTCGACGGCTTCGCGGAGCTGCGGCTGGCGGCGCTGTTGCAGCAGGCGCGCCACGGACCGCAGGCCTGGAGCGGCCTCGACGCCCTGCGCCTGGCGACCAGCGAGGGCGCCCGCGCCCTGCGCCTGGAGAACGAGGTGGGGAGCCTCGAGCCCGGCAAGCGTGCCGACCTGGTGGTGCTCGACGGCGGTCGCCTCGAGCTGTTCGCCGCCGCCGCGGTCGACCCGCACGACCTCGTCGCGTACGGCGGCTCGCGGGCGGCGGTCAAGCACGTGGTGGTCGACGGCGAGCTCGTGGTGCGCGACGGGCAGCTGCGCGGCGGCTGCGCGGAGATCCGCCGCCGTTCGGAGGCCAGCCTGAAGGCCCTGCTGCGCCGCGCTCGGATATAGTCCCGCACCGTGCTGGGGCGGCAGAGAAGCGGCGCGGTGGTGTGCGAGTCCTGTGGACGGCTGGTCGACGTCCGCGAATCGCGCTGCCCGTTCTGCGGCCGGCCGCGTCCCGGGCTCTTCGGGTTCTCGACCGCACTGCGACGCCTGGGGCTCGACTTCGATCGCGTCCTGATTGGCCTGGCAGTCGCCGTGTACCTGCTGACCCTGGCCGCCGATCCGTCGGCGATCGGCCTGGGGGGTCGCGGATTCCTTTCCTTCCTGGCGCCGGCCAACGTCGAGCTCTTTCGCTTCGGCGCCAGCGGTGCCATCCCGGTCTTCCGCTTCGGACGCTGGTGGACGGTGCTGTCGGCCGGCTGGCTGCACGGCGGGTTGCTCCACATCCTGTTCAACATGCTGTGGCTGCGCCAGCTCGCCCCGGCGGTGTCGCGGCTGTACGGCGCGGCGCGCATGGTGATCGTGTACACGGTGGCGTCGATCTGCGGCTTCGCCCTGAGCTCGTTCGTCGGGGCCTATCTCGTCTTCCTTCCCGGCTTCCTGCGCGGCGCCGGATTCACGGTCGGTGCGTCGGCGGCCATCTTCGGACTGCTCGGTGCGCTGGTCTGGTACGGCCGCCGCGGCGGCAGCTCGGCGCTCGGCCGCCAGGCCTGGACCTGGGCGATCGCGCTCTTCGCGTTCGGCTTCATATTCCCCGGGGTCGACAACTGGGCCCACCTCGGGGGCTATCTGGGTGGCTACCTGACGGCGCGGATGCTCGATCCGCTGCGCGACGAGACCTCTGGCCACATCGTTCTCGCGGCACTCTGCCTGCTTGCTTCGGTCGCCGCGGTGGTCGTTTCGGCGATCACCGCCGGTCCTCTCCTCGCCCAATGACGGGGGCGCCCGAGGCGCTTTCGATAGACTGACCGCGTGGCGGGGCGGCGATGGCAGGGGTTCTGGGCAGCGGCGCTCGCGGCGCTTGCCGCGACCGGCTGCAGGGCAGTGAGCCCGCCCGAGGTGCCGCGGCCGTTGCGGCTGGTCTTCGAGGCCGCGCCGGTGGGAATGGATCCCCACCTTTCCGGCGACTTCCACACCAGCAACGTCCTGCAGCAGATCTTCGAGGGGCTGACCGTCCTCGATGCGAACCTGCGCGTCAAGCCGGCGCTGGCGGCGAGCTGGGAGACTCCGAACGAGACCACCTGGGTCCTGCACCTGCGGCCGGACGTCGAGTTCCACAACGGCCAGAAGCTCACCGCCGCCGACGTCGTCTTCAGCCTGCGCCGCGCCAAGGAGCTGCCAGGAAGCGACATCGCGAGCGATCTCTCGGCAGTGCGCGGCGTGCGGGCCACCGACCCGCTGACGGTGGAGATCGACCTCAGCCAGCCTTCGGCGACGCTGCTCGCCAAGCTCGCATTCGTCTCGATCGTGCCCGCCAATTCTCCGGACTCGATCCAATGGCCGGTCGGCACCGGCCCGTATTGGGTGGAGCGCATCGTGCCCGGTGAACGGGTCGATCTGCGCGCTTTCGAGCGCTACTGGCAGGGGCCCGCGAACGAAAGGGAGGTGTCGCTGGTCTTCGTGCCGAACGAGGCGGAGCGCGTGCGGCTGCTGCTGTCCGGAGACGCCGACCTCGTCGCCGGGCTGGCGCCCGAGGACGTGGCGCGGGTCAACGCGGTGCCGGGTTGCCGGGCGGCCGCGGTCGAGGGCCTCACCGTGAACTACATCCAGCTGCGGGTCGACCGGCCGCCGTTCTCCGACCTGCGGGTGCGCCGGGCGGTCGACCTCGCCGTCGATCGCAATGCCCTGGTCGAGGACGTCTACCGTGGACAGGCGCGGGCCACGGCGCAGATCGTGACCGCGAACGACGTTGGCTACGCGCCCGACGTGGCGGTGCATCGCCGCGACGTGATCGAGGCGCGCCGCCTGCTTGCCGAGGCCGGCTACGCGGGCGGCCTCGATCTCGAGCTCGAGTACCGTGCCGGCGGCCGGCCGATGGTGGAGATCCAGCGCCAGCTCGCCGAGGTCGGTATCCGCGTCGCGCTGCGCGCTCGGCGCTGGGAGGACCTCTATCCGCGCATGCTGGCCGGCCACGTGAGCTTCGTGGTGGTCTCGGTGCTCGCCGAGTCCGGCGACGCTTCCGACATCTTGGACTCGTCCCTGCACAGCCGCGGCACCAAGCCGGGCTTCGGCGAGGCCAACGTCAGCGGCTATTCGAACCCGGAGCTCGACCGCCTGATCGAGCAGGCCGATCACACCCTCGACCCGCTGCAGCGCCGCGAGCGGCTGCAGCGGGCGATCCGCATCCTTTCGGACGACGTGCCGTACGTTCCTCTCGTGGTGCCGTTCGATCTCTATGGCATCCGCGCCGGCCTCGACTGGCAGCCGCGAGTCGATGGCCTGATCCTCGCGTACGACATTCGCCGTCGCGACGCCGACTGAGCCGCCCGACGGCGGCCTTGGGTATGCTCGACAGGTGATCATCCGCAGGACAGTCGGGCGCGCCGCCGCGCGGCTGCGGTCCGCGGCGGTCCTGGTGGCCGCGCTCGGAGCTCTGTGGGGCGCCGGCTGCGGCGCCCCCGGGCCGGGGCCCAGCCGGCCGCTGCGCATCGCGCTCGAAGCCGGACCGGTGGGGATGGACCCTCACCGGTTCGTCGACTACCACACGCTCAACGTGCTGGCCCAGGTGTACGAGGGTTTGACGTCTCTCGACGGCCGCCTGCGCGTGCGTCCGGCGCTGGCGCGGTCCTGGGAGACGCCGGGCGAGGACACCTGGATCTTCCACCTGCGTCCCGGTGTCGCGTTTCACGACGGCCACCTGCTCAGCGCGGCCGACGTGGTGTTCAGCCTGCATCGCGCCCAGCAGCTGCCCGGCTCCGACCTCGCCGGCTATCTGCTGGCGGTGAGGGATTGCCGTGCTCTCGATTCCGACACGGTCGAGATCGTGACCGCGCAGCCGACCGCCACCCTGCTCGCCAAGCTGGCGTTCGTGGCGATCGTTCCGGCGGCCTCGCCGCCGCAGATCAGCATGCCGGTGGGGACGGGTCCCTACCGCGTCGTCTCGGTGCGGCCGGGCGATCGAGTCGAGCTGCTCGCCTGGTCGCGCTACTGGGGCGGAGCGGCAAGTACGAAATCGGTTTGGCTCGAGGCGGTCGAGGATGACGGCGACCGCGTGCGCCGGCTGGTCGATGGCGAGGCCGACCTGGTGAGCGGAATGTCCCCCGCGGACGTGGCACGGGTCAACGCTGCCCGCGGCTGCCGCGGGGTGTCGGTGGAAGGGCTCACCGTCAGCCATCTCGAGATGCGGGTCGACGCCCTGCCGTTCTCCGACCCGCGCGTGCGCCAGGCGGTGAACCTGTCGATCGACCGCGGCGCGCTGGTCGAGAACGTGTACCACGGACAGGCTCGTGCGGCGAGCCAGATGCTGACCGCCAATGCCGTGGGCTACGCGCCGGACCTGCAGCCGGCGGTACGCGACCTTGCCCAGGCGCGTCGCTTGCTCGCCCAGGCCGGGTATCCAGCCGGGCTCGACGTCGAGCTCGAGTTTCGGGTGGGGGCCGACCTGCCGATGGCCGAGATCAAGCGCCAGCTCGGTGAGGCCGGGATCCGGGTCCGCCTCCGGCGCCAGCGCTGGGAGGACCTCTATCCGCGCCTGACCGCGGGCAAGGTCCCTTTCTATGCCGGCGCGGTGATTGCCGAGTCGGGTGACGCCTCTGATCTGCTCGACGCCATGGCTCATACGCGGGGCGCAACGGGGGGCTACGGCGAAGCCAATTCCTCCGGCTATTCGAATCCCGAGCTCGACCGGCGGATCGAGCTCGCCGATCGCACCCTCGATCCGCTGGCCCGGCGCGAGATTCTGCAGGGTTGCCTGCGCACCTGGACCGCGGGTCTCGCCGACGTGCCGCTGCTGGTGCCGTTCGACATCTACGGCGTGCGCGCCGACCTCGACTGGCGGCCGCGCCTGGATGGGTTGATCCTGGCGGACGACGTGCGACGCCTGGATAGCGACCGCGGCGGCGGACGCTGACTTCCTAGTCGCGCACGATTTCCTGGGCCAGGATCTGTCCGTCGACGCGTGGCCGCCAGCGGATGCCGTCGCGCACGCCGAACAGGTTGTGCGGCGCGTACAGCGGCAGGTAGGGAAGGTCCTCCATCACCCGCCGCATGCAGCGCTCGAGCTCGGCCCGGCGGCTGAGCATGTCCAGGCTCATGCCGCTGGTCTCGATCAGGCGGTCGAGGGTGGGATCGGAGAAGCCGATCGTGTTGTTGCTGCCATAGCCGGTCGCGCGATCGAGGGTATGCGCGATGACGTCGAAGAAGTCGCTGGCGTCGGCCGACGGGTAGAAGAAAGCGCCTAGGTAGAACGGCACCTTGCCCGCCTCGACCCGCGGGTACATTTCCTTCCACGGCCGCTCGACGACCTGCGTCCGGATCCCTGCCTCGACGAGCTCCTGCGCCACCTCGCTGGCGCCGCGGCCGAACCGCGCCTCCAGAACGACGTCGATCCCCCGGGGATGGCCGGCCTCGGCCAGCAGCCGCCGGGCAGCGGCGACGTCGCGCTGCAGTGGCTCCAGGCCCGGGACATAGCCGAAAACGTTGCGCCCCACCATCTGGCCGAGCGGCGTGCCGCGGCCGCGCAGCGCCCGGCTCACCAGCAGCTCGCGGTCGAGCGCCAGGCTGACGGCCTGCCTCACGCGCCGGTCGTCGAACGGCGGCGGGCCGACGTTGAACGCGAGATACACAACCACCAGGCTGTCCTGGGCGAGAACCCGGTAGCCGTGACCATTGGCCGCCGCCTCTCCGCCCGCTGGATCGATCGCGATGTCGAGGTCGCCCCGGGCCAGCCCGGCGCGGCGTGCCTCGGGGTCGGGCATGCCGAGCAGCTCGACCCGCGTCGCGGCCGGCTTGGGACCCCAGTAGCCCTGGAACGCCTCGACCTCGATGCCGTCGCCGAGCGTCCGGCGAACGAAACGATACGGCCCGGTGCCAACCGGCGAGGTGATCTCGTCCGGCGAGCCGGCGGGAACCATCGAGACGAAGGCCAGCTTGTTGAGCAGGATCGGATAGGGGCGCTTGGTGGTCATCTCGACCACCAGAGGAGCGATCACGCGCACCTGATCCACCGCCACCAGGAAGGCCTGGAACTCCTGGCCGGCGCCCGCGCGGCGGACGCGATCGAGGCTGGACACGACGTCGGCGGCGGTGAATGGCCTCCCGTCGTGCCAGTGAACGTCGGGCCGCAGGTGGAAGCGCCAGGTCAGGTCGTTGGGGTTGTCCCAGCTCTCGGCGAGCTGCGGCACGAGGTTGAGCCGGGTGTCGAAGGCGGTCAGCGACTCGTACAGGTGATGCAGGATGTTTGCCGAGATCGCCTCGTTGTGCCGGTGCGGATCGAGCGAGAAGGGTCCGGCCGGGTACGCGATGCGCAGCGGGCGCGCCGGTTGCCGGGCCGCCGGAGAGCAGGCGCCGAGCGCCAGGGCGGCGAGCGCGAACGGCAGAACGAATCGACGCATGGCGGTCGCGAGACCGCTCGAGTCTACACCGCGCCTCCCCCTAGCGCGGCCGCGGCGGTGCGTCGGCGAAGCGGCCGGCGAAGGAGGCGTTGACGGCGGCGACCTCGGCCGTGATCCGTTGCGCCTCCGCCGTCCGCCCGGCGCCGCGCAGAGCGGCGGCAAGGTCGAGCCGATTGAGGAGCTTGAGGATTGCCACACCATCCGACCAGTACTCGAGACCCTGATCGGCCTTGGCGAAGAGCTTCGCAGCCGAAGCGGCGTCGCCTTTCTGAAGCGCCTGCAGGCCGGCCATGTGCGCCACGACCGCCTCATTGGTGCGGTCTTTCTCCGGGTACTCGATTTCCTGCTGGGCGGCCGCCAGCATCCGCGTCCCGGCTTCGCCTTGACCGGCGAGCAGGGCCACGCGGTAGGCCATGACGGAGAGATCGCCCGGCTTCTCGCCGCAAGCGCCGGCCGTCGCCCAGGCGGCCGCGTAGTCGCGGCTCTCGAGGCCAGTCCAGGCGGCGAGGCGGCAGGACTGGGCGCGCACGAAGTCCGCCGGGCAGCTGCCGGCGTCCTGGACTCGGGCCAGCGTCTTGCGCGCCTGGTCGATCTCGCCTGCGACCAGATGCAGCAGGATCAGATGCGACCACGCGGCGCAGAAATTGGGCTTGATTCGCGCCGCTTCCTCGAGCTCGTGCTCGGCCTCGGGATAGCGTCCGACGACGGTGAGCAGCTCACCCAGGGAGTCGTGCGGGTTGGCCTGGTCGGGAGCGATGAACAGGTAGGTGCGGAAGAGGCGCTCGGCCTCGGCGAAGTGGCCCTGGCCCATCGCCAGGTAGCCGAGCTGGTTCTGCGCCTGTACCCAGTTGGGGTCGACGTCGAGCAGGCGCTTGTTGCAGGCCTCCGCCTCCGCGAAGTCGCCGCGCGTCCAAGCCTGGCCACAGCGGATCGAGAGCGCGAAGGGGTCGGCGGGATGGTCGTCGAGATAGGCCGAGAGCAGCCGGTCAGCGCGGGCGTTCTCCTTGTCGGCGCGGGCGAGGAAGTACTCGACCAGCAGGCGTTCGCGCGGGCGCAGCGCCCGGGTGTCGGCCTTGCGCAGCTCGTCGATCAGGCGCTGGCGAGTATCCTTGTCCTGGGCCGGGGTCGCGGAGAGCAGGCGGAGCTTGGCGATCACGAAACCGGGATCGAGCGCCAAGGCACGCCGGTAGTGCTCGCGGGCGTCCTCGCCGTAGTACTTCATCTCCGCCTCGAAACCCTTCTCCAGCTCCGCCAGGGCGGCCGGCGAACGGGTCGACCATTGCGGAGCGCGGCGGCCATGCAGGATGACGGCGGCGCCGCCTCCGAGCAGCAGCAGGACGGCGATCGGAATCCACCATCGGCGCATCATCGACCCTCCTCACCAGGCGCGGCGCCAGGGACTCGCCTCGCCATCGCGATCAGTGTCACGTCGTCATAGGCCTCTTCGCCGCCGGTGTGCTCGTCGAGAGCTCGCAGCACGCGGTCGACGACCGCCCGCGGGTCGGGCGGAGCCTCCGCCAGCACCTCCTGCAGGCGCGCCTCGCCGAAGAACTCGCCGCCGGCGCGATGGGCCTCCACCACGCCGTCGGAATAGCCGAGCAGCAGCTCGCCGGGCGCGATCGGAATGGACAGCTTGCGGTGGCGCCCGCGCATCATGGCGCCGAGCGGCAGGCGGTGGGCAGGGAGGGCGAGCGGCTCGACCGTGCCGTCGGCGGCGCGCTTGAGCGGCGGCGGCTGGCCGGCGAGCAGGTAAGTGACCCCGTCGGCGCTCGGGGCGAGATAGCCGAGGGCCACGAAGCTGCGGCTCGAGAGCTCGTGCAGCCGGCGGTTGGCGAGGGCCAGCAGCTCCTCGGGATCGCGGTGGGCGAGCGACAGCGAGTGCAGCGCCTCCTTGGCCGCCATCATCAACAGCGCCCCGGAGACCGACTTGCCGGAGACGTCGCCGTAGACCAGGGCAGGGTGGCCGCCATTCGGTCCGGGCAGCGAGGCGAAGAAGTCGCCGCCGACGTGGCGTGCCGGGCGGCAGACCGCGGCGACGTCCCAGTCGCCGCCGAGCTGCAGGTCGCGCGGCAGGATCGAGCGCTGGATCGCCGCGGCGATCTCGAGCTCGCGCTCGATCTCCGCCTGCTGGGCGCGTTCCTCGAGCAGCAGGCTGGTCTCGAGCGCGATCGCCGCCTGGTGCAGCAGCCCGCGCAGCAGGCGCAGCTCCTCCTCCTCGAGCGGCAGGCGGCCCTCGGCGCGCCCGGCGAGCAGGATGAGGCCGATCCGCCGGCGGGAGGTCGCGAGGTCTCCCACCACCTCGACGCCGTGCAGCTGCAGCTGCTCGACCAGGTTGCGCACCTGCGGAGTGTTCAGACGCAGCTCGGCGACGTCGTCGAGGCGGGTCAGGGTGGTGTAGCTGTGCACTTGGCGGTAGAAGCCCTCGACCAGCGGCAGGCTCGGCGGCAGGCTGGCCGGACCGGCGCAGCGCTCGAAAGTTTCGCCGCGCAGGAGGTAGAGCGCCGCGAAGCGCAGCTCGAGCAGGCGGGGCAGCTCCTCGACCAGGTCGGCGACCACGGCGCCCGGGTCGAGCCGCCCGGTGAAGGCCTCGCCCATCTCGACCAGAGCGCCCTGCAGGCGGGTGCGATCGGCGAAGAAGAAGCGGTCGACGGGCACCTGGATGCGCCGGCGCAGCGGCTCGAACAGCAGCACGATCGCGAACGCCAGCAGAATGGGGAAGTAGCGCGAGGCGGCGAGCTCCGTCGAGCGGAACAGGAAGTTGAAGGCCGCGATCGCCGCGGCATAGGCGGCGGTGACGACCGCCGTCGTCGTGGTGTAGAGCAGGCTGCGGCGCAGGATCACCCGCACGTCGAGCAGCCCGTAGCGGATGATCGCGAAAGCGAACGTGAGCGGCACGACCGCCAGCGGGACCAGCCCGTAGATCAGGAACTTCTCGGTGTGGAACAGGGCCGGGAACACCACTGCGACGATCAAGAACGGCACCAGCCCGACCAGGGCGCCGGCGAGCACCAGCCCGGCGCCGGCGCGCTCGCGCGAGGCGGGCAGCCGTGACGCGCTCCAGCCGAGGGCGAGCAGACCGAGGCTGACGTAGGCGGCGAGCACCCACCAGTTTGCCGCCGGGGCGCCGCTGATCAGCAGGTACGGTCGGTGGCGCCACAGGGTGAGCGCCAGGGTGGTCACCAGGACGAGCGGCGGCAGCGCGTAGATGCCGGCGACCAGCCGCCGCCAGGCGACCGGACCCCAGGCTGCGAAACGGGACCCGGTGACCTCCCACAGCGGGCGCGGGAAGATCACGAAGAAGTGCAGGAAGCTCGCCGGCAGGAAGACCAGCGCCGCGGTGCCGGCCGTGAGGACGAAGGTGTCCACCCAGGAATAGGAGGCGGGCCGCAGCCGGCAGGCCAGGAACAGCATGAACAGGCAGCACAGGATGAAGAAGACCTGGCTGGCCTGCAGCCGCGGCTGCTGGGCGAGCACGAACAGGCCGACGAAGAAGAAGCTGAAGGCAAGGAAGCAGGCGTACAGGAAGGTCGAGTCCCCGATGCGATGCGGCCCGAGCTTGACCTGGACCTCGCGCAGGGTGTCGCCGGAGCGCACCAGATAGGCGACGATCTCGCCGATCGCATGGTTGTTGAGCAGCGCCGCGGCGTGCCCGGCGGAGCGCACTGCCGAGCGCGCGATGCCGACGATCTCGTCGCCGGGTCGGATGCCGGCGGTCTCGGCGCCCGAGCCGGGCATGACCTCGCGCACGATGAGACTGCTCGGAGCGTCGGCGTTCAGGTACACGCCGTCGTACGGCCGCGGCAGGTACATGTCGACGACCGACAGCGCCGCCACCCCGAAGGCGAAGATCGCCACCAGGACCATGACCGCCATCTGCAAGGGGGCCGAGTGCAGCCTGGTCATCGCTGGTAGTTACGCCCCCGCGGGGCGCAAGTTGCGTTCCTGCTCTAGCTTACAGCCCGTTGTGCCGGTGAGGATCAGGCGCGGCTGATCTCGACGCGGGCATCGTTGAAGCAGGCGCCGCCGCCGAGATCGGCCAGGCTGTCGGGGGCGAGGTCGGCGGCGGTGGCGCCGTTCTCGCTGTTGTGGCGCCACAGGCCCTTGGGCAGCACCGCGACCCCGGTGCGCAGGCCGGGGCTGATCCGCGCCCCGGTGATCACCTCGCCACGCCGGTTCCACACCCGGACCCGGTCGCCGTCGCGGATGCCGCGCGCCGCGGCGTCCGCGGGCGCCAGCTCGACCGGCACGATCTCCCGGCGACGCTCGCCGAGCGAGGAGCTGATGCGCTGGCGGGTGGCGGGCGAGAGAAGAGCCAGCGGGAACTCCGCCGTGGCGGGGTCCTCCTGGAAGCCATACAGCCCCGCCGGGGCTTCGCGATCGAGCTCCGCCGGCACGAGATGGATCCTGCCATCCGCGGTGCGCGGGAAGACGTCCTGGAACTGGATCGGGCGCGCGCCGCTCGGCGGCGTGGCGATGCCGGAGTCCAGCCGGCCGGCGAGATCGACGCCCAGCACGGCGGCGCGCAGCTCCGCCGCGCTCGAGGGGTCGCCCGGCCGCGCCAGGCCCAGCCGCTCGACCAGCTCGGCGAACACCTCGTAGTTCGGGCGTGCTTCGCCCGCCGGTGCGACCGCCGGCTGGATGTCGTGCAGGACGTACGCCCCGTAGCCGCGCGCCACTTCGTGGTGCTCCAGGAAGGTGGTGGCGGGAAGCACGATGTCGGCGTAGCGGGCGGTGTCGGTCAGCACCTGGTCGAACACCACCGTGAAGAGGTCCTCGCGCTCCAGGCCGCGGCGCACGCGCGCCGCGTCGGGGCTGGTGACGGCGGCGTTGGAGTTGTACACGAACAGGGCCCGGACCGGCGGTTCGCGCAGCTCGAGCAGCGCGTCGGCGAGGTGGTTCATGTTGATCCGCCGCGTCGCCGGCTCCGGCGCCGCGGCGGCCGCCTCGCTGTCGAGCTTCCAGGCCGGCGAGTTGCTCATCGTGTAGCCGCCGCCGCGCACGCCGAATTTGCCGGCGATCGCCGGCAGGGCGAGGATCGCCGCCACCGCCGAGCCTCCGTTGCGGTTGCGCTCGACGCCCCAGCCGCAACGGATGACGGCGGGCGAGCTGTCGGCCCACAGGCGTGCCAGGCGCTCGATCGCCGCGGGCTCGAGACCGGTCGAGCGGGCCGCGGCGGCGGGGTCCCACGGCGCGGCGCGGCGCCGCAGCTCCTCGACGCCGGTCGCGTGACGGGTTAGGAACTCGAGATCGGCGCGGCCGTTCTCGAACAGCCAGCGCACGACGGCGAGCGCCAGCGCGAGGTCGCTGCCCGGGCGCGGCGCGAGGTGGAGATCGGCCTGCCTGGCGAGCGGGATGGCGCGCGGATCGACGACCACCAGCTTGGCGCCGCGCCGCTTCGCCTCCTGCACGCAGGGCACGAAGTGGATGCCGGTGTCCGACGGGTTGGTTCCCCAGACGACGATCAAGCGCGACTCGACGTAGTCGGGCAGCGCCACCCCGAGCATCTTGCCGTACAGGCCGAGCGCGGCTCGCCCGGTGGGCGCGGCGCACACGGTGCGCTCGAGGCGTGAGGCGCCGAGGCGCCGGAACAGGCGGGCGTCGGTCGTGTCCTGGGTGAGCGCGCCGTTCGAGCCGCCGTAGCTGTAGGGCAGGATGGCCTCGCCGCCGAAGCGCGTCCGGACCTCGCCGAGGCGGGTCGCGATTTCGCCCAGCGCGGCGTCCCAGGAGATGCGCTCGAAGCGCCCCTCGCCCTTGCGGCCGCTGCGCCGCGCCGGGTGGAGCAGGCGTTCGGGTCCGTACAGGCGCTCTGCGAAATGCGCCACCTTGCCGCAGATGAAGCCTTGCGTGTACGGATTGCGCCGATCGCCCGCGAGGCGCACGAGGCGGCCGTCCGCGACCGTGGCCTCGAGGCTGCAGGAATCCGGGCAGTCGAGCGGACAGGCGGTGCGGACGATGGACGAGGCGTTCGTCATGGGCGCATTCTAAGCGCGGCCCGGGAATTCCTCACGCGCTCGCGGGTTGTAGGAGCTTGTTGCCTCGTAGCTCCCGGCAAGGAACGTCCGGCGCCCTGCCAGGTGCGGGGCGTGAGAGACTGCAGCGGCGGAGGTGGGGATGGCGGAGCCGGCGAAGAAGAAGATCCACTGGAGCGCGGCCTGGAAGGAGGCGCGCGACCTCATCTGGGCGCGGCGCTGGCGGCTGCTGCTCGGCCTCGGCCTGATGCTGATCGGCCGGGTGGCCGGGCTCGTCCTGCCGGCGAGCTCCAAGTATCTGATCGACGAGGTGATCGGCAAGCACCGCACCGACCTGCTGATGCCGCTGGCGCTGGCCGCCGGGGTGGCGACGCTCGTCCAGGGGGCGACGTCCTTCGCCCTGTCGCAGCTGCTCGGCGTCGCCGCGCAGCGCGCCATCACCGACATGCGCAAGTCGATCGCGGCGCACGTGGCGCGCCTGCCGGTGCGCTACTTCGACTCGGTGAAGAGCGGCGAGCTGGTGTCGCGGGTGATGACCGACGCCGAGGGCATCCGCAACCTGGTCGGCACCGGCCTGGTCGAGCTGACCGGCGGTCTGGTGACGGCGGTGCTCGCGTTCGGAGTGCTGTTCTACCTGAACTGGCGCCTGACGGTCATCACGCTCGTGACGCTGCTCTCTTTCGGCGCCCTGCTGGGCTTCGCGTTCAAGCGTCTGCGGCCGTTGTTTCGCAAGCGCAACGAGATCTTCGCCGAGGTGACCGGTCGGCTGGTCGAGGCGATGGGCGGCATCCGCATCGTCAAGGCCTACACCGCCGAGAAGCGCGAGGAGCTGGTGTTCGCGCGCGGCGCCCACCGCCTGTTCCGCAACGTCGCCAAGACGATGACCGGGATCTCGGCGGTCGGCGCGGCGTCGTCGCTGGTGATCGGCACGATCGGCGTGATCATGATGCTGGTCGGCGGCCGCGCGATCCTCGCTGGCTCGATGACCCTCGGCGACTTCGTCATGTACGTGTTCTTCACCGGCATGATGGCGGCGCCGCTGATCCAGATCTCCTCGATCGGCACCCAGATCACCGAGGCGTTCGCGGGTCTCGACCGGATCCGGGAGATCCGGAGCATGAGGACCGAGGACCAGGACGACGCGAGCCGCGCGCCGCTCACCGAGGTCCGGGGCGACGTGGCGTTCGAGGACGTGTCGTTCGAGTACAACCCCGGCGCACCGGTGCTCCGCGACGTGTCCTTCCGCGCCCCAGCCGGCTCCACCACCGCGCTGGTCGGCCCCAGCGGCTCGGGCAAGAGCACCCTGATCGGCCTGGTCATGGCCTTCCAGCGGCCGCTCGCCGGCCGGATCCGGATCGACGGCCACGACCTCGCCGAGGTGCGATTGCGCGATTACCGCTCCAACCTCGGCGTCGTGATGCAGGACAACTTCCTGTTCGATGGCACGATCGCGGAGAACATCGCGTACGGCAACCCGCACGCGGCGCGCACCGAGATCGAGCGGGTGGGGAAGATCGCCCACGTCGACGAGTTCGTCGCCGGCTTCGAGAAGGGCTATGACACGGTGGTGGGGGAGCGCGGCGTGAAGCTGTCGGGTGGCCAGCGCCAGCGGGTGGCGATCGCCCGCGCCATCCTCGCCGACCCCACGATCCTGATCCTCGACGAAGCGACCTCGAGCCTGGACAGCGAGAGCGAGGCGCTGATCCAGGACGGTCTGCGCACCCTGCGCCAGGGGCGCACGACGTTCGTGATCGCCCACCGGCTGTCGACCATTCGCAGCGCCGACCAGATCCTGGTGCTCGACGGCGGCAGGATCGTCGAGCGCGGCACGCACGCCGAGCTGCTCCAGCTGGGCGGGCGCTACAAGCAGCTGTACGACAAGCAGTACCGCTTCGAGGAAGACCGCTTCATCAACCCGGGCGAGGACTTCACGCCCGAGCCCGAGCGTCCGGAGGTCAAGCTGACTCCGGCCAACGCCCGCCGCCTGTAGCGGGTGGCGTCTTCCTCCCATCTTGGATCGAGAGCTCAGGAGGATTCGGCATGGATCTCGGCCTCGCAGGCAAGGTGGCGCTGGTCGCCGGCGCGAGCCGCGGCATCGGCGCGGCGATCGCGACGGCGCTCGGGCGCGAGGGTGCTCGGCTGGTCGTCTGCGCGCGCGGCCTTGAGCGGCTGCACGAGACCGCGGCGGCGATCGAGCGCGAGACTTCGACGGACGTCCTGGCGGTGGCCGAGGACGTGACCGCTGCGGGCTCCGGCGAGCGCCTGGTCGCGGCTGCGCGCCAGCGCTTCGGACGGCTCGACCTCGTGGTCCACAACGCCGGCGGCAACCGGCGGGGTGCCCTGGTCGAGACGACCGACGAGGCGTGGCGCGAGATCTTCGAGCTCAACGTCCTGGCCGGCGTGCGCCTGGCGCGCGCCGCGGTGCCCGAGCTGCGGCGCCAGAGCGGGTCCGCGATCCTGTTCGTGGCCTCGATCTTCGGTCGCGAGGCGGGCGGCCCCGGTCTGTCGATCTACAACGCGACGAAATCGGCGCTGATCAGCGCCGGGAAGATCCTCGCCCTCGAGCTCGCCCCGGAGGGGATCCGGGTGAACTCGATCGCCCCCGGCTCGATCCGCTTCCCCGGCTCGAGCTGGGACGAGCGCTGCAAGAAGGAGCCCGAGGCGATGGCCGAGTTCGTGCGCCGCAACCTGCCCATGGGCCGCTTCGGGACTGCGGAGGAGATCGCCGACGTCGCCACGTTCCTGCTCTCGGCGCGCGCCGGCTGGATCACCGGCGCCTGCCTGAACGTCGACGGCGGGCAGTCGCGCTCGCTGATCTAGAGGCTCTAGGCGAAACGGGTGAGGGTGATGTCGAGCCGCCGGGCGTGGTGCTCCGACTTCGCCCACTGCACCAGGATCGGGCTCTGGTAGGAGCCCTGGACGATCGTGCCGGACCCGCCGCCGTCGCGATCGGCGACCAGCAGGCTGACCTTGCGCTTCATGCGCAGGAAGCGGTCGGCCCCCACCGCCAGCATTCGCGCCAGCAGGCTCTCGGCGATCGACTCGCTCATCCCCAGCCGTTCCATCAGGCGGTTGATGACTCGCACCAGGTCGTACTTGGCGTACTCGATCGAGCGGTGCGGAATGGCGCGCGGGTCGGCCAGCATGCTGCGGCCCTTCTCGGCCATGAAGCGCAGCGGGTCGCGCAGCACCTCGGCGAGGTCGTGGGTCATCAGCAGGGTCTCGTACTCGTTGACCGTCAGCCCCGCCTGGCGCTCGTGCGCGGCGAGAGAGACGACGACGCGCCCGTGGCCGACGCCGTGCCGGCGCGCCAGCTCGTTGATGTGGGCGTACAGTCCGGTTGCGGGGTCTTTGAGGTTGATCGAGTCGACCGGATGCCCCGACACCGGGACTTCCAGGCTGGTGCGTGCCACCACCTCCTCGTGGTGATAGCCGACGATGCTGGTCAGGCGGCGGCGCGGCTTGCCGGCGTTCATCCCATCGAGGTCGATGAAGTAGACCGGCTCTCCCGGACGGTTCTTGTAGGTCACGCAGGTGCGCAACCCGGCGCCGATGAAGGCCAGGTGGGAGTCGGCGTTGCGCGGCTCGTCCACCTTCTGCTCGGCCGAGAGCTCGTCGCGCAGGTGAATCTGGTCGTGACGGTAGTCGGCCCCCTCGGGGAAGAGGGTCTGAAAGACCTGCATGTAGGGCTGCAGACCCTCCTTGCCGCCGTTCAGGCGGGAGGACAGGCTCTGCTCCAGGTACCCGGCGGTCGTGTGGTACGAGAAGTACAGGACCCGAGGGTACTGCTGCAGGAGATCGCCATGGCGCTCTTCGATCCGCTCATTGACGTCGATGACGTCGAAGCGGGCGCGCGGCGAGATTTCCAGGTCTACTTCGGCAGGCGGGACGGTGCTCACGGCCAAGAGCTAAATCTAAGCCACAGAAGGACTCAAGTCAAATCAACGGGGAAGAGATCCGCCGCGGGCGCCGCCCGCTGGGCGGCGTCCGTGGTGGTCGTCGAACGGCAGGGCGCCGCCTGCGGCGCCCCACCGGTTCAGGGATTGACGATCGTGTTGCCCGGCTTGCGCGGCGGGTCGTTGCGGGGACGCTCCTCGACCTTGGGATTGGCGTTGAACGCCGGTGCGAGCTCGCGGTTGATCGCCGCCCACTCCGGGCTCTCGGCCTCCGACTCGACGATCGCACCGATCGGGCACTCGGGCAGGCAGAGGCTGCAATCGATGCAAACGTCGGGGTCGATGATCATGAAGACCTCGCCCTTGTAGTCGCCGGGCTTGATGCAGTCCACCGGGCAGACCGCGACGCAGGTCGCGTAACGCTCGCCCAGGCACTTCTCGGTGATCACATACGCCATGCGCCAACCTCCTCGTCGGGCTAGAACGGATTTCCCTCTGCCTGCTGCACGAAACCGCCGTCAAAGATAACGGCCGCCCCGACAAACGTCAAGGCGGCCGCGGTCGAAAAGCCCGCGCCAACGGGTGGGTTCAGCAGTTCCCGGCGCGGTGGGCGCAGACCGCATTGAGCAGGCTCGTGAAGCGGCTATCCGGGATGGACGAGCTCATGGTGTTGAGGCCCGTGCGGCTCGGGTAGGACGACGTCACGCCGACCACCCGGGCGCGGGCGGCATCGGGCCCGAAGTCCTGGATCCAGGGGCCGCCCTGGGAGCCGCCACGCATGTCGCCGCCGTACTGCACGCTGTTTTGGCCGATCGCCTTGTAGGAGCCGGACGTGACCTGGTGCAGGCGCTGGCCGTCGTCGAAGACCGAGGTGTAGCCGAGGATATGCACGTGGTTCGACTTCAGCGCCGAGACCTGGTAGCCGAGGTAGCCCACGACCTCGCCTAGGCGCTGCAGGCTGCCGCCGACCGTCTGATCGTCCATCTCGAGCATCGCGTAGTCGGCGGCGTTGGGCACGCGGCCACCGCCCGCATACCAGGTGGTCGTGACGAAGACGGCACTGTAGTCCCAGGCGCCGAACGGGGCGGTGCCGTCGCGATAGGCGGGTACGAACTGGAAGTTGTCGTAGAAGCCGGCCTGGCCGTCGCGGCCGCTGTGCACACAGTTGCCGGCGGTCACCACGATCCGGCTCCTGATCGCCGCCGCCGAGCAGTAGTAGGTCGACGAACCGATGTCGAAGTACAGCCGCCCGGCGGCGATGTACGGGTACGACTGGTCTGCCGAGACCGGTACCAGTCCGGCGCTGGTGTAGGGCTGTTTCGCGGTGCCGCGTGCGGGCGCCGACCGGGCCCCGGCCGCCCGCTTCGCATCCGTCGGGTACAGACGTACGGCGAGCTCGGCGGAGCGCAGCGTCGGTACCGCACCTGGCGCCGAGGTGATCGCCGCGTCGGCCTCGGCGGCGTCCTCGATCTCGGCCATGGCGGCCGTGCGCAGCTCGGCGTCGCTCATCTGCCGGGCGCCGGGCAGGGCTCGCGCGGCCGCATATCGCTCGGC
>JBLMYC010000090.1:0-6611 GCA_050258075.1 Acidobacteriota bacterium
AAGGGAGACCACGCCGGGGCCCTGGCCGTTCTGCGTTCGACGCCCGATGCGCAGCAGAGCCTGCTCGAGGTGCAGCGCCAACTGGCGTACGAGCTGCTGCGGACCGGAGCGCTGGACGAGGCCCTGGCCGCCACGCAGCCGGCGATGAAGGCCGGGGCGAGCGCGGGGATGCGGTATCTGCGGGCCATGATCATTGCCGCAATGGGTCGCACGGCCGAGGCCGAGCAGGAGATGTCCGCCCTCCACCAGGCCAGCCCGGACAACGTCGACCTGGCGATCGACCTGGCTCGCCTGCGCGAGCGCCAGGGTCGCGCCTCGGAGGCCGAGGCCGCGCTCCGCGAGACGCTCGACGCGGTTGGCCACGGCGAGGATCGACCGGAGGACCGCAGCCGGCTGCGCTTCGTGCTCGCCGCCGTCTGCCAGCGCGCCAAGGACTGGAAGGGGGCCGAGGACGCCATCCGGCCGATGCTCGACCCGCAGATGCCGGCGGCGCTGCGCGACGCGGCGCTCGAGCTCCAGGCCGACCTGCTGGCTGATCAGGGCCACGGCGAGGAAGCGGTGAAGCTGCTTGCCGGTCGCGACGACGTGCCGGCGCTGATCGCCAAGCGCGCCGAGATCGAGCTTCGCCTGGGCCACCGCGTCGAGGCTCAGTCCGCGCTCGAAGGTCTGGCGAAGAGCGACGACGTCGACCGCCAGCTGCTGGCGGCGGAGACCTACCAGCGGGTCGATGACTACGCCGCCTCGGTACCGGTCCTGGAGAGTGCCCGGGCGCGCAAGCCCGAGTCGCGCGATATCGCCTTCCGGCTCGGCGCCGCCTACGAACGCACCGGTCGGCGGGACGACGCGCTGCGCGTGTTTCGCGATCTGGTGCACGCCCACGCCAACTATGCGCCGGCCCTGAACTACCTCGGCTACATGCTGGCCGAGAAGCGCGAGGCACTCGATGAAGCGCTCGATCTGGCGCGGCGCGCGGTGGCGATCGAACCCGACAACGGCGCTTACGTGGACTCGCTGGGCTGGGCCTACTACCAGCGTGGTGAGTACCGCGAAGCGCAGACCGCGCTCGAGCGCGCCAATCAGCTGGTTCCCGACGACGCAACCATCCGCGAGCATCTGGGCGACGTCTACCGCGCGGCCGGCGATGTCGTGCGCGCCCGCCAGGCCTACGAGCAGGCCCTGAAGCTCGGCGGCGACAACCGCGAGGCGCTCGAGCGCAAGCTGCGCGAGCTCACGGGAGGCTCGTAGCTGGCGATCGTGCGGTCTTCTCGCCGATCGCGCGCGCCGCTGCTGGCGCTGGTCGTCGGCGCCGCGGCGTGCGCCCCCGGCGCAACCCGGTCGCCGGCTCGCGAGCCGATTCCGGCGGCGCTGCAGGTGCTGTTCCGGGCGCAGTTCGCCTCCCGCGAGGGCAGCGGATCGCTGCGTCTGGTCCTGCGACAGGCGGGTCCGCAACGCTATGAGCTGCGTGCCGCGGACATCGCGGGCCGCGGGCTGTGGCGGCTCGTGGTCGTCGGCGACGCCGGCCTGCTGGTCGACGAAGGTGCCAGCCGCTTCTGCCGGCCGGCGGGGAGCGTCCGGCTGGAGGGCCTCCGCCTTCCGGCGCTGCCGCTCGCCGTGGTGCCGCGGATCCTGCTCGGGCAGTCGCCGGTGCCGGGTTCCAGTCCGGACGCCCGCGCGGCCGAGGAGGCTGGGGGGCGGCGCTGGACCTGGACCGCGACCGGCGGCGAGGTCGAGAGCTGGACCCTGTGGCAGCGTGGCGAGGCGATCGCCTGGTGGCGGCGCGATGGCTCGACGGCGGTGCTTTCGACCCGGGGCGGAGCGCAGCTGCGCTGGGTGGCAGCGGTGAGCGAGCCGTTGCGCGGGCCTTTGCCGGATCTCGAGCCGCCCGCCGGCGCCGTGGAGGGAGACTGTGGAGCAGGGACGATTCCGTAGCTTCGCCAAGCTGAACCTGCACCTGCAGGTGATCGGCAAGCGCGGCGACGGATACCACGAGCTGCGCACCGTCTTCCAGACGATCGATCTCGGCGACGAGCTCGCGGTGGAGACAGCACCGCGCGGCGGCGTCGACCTGGTCATCGAAGGACCGGCCGGCACGGAGCTCGGCGCGGGACCGGAAAACCTCGTGCAGCGGGCGGCGGCGGCGTTCCGCGAGCGCTGGGCCCCCGGGCTCGGAGTGCGCCTGCGGCTCGCGAAGCGGGTGCCGATCGGTGCCGGGCTGGGCGGCGGCAGCGGCGACGCGGCGGCGACGCTGCTCGCCCTGCGCGAGCTCGTCGGGCGTCCGGCGACGGTCGCCGAGCTCTTCGAGTCGGCGAGCGACCTGGGCGCCGACGTGCCCTATTTCCTGGTTGGCGGCACGGCGCTCGGCGTCGGCCGCGGCGACGAGATCGTGCCGCTCCCGGACCTGCCGGGAGAGGAGTGCTGGCTGCTCCTGGCGCCGATCTCGGTCTCGACCCGCGCGGTCTTCGAGTCCCTGCCCGCGGTCGTCGCCCGTCCCCTGGCACCGGCGGTTCGCGCGCTGGCGCTGGGAGTTCAACCGGCCCTGCCGCTCGATCTCGCGGGCTGGAACGACCTGCAGCAGCACGTCCTCGATCGCCATCCCGTGCTGCTCGACGTATATAATTCCGCCCTCGCGTGCGGCGCTTCCCCGGTGCGCTTGTCGGGCAGCGGCGCGGCTCTCTTCGCTCGGCTCGAGGAGCCGGCAGCCGCGACGCTGCGGCGACGGCTACCGCCTGAGGTTCGCATGCTGAGGACGCTGACGCTGTCGCGCGCCGAGGTTGCGGCGCGATTTCGTGTGGTCTGAGGAGGGCGGAGATGGAGATCACCGAGGTCAAGGTCTTCCCGGTCGAGGAAGAGAAGCTGAAGGCGTACGTGTCGATCATCCTCGATCGCTGCTTCATGGTGAACGACATCAAGGTCATCCACGGCAAGGATGGCCTGTTCATCAGCATGCCGAGCCGGCGCAAGAAGAACGGCGATTTCAAGGACGTCGCGCATCCGCTGAACAACGAGACGCGGCGCTGGATGGAGAGCCGTATCCTCGAGGAGTATGAGATCGCCCGGTCGGGCAAGCCGCGGAGCGTCGCGAGCCCGCCGGCGCCGGCCCCCGAGCCGGGAGAGGGCGAGGCGGCCCGCAGCGTCGAAGAGGTGGCGGAGCTCCATCTGCGGGACTCGTTCTGGAGCGTGACCTAGTGATAGCATCAACCGGATTGCGCGCTCGGGTGGCGCCGCCGGTCCTTGGGGCGTCGCCAAGTGGTAAGGCAGCGGACTTTGGATCCGCCATTCGGAGGTTCGAATCCTCCCGCCCCAGCCACGCCGCTCAAGATGCAAGCCAAAGTCGGCGACGCGCTCCGGGCGTGCCGCCACGACGAGATCGACGAGATCGACGAGATCGACGAGATCGATGAGCCGCCGGTTGCGGCGTTAGCGGGAGTCATGTACGGCGAACTGAAGGTTTTCTGCGGGCGCGCCCATCCCAGCCTGGGGCAGGAGATCTGCGAGTACCTCAACCTCGAGGCGGGCAAGGTCTCCACCTACAACTTCTCGGACGGCGAGATCTTCTGTCAGATCGACGAGAACGTCCGCGGCTCCGACGTCTTCGTGGTGCAGCCCACCTGTCACCCGGTGAACGAGAACCTGATGGAGCTGCTGGTCATGCTGGACGGCCTCAAGCGCTCCTCGGCCACCCGGGTGACCGCCGTGCTGCCGTACTACGGCTACGCGCGCCAGGACAAGAAGGACCGCCCGCGCGTGCCGATCACCGCCAAGCTGGTCGCCGACCTGATCTCGCGCGCCGGCGCCGACCGCATCCTGACCATGGACCTGCACGCGTCGCAGATCCAGGGCTTCTTCGACGTGCCGGTCGACCACCTGTTCGCCGCCCCGGTGCTGCTCGAGGCGATCCGCCAGCTCGAGATCCCGGACCTGGTGATCGTGTCGCCGGACGCCGGCGGCGTCGAGCGGGCGCGGGCCATCGCCAAGCGCCTGGCCGCCGATCTGGCGATCCTCGACAAGCGCCGCACCGGGCCGAACGAGGCCGAGGTCATGAACGTGATCGGCGACGTGAACGGGCGCAACGTGCTGATCGTCGACGACATCATCGACACCGCCGGCACCCTGACCAAGGCGATCGAGGCGCTGCGCAAGCAAGGTGCGCAGCGGCTGCTCGCGGCCGGCATCCACGGCGTGCTCTCCGGACCGGCGCTCGACCGCATCTCGAGCTGCAAGCCGCTCGAGCGCGTGCTGATCACCGACACCACGCCGGTGGACAAGAAGGTCGAGCGCTGCGCGAAGCTGCAGCCGCTGTCGGTCGCGCCGTTGCTCGGCGAAGCCATCTGTCGCATCCACGAGAACAGCTCGGTCAGCTCGCTGTTCGTCTGATCCATCCCTGAAGGAGTTCTTCCCATGAGCGAGATTCCCCTCACAGTCGAGAAGCGCGAGGCCGTCGGCAAGGGGCCGAACCGCCGCGCGCGCGCCGCCGGGCAGGTGCCGGCCGTCGTCTACGGCGGCGGCAAGGACTCGGTGCCGATCCTGGTGGACCGCAAGAGCCTGGCTGAGACCTTGAAGAAGAGCGGCGATCGCAACACGATCTTCCTGCTCAAGCTCGGCGAGACCGGCCAGACCCGGCACGCCATGATTCGCGACCTGCAGGTCGACCCGGTGACCCGGCGCATCGAGCACGTCGACTTCCAGCGCATCCTGATGACCGAGAAGGTGCGCGTCCAGGTGCCGATCGAAGTTACCGGCCTCGCCTACGGCGTCAAGAACGAGGGCGCGTTGCTCGACTTCGTCACCCGCGAGGTGACCGTCGAGTGCCTGCCGGCGAACATCCCGCACCACCTCACGATCGACGTCACCGAGCTGCACGCCAACCAGCACGCCGAGGCCAAGGATCTCGCGCTTCCGGCGGGAGTGACCCTGCTCGAGGATGCGACGCGCGTGATCGTGTCCTGCTCCTACACCAAGGCCGAGAAGGCGGAGGAGGCGGCACCTGGTGAGGCGCTGGTCGAGGCTGCGGCGAGCGAGCCCGAGCTCATCAAAAAGGGCGGCAAGCCCGCCGAGGAAGAGGCGCCCGCGGAGAAGCCCGAGAAGGCCAAGAAGTAGACGATGGCGGTCGATCCGGCCGGGGCTCCTGGCGCACCGCTGCGCGCGCCGCTGCGCCTGATCCTCGGCCTCGGGAACCCCGGGGAGCGGTACGCCGAGACCCGGCACAACCTCGGCTTCCGGGTGGTGGAGGAGTTGGCGCGCCGGCGGGGTCTCAAGCTCGTCGACGGTGCGTGCGGCTCGCGGATGGCCGAGCGGCCGGGGCTGATCCTGGCCGCGCCCCAGACCTTCATGAATCGCAGCGGGTACGCGGCGCGCTGCTTCGCCGAGCACCGCGGCGTCGCGCCCGCCGACATGCTCGTCGTCTACGACGACGTCGCCCTGCCTCTGGGCAAGCTGCGCCTGCGGCCATCCGGAAGCCCGGGAGGCCACCGCGGCATGGAGTCGATCCTCGAGAACCTGGGCACCGCCGACGTCCCGCGCCTGCGGCTGGGCGTCGGTCCGGAGGATGCCACCCTCCCGGTACGCCTGGAGGAATGGGTCCTGCGGCCGTTTCCGGATTCCGAGTTGGCCAGCGTAGACGCCATGATCCAACGGGCCGCCGACGCCGTTGAAATGTGGCTCGAAGTCGACCTGTCGTCGGTGATGAATCGCTACAACGGCTAGCCCCCTTGCGCGGGTGGGCTTGACCTACCCCAAAGGGTTGTGCTATCCAGAAACTCTACATCTCTTGGAGTCTTGTTTCTTTGGTCGGGCTCGACCTTCAGCAGCCCGAGAGTACGGCGCGGGGTGGCCCGGTGCCGTTGCCTACAGGGAGGAGAACCGATGAAGAGGAACAAACATTGGGTGCTGCTCGTGGTTCTTGCGAGCGCTTTGATTGTCGGGTTCGCGACACCGCCGCAAGCGTGGGCGGCTTCGTCTGCGAATCACGTGGCGGACGTCAGCCTCAGCTCGAGCGGAGTCGAGTGGGTGCCGACGGCGCGCAACGGCGGCATGGCGCTGACCGTGTCCACCCCGACCGGCGAAGTGATCCGGCGCGAGTTCGCTGCCGGCGAACACCCGTTCATCGGCCTCTTCGACGCCGCCGGACAGCGGTTGGCGGATGGCGTCTATCAGTACGAGCTGACAGCCAAGCCGGCCCACGGCACGATCACGCGCACCGAGGCGGAAGCCCAGTCGCATGGCGAGACGCGGACTGGCGGCGGCGCGGCCGGGGAGGTGCAGTCCGGATCATTCGCGATCGCGGGAGGGGAAGTAGTGCCCGCGGATCTCACCGAGCCCACACCGGGCGCGGGCGCCCGGCGCCTCGTGGCGCCGAGCGGCGTCCAGCGGGTGACGGCTCCCGATCAGGTGATCGCCGATGACCTGATCGTCCAGGGCTCGGCCTGCATCGGCCTGGATTGCGTCAACAACGAAAGCTTCGGCTTCGACACCATCCGCCTCAAGGAGAACAACACCCGCATCAAGTTCGACGACACCTCGACGTCGACCGGATTCCCGAATCACGACTGGCAGCTCACCGCCAACGACTCGGCGAGCGGCGGCCAGAACAAGTTCTCGATCGAGGACATCAC
>JBLMYC010000091.1:0-6670 GCA_050258075.1 Acidobacteriota bacterium
GTGCGATGCCGCATCACGATCTCCTTCGGCATGCCGAGCTCGGCGAGCGCCGACTTCTCGAAGGCGTCGGGGTCGATCGCCTTGTCGGGCGTCGCCGCCAGGTGGAGCTTCATGTCGACCAGCGCTCCAGCCAGGTACTCGACCGTGATGAAGCCCTGGTTGAACTTCGCGGCGCGCTCGATGCGGTCGACCAGATCCTTGGGGATCGGCTTGCCGGTCTGGTAGTGGAGCGCGAAACGGTTCAGCACCTCCGGCGTCGTCAGCCAGTGCTCGAGAAGCTGCGAGGGGAACTCGACGTAGTCGCGCGCCACCGAGGTGCCGGAGAGGGTCGGGTAGCTGACCGACGAGGCGAGACCGTGCAGGGCATGGCCGAACTCGTGGAACAGGGTCTGCGCGTCGTCCCAGCTGATCAGGATCGGCTCGCCCGGCTTGCCCTTCGAGAAGTTCGCGTTGTTCGAGACGATCGTCGCCACCGCTCCGTCGAAGCGCTCCTGGTTGCGGTAGGCGTTCATCCAGGCGCCGGAGCCCTTGCCCGGCCGGGCATAGGGATCGAAGAACCACAGGCCGACGTGCTGACCGGCGGCGTCGGAGACCTCGAAGACCCGGATGTCGGGCTGCACGACCGGCACGCCCGCGACCGGCTTGAACTGGAAGCCGAAGAGCTGCCCGGCCACCCAGAACATCCCCTCGCGCAGCTTCTCGAGCTGCAGGTACGGGGTCAGCGCGTTCTGGTCGAGGTCGTACTTCGCCTGGCGCACCTTCTCCGCGTAGTAGCGGTAGTCCCAGGGCTCGATCGTGATCTTGGCGCCGCCCTTCTTCGCCTCGGCGTCGGCCAGCGCCTGCATGTCGGCCACTTCCTGGTGCACTCGCGCCACCGCCGGCTTCCATACCTGGAGCATCAGATCCATGGCGCGCTCCGGCGTCTTCGCCATCTGGTCCTCGAGCCGCCAGTGGGCGTGGGTCTTGTAGCCGAGCAGCAAGGCGCGCTCGGCGCGCAGCTTGAGGATCTCCGAGATGATCGCCTTGTTGTCGTGCTGGTCGCCATGGTCGCCGCGGCTGTAGTACGTGCGCCACACCTTCTCGCGCAGATCGCGGCGATCGGAGTAGGTGAGGAAGGGCTCCATGCTCGAGCGGGTGTTGAGGATCGCCCACTTGCCCTTCTCGCCCCGCCCCTCGGCCGCCACCGCGGCGGCGGCGCGCAGCGGCTCGGGCAGGCCGGCGAGGTCGGCCGGATTGTCGAGCACCAGGGCGTAGTCGGTCTCGTCGGCGAGCACGTTCTGGCTGAAGCTGGTGAACAGGCTGGCGAGGCGCTGGTTGATCTCCGACAGGCGCTGCTTCTTCGCGGCGTCGAGGCGGGCGCCGGAGCGCACGAACTGCGTGTAGTAGACCCAGGTCAGCCGCTTCTGCTCGGGCGTCAGGCTCGCCGCATCGCGCTTCTCGTAGATCGCGGCGATCCGGGCGAAGAGCTTCTCGTTCTGGGTGATCTGGTCGCCGAACGCGGCCAGCTTGGGCGCCATGTCGCGCTCGACCGCCTGGAACTCGGGAGTGCTCATGGTCGAGCTGAAGACGCCGTAGATCGCCTGCACGCGGCTGAAGGTGCGCCCGGCGCGCTCCAGCGCGGCGATCGTGTTCTCGAAATCGGCCGGCGCCGGGTTGGCGGCGATGGCGTCGATCTCCTTGAGCTGCTCGGCCATCGCCACCTCGAGGGCCGGCTGGAACTGCACGACCTTGACCTTGTCGAACGGCGGCACTCCGCCGTAGGGACCGACCCACGGCTGGAGAAGGGGGTTTTCCACGACGGCGGACGGGGCGGCCATCAACGGCACCGCCAACAGGACGGCGGCACAGCCGACCGCGGACAGCAGGGCTTTGGACATGGGGGCTCGCTCCTATGCATCGACTTGCGGATTGTGTGACGCGTGCGCGGCGGAACAGGGCCAAACCCGTCGCACCTCTCGATTCTAGCGGGTTTCCTCCCGCCAGCCGTTCCGGGGGAAGATCGCATCGCCATGCTCGCCCAGCCCGCCGCCGCTCGCGACCCTCTCGCCGCCGCCCTGCGCGCCGACCTGCCCAGCGTCGGAATCGGCAGCGCGCTCGGCGCGATCGCCGTCGGGCTGCTGCTGTTCGCGCTGCTCGCCGGCCGGCGCCGTCATCCAGGGCTGCTTTGGGCCGGCCTGTTCGCCGGGATCTACGGCGTGCGCCTGGTCGCCAACACCGCCCTCGCCGGCGAGTATCTCGGCCAACCCGGCTGGCTGGCCTACGGCCGCGCCATCCTCGAGTACCTGGCGCCGGTGCCGGCTGCGGCGCTCTTCCTGCACCACTTCGGCAATCGCTGGCGACGCCTCAACCGCCTGGTCGTCGTCGTGTTCACGGGCTGGGCGATCGTCGCCATCTCCTACGACCTCGTGCGCCGTGCGCCGTTCGCCGCCAAGCCGGTGGAGGACGTGCTGGTCATCCTCTTCCTGGCGGTCGGCCTGCTCAATCTCGTGACCGGCGGCGGCGAGCGCTACGAGCGCCTCGCGCTGCGCCTGGCGATCGCGGTCTTCATCCTATTTGTCGCCAACGAGCACTTCCGTCTGGTCGACCCGGGGCGCTGGCCGCTCGCCTCCGAGCCGGTCGGCATGCTGATCCTGATCGGCACCCTGGCGACGATCGCGATGCAGCGCGCGGTGAAGGACGCCGCGCGCCTGGTGGCGGTCGACACCGAGCTCACGACGGCGCGCGGCATCCAGCGGTCGATCCTGCCGGAGCGCGCTCCGCGGCGCGAAGGGCTCGAGGTGGCAGCCGTCTACCGCCCCGCCTCGCACGTCGGCGGCGACTTCTATGACTTCGTCGAGCTCCCCGAGGGCCGCCTCGGCCTGTTCATCGCCGACGTCGCCGGTCACGGCGTGCCGGCGGCGCTGGTTGCCTCGATGCTGAAGATCGCGCTCGCCGCGCAGCGCGAGCTCGGCGCTCCGGCGAGCGTCCTCGCAGAGCTCAACCGCCTGTTCTGCGGTCGCCTCAAGCGCCAGTTCATCAGCGCCGCCTTCGCCCTCGCCGACCCGCGACGAGGGACGCTCGAGATCGCCTCCGGCGGCCATCCGCCGCTCCTGCTCGCCGGTCCAAGCGGCGTGCGCGAGGCGACCGCCAGGGGCCCGGTGCTCGGCCGCTTCCCGGAGGCCGAGTTCCGCCCTGCCATCGAGACGCTCGCCGAAGGCGACGTCGCCCTCCTCTACACCGACGGCGTCGTCGAGGCGCGCAACCGGCGGGGAGAAGCGTGGGGAGAAGAGCGTCTGCGCGACTGCCTGGCGGCGAATCGCCAGCGCCCGGCGGAAGAGATCGCCGCCGCCGTCGCCGACGCCGCTGCCGCCTGGAGCACCGCCTCCGGCGGTCCCGACGACGACCTCACCCTGCTCGTGCTGCGCGCGACGCCGCGCCCCTAGGAGGGCGCGTCGCCCGTCGCTCCGGGCGGATACCCGAACTGCCGCTTCACCGAATCGCGCAGCAGGACGAGCAGCGTGAACACCCCGAGCAGGGTGCCGAATGGCATGAAGCCACAGGAGAGCGCGGCGATGACCAGGCAGAAGAGGTAGTGCTGGCGACGGGCGAGAAACCTGCCGGCGCAGGCCAGCAGGACCGCGAAGGTCAGGGCGGCCAGGATGAAGATCAGCGCGAAGCCGATGAAGAACCAGCCGAACCAGCGGCCCGGATCGCCGCCGTGACCGTGGTCCTCGAGGCGCCCGGTCACGGCCAGGATGCCGATCACCAGATGGACGACCGGGAACAGGCCGAAGAGCGACACGATTCCGGCCACGACGTAGTGGAAGATCGACAGCAGCCGCAGATGTTCGTCGTCGGGGTTCATGCGGGGCCTCCACTCGTCAGTGCCCAGGGTGCGTACAGCCCGCCGCTCGCCGCTAGCCAGTCGGCCACCCGATCGGCGGCGCCTCCGATGTCGCCGTCGGTGACGTCGAGGCGCAGCGAGGGCAGACGCGAAGTCGCGACCAGCTCGGCGAAGAGGTCCTGCTCGCGGCGGAAGGCCTCGAGGTCGTCGTACTGGCCGGGGTTGCCCGACACCGCGAGGCGCTCGGTGCGCGCCGCCTCGAAGCTCGCCGCGTCGCGGATGCAGAGGACGAGGCGGAAGCCGAGCGGCAGCAATCGTTCCTCCAGCCAGGCGAAATCGCAGCGCCGGCAGTGCGCCTGCCACTGGTAGGCCTGGGTCGAGACGTGGAAGCGATCGACGATCCATGAATAGTAGGGCAGCAGCTCGAACAAGCGCGCCCAGGTGGCGTAGGTCTCCATCGCCCGCGCCTCTTCCTCGGGCGCGAAGTTCACCAGACCCCGGCCCCACGGCACGTTGGTGAAGGCGCACCACTCCGCCGAAACGAGCGGCGAGTGGTAGCGGTACTTGCGCGGTCCGACGATGCGCGGGTGCTCGTTCAGCGCGAAGGCGAGATCGGTCTTGTGGGTCAGGCGGGTGCCTTCCAGGATGACCTTGGGGCAGAGCTTCTCACCCATGCTCGCCCTCCGCCGTGGCCGGCTCCGGCTCGACACGATTGCGGCCGGCCTGCTTGGCGCGGTAGAGCGCCGCGTCGGCCTTGGCGATCAGCTCCTCGATCGAGACGTCGCCTCCCACCGTGCCGGCGCAGCCGATGCTGCAGGTGAGGTCGACCGCGCGGCCACCACGCAGCGCGACCGGCGCCGCCGCCATCTCGGCGCGCAGGCGCTCGGCGACCTGGCAGGTGAAGTCGAGGTCGCAGCCCGGCAGCACCGCCAGGAACTCCTCGCCGCCCCAGCGCCCGACCGCGTCGGCGCCGCGCAGGCCGTGGCGCAGACGGGCCGCGGCTTCGCGCAGCACCAGGTCGCCGGCGTTGTGGCCGAAGGTGTCGTTCACCGGCTTGAAGTGATCGAGATCGAGCAGCACGACCGAAAGTGGCGTCGCCTCGCGCCGGCTGCGCGCCAGACCGCGCTCGAGGGCGTCGAGCAGCGCCCGGCGGTTCAGCAGCCCGGTCAACGCGTCGTGCGTCGCCTGCTCACGCAGCGCCTCGCGCGCCGCCACGAGCTGCGCCTGGAGCTCGACGATCCGCCGCCCGGCGCGCAGCCGCGCGTCGAGCTCCTCCTCGTCCGGCGGCTTGCGCAGGAAGTCGTCGGCCCCGGCCTGCAGGCCCTCGAGCAGCGACTCGCGGCCCTCGCGCGCGGTCAGCAGCACCAGGTAGACGTAGGGCTCGCGCGCCTGGGCGCGGACGCGGCGGCAGATCTCGATGCCGTCGAGGCCGGGCATCTCCCAGTCGAGCACCGCCAGGCACGGACCGTCCGGCTGGCGCAGGGCGCTCCACGCCTCATCGCCGTCCGGGGCCAGCGTCACCTCGTACTCGAGCTTGCGCAGCAGCGACTCGAGAAGTCGTCGCGACACCGCGTTGTCCTCCGCCAGCAGAACCCTCATCGTCGCCTGGCCGGGCACCAGCGGGCCCGGCGATTCCCTCCTGCGCGGTTTCTATCACCGCCACCGCCGGGGCGTATGCTAGATCCATGATCTGCCCAAACTGCCGCTCCGAGTTCCGTGAAGGCTTCACGCGCTGCCCCGACTGCGACGTCGAGCTGGTTGCGCGCCTGCCCGCCGAGGCCCCTCGCGGCAAGGGCGAGGACTGGGTGGAGGTGATCGACACCGCCGACGTCAGTCTGCTGCCGATCCTGCGCTCGGCGCTCGACGGCGCCGGAATTCCCTTCGTGGTCGAGGGCGACGAGGGGCTGGGCCTGTGGCCCCTGTCGCTGCACGAGACCGCTTTCGGGGTGAAGCACGGTCTCGCCGCTCGCATCTTCGTCCCCGCCGACCGCGCCGCGGAGGCGCGCGAGCTGCTGGAGAGCGGGGCGACGCCGGAGGGTCCCGGCGGCGGGCTGGCGGCAGAATAGCGCCGGCGCCCGTGCGCCGCTTCTCGCACACGATCGGCTTCGATGACGGGGCTTTCGCGCGCTCGCACCGCGGCGACGTCGTGGTGGTCGGCGCGGTCTTCGCGCTCGACCGCCTGGACGGCGTCGTCGCCACCCGGGTGCGCCGCGACGGGCGCAACGCCACGGTGCGCCTGGTCGCGGCAATTCGTCGCTCGCGCTTCGCGCCGCAGCTCGACCTGGTGCTACTGCAAGGGATCGCGCTCGCCGGCTTCAACGTCGTCGACGTCGAGGCTCTGGCGCGGCTCACCGGCCTGCCGGTCCTGGTCGTGGCGCGCCGCCGACCGGACCTGCAGCGGATTCGCGCCGCGCTTTGCGGGCGGGTGCGGGGCGGCGAGCGCAAGTGGCGCCTGATCGAGAAGCTCGAGCCGATGGCGCCCGTGCAGGGAGTGTTCGCGCAACGCCACGGGCTCACCGCCGAGGAGGCGCGACGGGTCATCGAGCGGCTCCAGATCCACGGCCGCGAGCCCGAGCCGCTGCGCGTCGCGCACCTAGTCGCCGGCGCCCTCACCCGCGGCGAGAGCCGCGGCCGCGCCTGAGCCGGCCGCGCCTGACGACCGTGCCGCTGCCCTGGCCCCGCCCGCGCCGGCTGCTCGCCTACCTGGCGGCGATCCTGCTCGGCAACGGCGTCTACTTCCTGCTGCTCGAGCCCTACCTGCCGCCGGGGCTGCGCCATCAGCCCTTCCGGATCGACGCCGGAATGCTGGTCGACTTCGCGCTCTGCGTCGCCGCCTACCTGCTGCTG
>JBLMYC010000092.1:0-11257 GCA_050258075.1 Acidobacteriota bacterium
AGCGCGAAGCTTCAGGGCGCGCTGCCCCGAGCCCTGGGGGTGATGGACTCCGTGACCGGGGCGATCGCGTCGGGAATGGATGCGTTGCCCGTCTGGACACTGCTCGTGGCGCGTCTTGCCGCAGAGGCGAGCATCCTCCCGCGAGGGGGTGCGGCGCTGTCGGGCTCGAGTTCGGCGGGGAAGACTGACCCCGAAATCGCAAGAGTTGAGGTCCTGCCGGTCGATCTCGCCTCGCTGCTTGGCAGCGGCTAGAGCGGCTCGCTTCTTCGCTCGGCCCGCGTCGCCGGTCCGCCCGGACCGGGATTGACAGCTCTGCCTAGTTGGAGTACATTGTCCATCGCTGTCCAGTCACGGGCTAAATAGTCCCATCAAATCCCCTTGAAGCTCCTCGTCAAAGACGCCGCGCGCCTTCTCAACGTCTCCGAGAAGACGATCTACCGCTGGATCAAGCAGGGGTCGATCCCGGCCTATCGGCTGCAGGAGCAGTACCGGTTCAACCGGGCGGAGCTTCTCGAGTGGGCGACGGCGCGGCGGATCGCGGTGTCGCCGGAGATCTTCCGCGAGGAGGAGTCGGAGAAGGCGTCGCTGCCGCGGTTGACGGAGGCGTTGCGGGCCGGGGGGATCCACTACCGGATCGGTGGCGATGACCGGGCCGCCGTGCTGCACCACGTCGTCGAGGTGATGCAGCTGCCGGGCGAGGTCGATCGCGAGTTCCTGTACGAGGTGCTGCTGGCGCGCGAGGCGCTGGGGTCGACCGCGGTCGGCGACGGCATCGCCATTCCGCACGTGCGCAACCCGGTGATCCTGCATCTCGAGCGGCCGATGATCACGGTCTGCTTCCTCGAGCGGCCGGTCGACTTCGGGGCGCTCGACGGCAAGCCGGTGCAGGTGCTGTTCACGCTCACCAGCCCGACCGTGCGGGCGCATCTCCATCTGCTGTCGCGGCTGGCGTTCGCGCTGCGCGACCCGGCCTTCAAGGACGCGGTGCTGCGCCAGGCGACGCGCGAGGAGCTGATCGCGGCGGCGGAACGTTGCGAGACCGGCCTCGCGGTGCCGGCGGCGCCGGTCGACGTGGTGGGTGTCGCGGAATGAGCCCGCCCGCGATCGGCGCGGAGCCCGACTCAGCCTTGCCATTGCTGATCGCCGCGGGCTGCGTGCTGGCGGCGAGCGGCATTCCGGGACTGTTCCTCGGCTGGCGGTCGGTGTGGGGCGCGCGCATCGCGGCGGCGCTCTGCGCCGCGGGCTCGCTGCTCGGATTGCTCGGCGCCGCCCTGGCGCTGCGCGGCCCGGCGAGCGCCGTCTTCAGCCTGCCTTCGCCGATGCCGGGCCTGCGCGCCACGCTCGGGGTCGATGCGCTGAGCGCCTTCTTCGCCGTGCCGGTCTTCCTGGTCGGCGGGCTGGGCGCGGTCTACGGCCTGGCCTACTGGTCGCCGCGGCTCCACCCGCGCAACGGCCGCCGCCTGCGCCTGGGTTACGGCCTGCTGCTCGCCAGCCTCACCTTCATCACCCTGGCGCGCGACGGCATCACGTTCCTCGTCGGCTGGGAGGTCATGGCGCTGTCCAACTTCGTGCTGGTGACGACCGAGGAGGAGGACCCGGCGGTGCGCAGCGCCGGCTGGCTCTACCTCTTGTACAGCCACGTCACGGTGCTGGCGCTGTTCGGGCTGTTCCTCCTCGGCAGGCAGGCAACCGGCGGCTTCGCTCTGGCCGCCATCCCCGCCGCGGTGCCGGCGGGCCTGCGCGCGGCGATCTTCGTGCTCGCGCTCCTCGCCTTCGGGATCAAGGCCGGCGTGATGCCGGGCCACTCGTGGCTGCCGGCGGCGCACGCCTCGGCACCGAGCCACGTCTCGGCGGTGATGTCGGGCGTGGTGATCAAGATCAGTCTCTACGGGCTGGTGAGGACCTGCGGCCTGCTCGCCGCGCCGCCTCTGGGCTGGGGAATCACCCTGCTCGCGCTCGGCGCCGTGGCGACCTTCTTCGGGGTCGTCTTCGCGCTCGCCCAGCACGACCTCAAGCGCCTGTTGGCGTACCACTCGATCGAGAACATCGGGATCATGCTGCTGGGCCTGGGACTGGCGATGGTGGGTCGCTCGCTGGGACGCCCGGAGTGGGTGCTGCTGGGCCTGGCGGGATGTCTGCTGCACGTCTGGAACCATGCGCTGTTCAAGTCGCTGCTGTTCCTCGGGGCGGGCTCGGTGGTGCACGCGACGGGAACCCGCGATCTCGAGCAGGGCGGTGGGCTGGCCCGGCCGATGCCCTGGACGGCGGGCCTGTTCCTGCTCGGGGCGGTGGCGATCTGCGGCCTGCCGCCGCTCAACGGCTTCGTGAGCGAGCTCCTGGTGTACCTGGGCCTGGTGCGGGCCGCGGTGGTGCCGGGATCGGCGTGGGTGGCGCTGCCGGCGCCGGTGCTGGCAGCGACCGGAGCGCTGGCGGTCGGGTGCTTCGTGAAGGTGTACGGGATCTTGTTCCTGGGCAGGCCGCGTTCGCTCCGGGCGGAGAAGGCGCACGAGTCGTCGCTGTGGATGATCGCGCCGATGGCGGTGCTGGGTGCGGGCTGCGTGCTGCTGGGCGTGGCGCCGGGGCTGGCGGTGCCGGCGCTCGAGCGTGCGGTGGGGGCGTGGGCGCCGGACACGGTGACGGGGCAGTCGCTGGCGGAGCTCGTGCCGCTGGGGTGGATCTCGGTGGGATCGCTGGCGCTGGTGGCGCTGACTGCGGCCCTCGGGCTGTGGCTGCTCCCGGTGTGGCGGCGGGCGCGAGAGCGTCAGCCGGAGCTCGGGACGTGGGGCTGCGGCTACGCGGGGGGATCGCCACGGCTGCAGTACACGGCGTCGTCGTTCGCGGATCTGGTGACGTCGCGGTTCGGTTGGGCCCTGCGGCCGCGGATCCGCATACCGCGCGTCGCGGGGCTCTTCCCCGGGCCAAGCCGCTTCCAGTCGCAGTACGACGACTCCGTCCTCGACCGCCTCCTGCTGCCCGTGGCGAGCGGCGCCCTGCGCACGACCGCGGCGTTGCGCGCGATGCCGCGCGGCCAGCTGCAGCGCTACATCCTCTACATCCTGGCCGTGCTGGTGCCGCTGCTGGTGTGGGCGATGGCCGGAGGAGGGCGCTAGCGCGATGGCCCTGTGGCTCCTGATCGCGGCGGCCGGCGTGCTGGCGGCGAGCGGCCTGCCCGGGCTCTTCCTCGGTTGGCGCTCGCCGTGGGGGCCGCGGATCGCGGCTCTGCTGACGGTCGCCGGCGCGGTGCTCGGCAGCGCCGGAAGCGTGCTGGCACTCTCCGGCCGCGGCGTCGGCGCTGCGGCGCTGTCGTCGGTTCTGCCCGGGGAGCAGGCCGTGCTCGGGGTCGACGGGCTCAGCGCGTTCTTCGCGCTGCCGATCTTCGTCGTCGGCGCGGTGGGCTCGATCTACGGCCTCGGGTACTGGCTGCCGGCGCACAACCCGCGCAATGGCCGCCGCCTGCGGTTCTGCTACGGGTTGCTGCTCGCGGCGATGACGGTGATCACCGTGGCCCGCGACGGAGTGACCTTCCTCGTGGCCTGGGAGGTGATGGCGCTCGCCGGCTACTTCCTGGTCACGACGGATTCGCGCTCGCCCGAGGTCCGCCAGGCCGGCTGGCTGTACCTGCTGTTCAGCCACTCCGGCACGCTGTGCCTGTTCGGGTTCTTCGCGCTCCTGGCGCGGGCGGAGGGCGGCTTCGCGTTGCGCGTTCTCGCTCCGGGTGCGGCGGGGCCGGGCGTCGCGGGGCTCCTCTTCGTCCTCGCCCTGGTCGGCTTCGGCATCAAGGCGGGATTGATGCCGCTGCACTCCTGGCTGCCGGCGGCGCACGCCTCGGCGCCGAGCCACGTCTCGGCGGTGATGTCGGGCGTCATGCTGAAGATGGGGGTGTACGGCATCGTGCGGGCCGCGAGCCTGCTGCCGGCCGCGCCGGTCGCCTGGGGTGCCCTGGTCCTCGTTGCGGGCGGCAGCGCCTGTCTTCTGGCGATCGTCTTCGCTCTCGCCCAGCGCGACCTCAAGCGTCTGCTCGCCTACAGCAGCATCGAGAACGTGGGGATCATGCTGCTCGGTCTGGGCCTGGCGATGGTGGGCCGCTCGCTGGGACGCCCGGATTGGGTGCTGCTGGGCCTGGCGGGCTGTCTGCTGCACGTCTGGAACCACGCGCTGTTCAAGTCGCTGCTGTTCCTCGGGGCGGGCTCGGTGGTGCACGCGACGGGGACGCGCGATCTGGAGCAGGGCGGTGGGCTGGCGCGGCGGATGCCCTGGACGGCGGGCCTGTTCCTGCTCGGTGCGGTGGCGATCTGCGGCCTGCCGCCGCTCAACGGCTTCGTGAGCGAGCTCCTGGTCTACCTGGGCCTGGTGCGGGCCGGGGTGGTGCCGGGCGCGGCGTGGGCGGCGCTGCCGGCGCCGGTGCTGGCGGCGACGGGGGCGCTGGCGGTCGGGTGCTTCGTGAAGGTGTACGGGGTCCTGTTCCTGGGAACTCCGCGCTCGCGGTTAGCGGAGAAGGCGCACGAGGCTTCGAGCTGGATGATCGCGCCGATGGCGGTGCTGGGTGCGGGCTGCCTGCTGCTGGGCGTGGCGCCGGGGCTGGCGGTGCCGGCGCTCGAGCGCGCGGTGGGGGCGTGGGCGCCGGAAACGGTGGCGGGGAAGTCGCTGGCGGCGCTCGCGCCACTGGGGTGGATCTCGGTCGGATCGCTGGCGCTGGTGGCGCTGACTGCGGCCCTCGGCCTGTGGATGGTGCCCCGGTGGCGGCGGGCGCGAACCCGTCAGCCGGAGCTCGGGACGTGGGGCTGCGGCTATGCGGGCGGATCGCCGCGGCTGCAGTACACGGCGTCGTCGTTCGCGGATCTGGTGACACTGCGGTTCGGTTGGGCGCTGCGGCCGCGCATCCGCATGCCCCGCCTTCAGGGGCTCTTCCCCGGACCAAGCCGCTTCCACTCCCAGTACGACGACTCCGTCCTCGACCGCGTCCTGCTGCCGCAGGCGCGACGGCTGCGCGACGCGGCGTTCCGCATCCGCGTCTACCAGCAGGGCAACCTGCAGCAGTACGTGCTGTACATCATGGCCGCGGTCGCGCTGCTGCTGCTCTTCAATCTCCGCCTGGACTGGCTGGTGCACGAGCTATGGACGCAATGAGTCGGGAGGGCGGGCGATGAATCCGCAGGCGATCCCGGGCGTCGTCGCGCACGTCCTCGTGCTGCTGCTGGTGCCGCCATTGCTGCTCGGGGTGATCAACAAGACCAAGGCCGTCGCCGCCGGGCGCCGCGGAGCGAGCGTCTGGCAGCCGTACTTCGACATCCTGAAGCTGCTGCGCAAGGAGCTGGCGCTGAGCTCGACGACGACGTGGATCTTCGGCCTGGCGCCGGTCGTCGCGCTCGCCACGGCGCTGCTCGCCGGGCTGCTGGTGCCGCTGGGCCCGTTCGCCGCGCCGGTCTCCTTCGCCGGGGACTTCGTGCTCTTCGCCTATCTGCTGGCGCTCGGCCGGTTCGCGACCGCCAGCGCCGCGCTGGACACCGGCTCGCCGTTCGAGGGGATGGGCGCGGCGCGCGAGGTGGGCTTCGCCTGGCTGACCGAGCCCGCTCTGTTCTTCGCCTTCCTCGCCCTCGCCCGGCTGTCCGGCTCGCTGAGCCTGGACGGCATGCTGCGCGCCACCGAGGGCGGCGCCTGGCTCGCGCGCACCGCGCCGCTGCTGCTGGCGGCGGCCGGCCTGCTGGTCGTGCTGCTCGCCGAGTGCAGCCGCATTCCGGTCGATGATCCCAACACCCACCTCGAGCTGACCATGATCCACGAGGTCATGGTGCTCGACCACAGCGGGCCGCTGCTCGGGCTGGTCGAGTACGGCGCCGCCGTGAAGCTGCTCGTGCTCGATACGCTGCTGCTGCACGTCATGGCTCCGACCGCGCGGATCGCCGGCTGGCCTGGCTTCGCGCTGTTCGTCGTCGGCCTGCTCGGCGTCGCGATCGGCATCGGGGTCATCGAGTCGACGATGGCGCGCCTGCGCATGCTGCACGTGCCGACCCTGCTGATCGCCGCGGTCCTGTCCTGCGGCTTCGCCTTCCTCCTGCTCACCCGCTGATCGCCGCGCGCGCCATGCCCGACATGATCGCCATGAACTCGCTCCTGAGCTCGCTCGTCGCCGCGCTGCTGCTCGTCAACCTGGTCGCCCTGGGGTCGAGCCGCATCGGCACCGTCGTGCGCGCCGTCGGCCTGCAGGGCGTCCTGCTCGGCCTGCTGGCCCTGGCGGCGCACGGCGGCCTCAGCGGGCTGGTGGTGGTCCTGGCGCTGGCCAGCATGCTGCTCAAGGGCTGGCTGATTCCGGTCATCCTCTTCCGCGCCATGCGCCAGGTGGCGATCAAGCGCGAGGTCGAGCCGTCGCTCGGCTTCCTCCCGTCGCTGCTGCTCGGCGCATTCGCGACCGTGCTCGCCGTGGCGGCGGGCAGCCGCCTGCCGATGGCGGAGACGAAGCTCGCGCCGCTCCTCATCCCGGCGGCGCTCGCCACCGTCGCGGCGGGCTTCATCCTGATCACCACCCGGCGCAAGGCGATCAGCCAGGTGCTGGGCTACCTGGTGCTGGAGAACGGCATCTTCGTGTTCGGCCTGCTGCTGGTCGAGGCGATGCCGTTCCTGGTCGAGGTCGGCGTGCTGCTCGACCTCTTCGTCGGCATCTTCGTGCTGTCGATCATCATTCACCACATCAACCGCGAGTTCGCGTCGCTCGACACCCGCCGACTGTCGCTGCTCAAGGAATAGACATGCCGCCCGTGCCGCTGCCACCATTGCTGCCGATCGTCCTGCCGCTCGCCATGGCGGTCGTGGTGTTCTTCACGCCGTCGAAGCGCTGGCGCCCGCGGCTGTTGGCGGCCACGGCGGTCGTGCACTCCATCCTCACGCTGGCGGTGCTCGCCGCGCCGCCGTCGGGCCGGGCGAGCGACTGGCTGCGCCTCGATGCACCCGGGCGGCTGCTGCTGGCGATCGTCAGCCTGCTGTTCCTGTGCTGCGCGGTGTACTCGGTGGGCTATCTGCGCTACCGCGTCGAGCGCGCCAATCGCCGCTTCACCGCCTGCATGCTGGCGGCCCTGGGGACGATGAGTCTGGTGGCGTACGCGCAGCACCTCGGGCTGCTGTGGGTGGGGATCGAGGCGACGACGCTGGCGACCGCGCCGCTGATCTACTTCAACCGCACCGCGCGCTCGATCGAGGCGACCTGGAAGTACCTGGTGATCTCCTCGGTCGGCATCGCGCTGGCGCTGCTCGGCTCGTTCTTCGTCGGCTACGCGGCGCTGCTCGGCGGCGGTCACGCCGACCTGGTGTTCAGCGACCTGCTGGCCGCCGGCGGCGCGCTGTCGAAGCCCTGGCTGCGCGCCGGCTTCACGCTGCTGCTGGTCGGCTACGGCACCAAGATGGGCTTGGCGCCGATGCACACCTGGAAGCCCGACGCCTACGGCGAGGCGCCGGGGGTGGTGGGAGCGATCCTCGCCGGCGGCCTGACGAGCTGCGCCTTCCTCGCCCTGCTGCGCATGACCCAGGTCACCGCGGCGGCGGGGGAGGGCCAGTACGCCAACCGCCTGCTGCTGGCGATCGGCCTCGGCTCGATGGCGGTCGCCGGCGCCCTGATGCTCGGACAGCGCGACCTCAAGCGCATGCTGGCGTACTCGAGCGTCGAGCACATGGGAATCCTGGCGCTCGCCGGCGGCCTGGGTGGCGGCGCCACCTTCGGCGCGTTGCTGCACCTGCTGAACAACGCTCTGGTCAAGGGCACGCTGTTCCTCTCAGTCGGCAACATCCATCGCGCTTTCGGCGGCAAGACGACCGGCGAGGTGCGGGGGGCCCTGCGCCGCCTGCCGCTCTCGGGCACGTTGTTCCTGCTCGGGCTGTTCGCGGTCACCGGCTCGCCGCCGTTCGGGCTGTTCGTGAGCGAGCTCTTGATCCTGCGCGCGGCCTTCGTCGCCAGCCGCTGGCTGGTCGGCGGCGCGTTCCTGGTCCTGCTGCTGCTGGTCTTCGCCGGCATGGGGGCGACCTCGCTCGCCGCGCTCCAGGGCCGGCCGCCGTTGTCGGCACGCAAGTCCGACTACCGGGACGGCCTGGCGACCTTCGCCCCGGCTTTCTGCCTGCTCGCGCTGGTTCTCCTGTTCGGCCTGCACCTGCCGGCGCCGGTTCGCGCCCTGGTGGAGGATGCGGCCTCGGCGCTGGCGGTGGGCCGATGAGCGCGCCGGCCGGTGTCTCTCGGCTGCAGCGCCTGAAGACCGGCGTCGCGGTGCGCCGCCCCGAGCTTCCCGACCTGCCGTGGACCGACTTCGCCGAGGCCGTTCTGGACGGCGCCTCGCGCGGCCTGCGTGTCGTGGCGTACTTCGGCGCCGAGGAGGGGCGGGCGTTGCGCCTGCACCTGGTGATGGCCGACGACTCGGCGGCGGAGCTCGCCGTCGGGACGACCCGCGTCGACGGCGACGGCTTCCCGTCGCTGGCGGCGCGCTGCCCGCAGCTCCACCTGTTCGAGCGCGAGATCGCCGAGCAGCACGGCCGGCGGCCCTTCGGACACCCGTGGCCGAAGCCGGTGCGTTTCGCGCCACCGTTCGGAGCCGGCCACGACGCGGGGCGAACGGCGGCATTGCCCGGAGTCACCGACTTCTACCAGGTGGAAGGCGAGGAGGTGCACGAGGTCGGCGTGGGACCGGTCCACGCTGGCGTCATCGAGCCCGGTCACTTCCGCTTCCAGTGTCACGGCGAGCGCGTCTTCCACCTCGAGATCAGCCTCGGCTACCAGCATCGCGGCGTCGAACGCGCGCTGCTCGGCGGTCCCGACCGGCGCTCGATCACCTACGCCGAGACCCTGGCCGGCGACACCACGATCGGCCACGCGACGGCGTACTGCGAAGCGATCGAGGCGCTGGCCGGCACCGACGTTCCGGCCCGCGCCGCGGCGCTGCGCGGCATCGCGCTCGAGCTCGAGCGCGTGGCGAGCCACGTCGGCGACCTCGGTGCCCTGGCGGGCGACGTCGGGTTCCTGCCCACCGCGTCCTACTGCGGGCGGATTCGCGGCGACTTCCTGAACCTGACGGCGGAGATCTGCGGCAACCGCTTCGGCCGCGGCCTGGTGCGTCCCGGCGGCACCGGCTTCGATGTCGACGCGGCGGGGCTGCGCCGGCTGGGCGAGCGGCTCGACCGGGCGTACGCCGACTGCCGCTCGGCGATCGAGCTGCTGTGGGACGCGCCGTCGGTCATGGAGCGCTTCGAGGGCACCGGGGTGGTGCCGCGCGAGGTCGCCGCGGAGCTCGGCCTGAGCGGCCCGGCGGCGCGAGCTTCCGGGCTCGACCGCGACGCGCGCCGCGATCATCCGTCGGGGATCTACCGCGTGCAGCACATCCCGGTGGCGCTCGCCGACTCGGGCGACGTCTTCGCTCGCGCCTACGTGCGGTGGCTCGAGATCCAGCGCTCGGTCACCTTCGTGCGCGAGCAGCTCGAGGCGGCGCCGCGCGGGCCAGTGCGAGCGGCGCCCGGCGCGCTGGGGCCGCAGCGCTTCGCGGCATCGCTCGTCGAAGGCTGGCGGGGCGAGATCTGTCACGTCGCCCTGACCGGCGACGACGGACGCTTCGCCCGCTACAAGGTGGTCGATCCGTCGTTCCACAACTGGAGCGCGCTCGCCTGGGCGCTGCGCGGCCAGCAGATCTCCGACTTCCCGCTCTGCAACAAGAGCTTCAACCTGTCCTACTGCGGCCACGACCTCTGAGAGGCGAGCGAGGGAAAGCGATCCATGTTCAAGCTGCTGCGCGCCAGGATCCAGCAAGGTCACCGGACGACGGCCTATCCCGACGGCCCCGCCCCGGAGCTGGCGGAGCGCTTCCGCGGCCGACCGGTCGTCGCTCCGGAGCTCTGCCCGGCGGGCTGCCGAGAGTGCGCCGAGGCCTGCCCGACCGGGGCGATCCGCCTCGAGCCCAGACTGGGGGTGGACCTCGGCCGGTGCCTGTTCTGCACCGAGTGCGCCAGCGCCTGCCCGAGCGGGGCGCTGAGCTACAGCGCTGACCACCGATTGGCGACTCGGGAGCGCGCCGAGCTGGTGGTCGACGCAGAGCGCGAGCTGCGCCTGGCGCGGGCGCTCGATGACCAGATGCGGCGCCTTTTCGGCCGCGCCCTGAAGCTGCGCCAGGTGAGCGCCGGGGGCTGCAACGCCTGCGAGTCGGAGATCAACGTGCTCCAGACGGTGGTCTGGGACATGGCGCGCTTCGGCATCCAGATCGTCGCCTCGCCGCGTCACGCCGACGGGCTGATCGTGACCGGTCCGGTGACCGAGAACATGCGATTGGCGCTCCAGAGTACCTACGAGGCGGTAGCGCCGCCCAAGCTGGTCATCGCGGTGGGGGCGTGCGCGATCTCCGGCGGGCCGTACCTCGACCACCCCGAGGCTAACAACGGCGCCGCCGCGGCCATCCCGGTGGATCTCTACGTCCCGGGCTGTCCGCCGCATCCGCTGACCATCCTGGACGGCCTCCTCCGTCTGCTCGGCCGGCTCGCGGAGCGCTGAGCCTTCCGTCGCGCCGCGTTTCGCGAGAGACTGGCGAGGTGGCGCTCAAAGATCCCCTCGACGGTGCGCCCGCGGTCGGCGCACGCCGGCCGCGCGATGGGCAGGCGGAAGCGTTTCGCTTCTTCCGCCAGTGGCTGCGCGAGCCGCGCTCGATCGCGGCGCTGGCGCCCAGCGGGCGCGAGCTCGCCGGTCATATGGCGGCGGCGATCGGGCGGCGTTCGCGTGCGGTCGTCGAGCTGGGCGGCGGCACCGGCGTGATGACGCACGCCCTGCTGCAGCGCGGAATCGAGCCCGAGCGGCTACTGGTCATCGAGCGCAACCGCGAGCTCCATGCCCACCTGGCGGCGCGCTTTCCGCGGGTCGAAGTGGCGCTCGGGGACGCCTTCCGTCTCGTGGATCTGGTCCGCGGCTCGCGTGGCCTGACGGTGGGCGAGGTGGACGCGGTGGTGAGCAGCCTGGGGCTCCTCACGCTGTCTCACGACCAGCAGCGGCGCTTGCTCGAGAGCGCTTTCGCGGTGCTGCGGCCGCGCGGCCGCTTCGTCCAGTTCACGTACGCGCCGCGCTGCCCGGTGCCGCGCGATATACGCTCGGCGCTGGGCCTGGAGGCGCGGCGCCACGGCTGGACGCTGCGCAACCTGCCGCCAGCATTCGTGTACACCCTGCGCCGCAGCGCCGGGCGCTGAGCCGGCCTCTAGCTCGCGCCGGGCGGCGCCCAGGTCGGACGTTGCATCCAACCCAGCAGCTCGGGCT
>JBLMYC010000093.1:0-8676 GCA_050258075.1 Acidobacteriota bacterium
ACCGCGATTTCTACCAGATGGTGATGCGGATGCCCGCCGAGCAGGCCTTCTACGCGGCACGCAACGCCCGCAAGACGCTCGAGGCCGGCTTCACGACGGTGCGCAACCTCGGCGCCGAAGACTACGTCGATGTCGGCTTGCGCAACGCGATCAACGCCGGCCTCACCCCCGGGCCGCGCGTGCTGGTGGCGGTGCACGCCATCGGCTCGACCGGTGGCCACGGCGACGGCGCGCCTTTTCGGCCTGACATGGTCAAGCCGAGCGGCCCGCTGGACGGAGTCTGCAATGGCGCCGACGAGTGCCGGGCCGCGGTGCGCTACCAGATCAAGTACGGCGCCGACGTGATCAAGATGATGCCGTCGGGCGGCGTGCTGTCGCTCTCCGACCCGGTCGACGCGCCGGAGCTGTCGCAGGCCGAGATGAACGCCATCGTCGAGGAGGCGCACCACTGGGGCCGCAAGGTCGCCGCGCACTGCCACGGCGACACGGCGGGCAAGATGGCGATCGAGGCGGGGGTCGACTCGATCGAGCACGGCTCGTTCCTCAAGCCCGACACTCTGGAGATGATGAAGCAGAAGGGCGTCTACCTGGTGCCGACCCTGCTCGCCGGAGAGTGGACCGGCGGCAAGGCGGACCGGTTCCCGCCGGCGATCGCCAACAAGGCCAAGGCGGCGCTCGCGGCGCGCTCCGAGATGTTCCGCAATGCGCTGAAGATCGGCGTCAAGATCGCCTTCGGGACGGACTCGGCGGTCTCGCCGCACGGCATGAACGCCCAGGAGTTTCCCCTGATGACTGGCCTCGGCATGACGCCGGTCGAGGCGTTGCGCTCGGCGACGGTGGGCGCCGCAGACTTGCTCGGCCTGAGCGCCGAGATCGGCAGCCTGGAGGTCGGCAAGGCGGCCGATGTGGTGGCGGTCGCGGGCAATCCGCTGCAGGACATCCGCTCGACTGAGCACCCGCTGCTCGTGGTCAAGGGCGGGGCGATCGCGTTCCGGGCGAAGTAGCGGGGAGCAGGACCGCCGAGCCGCGCAGGCGCCCGCCGCGCAGGGCGGCGAGCGCCTCGTTCGCGGCGGCGAGCGGGAAGCGTTCGATGGCGGTGCGCACGGGGATCCGCGGCGCCAGGGCGAGGAAGTCCTCGCCGTCCTGGCGGGTGAGATTCGCCACCGAGCGCACCGTCCGCTCGCCCCACAGGATCTCGTACGGAAAGCTCGGGATGTCGCTCATGTGGATGCCGGCGCAGACGACCGTGCCGCCCTTGCGCACCGCGCGCAGCGCCGCCGGCACCAGCTCGCCGGCCGGGGCGAAGAGGAGCGCGGCGTCGAGCGGCCATGGCGGTCGCTCGTCGGAGGCGCCCGCCCACGCGGCGCCGAGCTGGCGGGCGAAGGCCTGGCCCGCCGCATCGCCGCGACGGGTGAAGGCGCACAGCCGGCGGCCCTGGTGGCGCACCACCTGGGCCAGGATGTGGGCCGCCGCGCCGAAGCCGTAGAAGCCCAGCGTCTCGGCCTCGCCCGCCAGGCGCAGGGCGCGGTAGCCGATCAGCCCGGCGCACAGGAGTGGCGCCGCCTCTTCGTCGAGATAGCCCTCGGGAATCGCGAAGCAGTAGCGCTCGTCGGCGACCGTCCACTCGGCGTAGCCGCCGTCGAGATCGAGGCCGGTGAAGCGCGCTCGGTCGCACAGGTTCTCCTTGCCGCTCCGGCAGGATTCGCACTCGCCGCAGGTCCAGCCCAGCCAGGGGACGCCGACCCGGGCGCCGACCGCGAAGCGTTCGGCGCCGTGGCGCGGTCCGCCGGTCCCGCGCGCCTCGACCGTGCCGACGATCTGGTGGCCGGGGACGAGCGGCAGGCGCGGCGCCGGGAGCTCGCCGTCGACGATGTGCAGATCGGTGCGGCACACCGCGCAGGCGCCGACCCGCAGCAGGAGCTGGCCGGGCCCGGGTTCGGGTTGCGGCAGATCGCGCAGCTCGAGCGGCTGGCCGGTCTGGGCGAGGACCATGGCGCGCATGGCCCGAGCATAGTCCGGGGTGGCGTAGCATGAGTCGAATCAACCCACGGGGAGGAGGGGCGCATGCTCAAGGACTTCAAGGCCTTCGTGATGCGAGGCAACGTGCTCGACCTGGCGGTGGCGGTGGTCATCGGCGGCGCCTTCGGCAAGATCGTCGGCTCGCTGGTCGACGACGTGCTGATGCCACCGCTCGGGCTCTTGCTCGGCAAGGTCGACTTCAGCAACCTGTTCGTGAGTCTCGGGGCGCAGCATTTCGACGCCCTGGCGGCGGCCAAGGCGGCGGGAGCGCCGACTCTCAATTACGGCCTGTTCCTCAACACGATCATCAACTTCGTGATCGTCGCGGCGGCGATCTTCCTCGTGGTGCGGGCGGCGAATCGTCTGCAGAAGCCGGCCCCGGTCGTGGCGCCGACGACCAAAGACTGCCCGTACTGCCTGTCGAGCGTGCCGCTCAAGGCGACGCGCTGCGCGCACTGCACGTCGCAGCTGCCGGCCTGAGGAAGGGGTGGGATGCGGCGCGGCCCCTGCGGACCGCGCCGCCGAGTGCTCAGTGCTGCTGCATCTTGCCGGGCTTCGCCGCCGGCTTCTGCTTCTTCTGCTGCTCCTTCTGCATCTCGCGCGCCGTCCACGGCGGGACGACGCCGTTCACCCGCGCGTAGGCGATCGACTGGCCGAGGTGCTCGTGCAGGTGGGCCATGGCGACGAGCAGCACGCTGCGCTCGCTGCCCTCCATGCCGAAATACTTCACCTTCTTGTCGAGGTCGGCGTCGCTCAGCTTCTCGATCGCGGCCTTGAGGTAGGCGGTCGAGTCCTTGAGCTCCTGCATGACCTTGGCCCGGTCGGTGATCTTCTCGAGATCCTTGGGCTCGGCGGCTGGCGGGGTCGAGCCAAGAATCTTCGGGAACATGTAGTTGGCCTCGGCGATGTGCATGTAGACCTCGCTCACCGAGCGCACGCCGGGGCCCGGACGCCAGGTCCACTTGGCGTCCGGCATGGCAGCCGCCAGCTCGGCGATCTGCCCGCTGACGTGATCGATGTTGGCGATGAGATCGGCCTTGAAGCCGGACGTGGCCGGTGCCGCTTCGGCGGCGAGCGCCGGCAGCGCGGTCAGCGCGCCGAGCAGCGCCGCAGCCACGAACGCGAGGCGCATCCTGCGGTGGTTCACCATGGTTTCCTCCTTGCGGCAGGCCCGTCGCCGGGAGCCGCGGTCTGGGGTGCAGACCGCCGACATTAGCACCGCCGCCGGTTCAGGGGAGGCGGTGGGCGCGGACGATGAGCGGCCACGACACCCGGCGGGCAGTCGCCGGATCGCCCCAGGCGCGCGCGAACTCCGGCGCCAGCGCGGCGACCGCGTCGCGCCCGGTCGCGGCGCGGTGCCGGCGCACCGCCGACCAGGTGCCGAGGTAGCCGAGCAGACGCTCGAGCGGCCAGTCCTGGTCGAGGCGGATCTCCGGCAGCGGGATCTCGGGCTGCGGGAAGGACAGGGCGCGGAAGCCCCTGACCGTGGTGTGGCGGCGCTCCGGGGGCCAGTACGCCATGACCTCGTCGTGCAGCCGCTCGACCAGGGCGGCGACCGGGTCCTCCATCTCGAGCCGGTCGTACATCGTGGCGACCAGCGCGCCGCCCGGGCGCAGCACGCGTGCCGCCTCGGCGTAGAAGCGGTCGCGGTCGAGCCAGTGCAGGGCCTGGGCGACCAACGCGAGGTCGGCGCTCGCCGGCTCGAGTCCCGACTGCTCGCCGAGCGCGACGCGGAACTCGACTCCCGGGCAGGGGGGCGCGGAGGCGATCTGCTCGGGACTGGCGTCGGTCGCGATGACGCGCCCGAAATGGCGGGCGAGCCCGGCGGCGGCCTGGCCGTTGCCGGTCGCACAGTCCCAGGCGAGATCGTGGCGCGCGACGAGATCGGCGAGCGTCGCGAACAGCGCCTCGGGATAGGTCGGGCGATACCGCGCATAGTCCGCGGCGTGGCCGGAGAAGTGGTCGTGGAAGCCGCGCTCGCCGTTGGCCATGGCGCGTTTCTATCAGACCGGCCGCGAACCCGCGCTTGACGGGCGCCCGCGGCGGTCTCTACTGTCTCCGGCATGGTCGGGATGATCGATCATGTCGAGGTCCAGTGCCCGTGGTGCGGCGAGTGGCTCGAGCTCGACCTCGAGGCCGACGTCCACGGTGACCTGGTGCAGGACTGCGAGGTCTGCTGCCGGCCGATCCAGGTGCGGGTGACGCGCGATCGCTGGGGCGATCCCGACGTGCGCGTCGAACGCGCCGGCTGAGCCTGCCCGCAGGCGCGGGGCCGGCCGCCGGCAAACGCGCCATTCTGGTGCGCGGGAGGGAGCGGCGATGAGCGCGGCGCAGACCGACGTCGATCGGTACCAGGCCTGGCGGCAGAAGGAGCTCGAGAGCGTTTTCCTCTACAACGCGCTGGCCGCGGCGCAGCCGAGCCCCGAGCTCGGTGAGCTCTACCGCCGCCTGGCCCAGACCGAGCAGGGACACGCCGCACGCTGGGAAGAGCGCTTGCGAGCGGCGGGGGTCGCGCCGCGGCCCTTCCGCGCGGGCTGGCGGCCGCGCCTCCTGGCCTGGATCGCGCGCCGCTTCGGGCCCGGCCTGGTGGCGCCGACGGTGGCCGGCCTCGAAGCCGTCGATCGCGGCGAGTACGCGGCGTCGGGCGATCCGGCGGCCCGCGAGGCGGCGCGCGACGAGCGCTCGCACGCCCGGCTCCTCCGCCTGGTCGGCGAGTCGGCGCCGCGCGGCATGGCGGGTGGGGCGCTGGCTCGGCTCGAGGGCCGCCACGGCGCGATCGGCGGCAACGCCCTGCGCGCCGCGGTGCTCGGCGCCAACGACGGCCTGCTGTCGAACTTCAGCCTGGTCATGGGGGTCGCCGGCGCCGAGATGAGCGGCAATGCGATCCTGGTGACGGGGCTCGCGGGGCTGCTCGCCGGCGCCGGCTCGATGGCACTCGGCGAATGGCTGTCGGTGCAGAGCTCGCGCGAGCTGTTCATCCGCCAGCTCGAGATCGAGCGCGGCGAGCTCGAAGCCGCGCCGGCGGAGGAGGCCGAGGAGCTGGCGCTCATCTACCAGTCGAAGGGCCTGCCGGTCGAGCGGGCGCGCGAGCTGGCGCAGCAGGCGCTCGCCGACCCCGAGAAGGGGCTCGACACCCTGGCCCGCGAGGAGCTGGGCATCGATCCCGAAGAGCTCGGCGGCTCGGCCTGGGAGGCGGCGATCACTTCCTTCTTCCTCTTCGCCGTCGGTGCGATCATCCCGGTGGCGCCGTTCCTCTGGCTGCACGGCACGACGGCGGTGCTCCTGAGCGTCACCGCCAGCGCCGTGGCGCTGTTCGGGATCGGCGCCCTGATCACCGTCGTCACCGGCCGTCCGGTGCTCGTCTCGGGCGCCCGCCAGCTCCTGATCGGCCTGCTCGCCGCCGGTCTCACCTTCGGGATCGGCAAGCTGCTCGGCGTGACGGTCGCCGGCTAGGGTTCCTGCGGTGAGCTCGGTCGAGCTTCCCAGCCTCGCGCTGCGCCTCGGGGTCGCCGCTCTGGGAGCCCTGGCGGTCGGGGTCGAGCGCGAGTGGTCGGCGCGGGCGCGCGGCCGCGACCACGACTTCGCCGGGGTGCGCACGTTCCTCCTGCTCGGCCTGCTCGGCGGCCTGGCGGCGGAGCTGGTCGTGGCCGAGGTGCCGTGGGCAGGAGTCGCGCTTCTGGCCGCGGCGGTGTCGCTCGCGGTCATCGCCTACGCGATCGACGCCCAGAAAGGGAACACCGACTCGACGACCGAGGTCGCGGCGCTGGTCGTGCTGGCGGCGGGCTTCCTCTCCGGCCTCGGCAATCTGACCGTGGCCAGTGCGGTGTGCGCGCTGACCGCGCTGGTCCTGGTCGAGAAGGGACGGATCCACGCCGCGGTCTACAAGCTGCGCTCGGAGGAAATCGAGGCGGGACTGCGCTTCGCGGTCCTGGCAGTCGTCGTCCTGCCGCTCCTGCCGGTGGGACCGTTCGGGCCCGAGCCGGGCTTGCGCCCGCGCGAGCTGTGGGCCCTGGTGCTCGCGTTCTCAGGCCTGAGCTTCGCCGGCTATGTCGGCCTGCGGGCGGTCGGCCCGGAGCGCGGCTACGGCCTCGTCGGCCTGCTCGGTGGCCTGATCTCCTCGACGGCGGTGACCTTGCAGAGCGCCCGCCAGAGCCGCAAGGAGCCCGAGCTCGGCGTTGCCCTGGCGCTTGGGGTGATCGCCGCCAACACCGTCATGCCGGCCCGGGTGCTGGCGATCTCCGCGGTGCTCAACCTCGAGGTCGCCCGCCGGGCGGCGCCGTTCCTCCTGACGCCGCTGGCGCTCGGCGCCCTGCTGGTCCTCCTCCTGCTGCGCCGGGCGAAGCGCGGCGCCGCCGGGGCGTCGCAGGTCGGCAACCCGCTGCGCCTGGGCTCGGCGATCCAGATGGCGGTCCTCTTCCAGGTCGTCCTCTGGGTGCTGGCGTGGGCGGGCCGGCGCTTCGGGTCCGCCGGCCTGCTGAGCTCCTCGGCGCTCCTCGGCCTGACCGACGTCGATGCGCTGACCTACTCGGCCTGCCGGCTGGGGATGAGCCCCGAGCGGCTGCCGGACGCGGTCTCGGCGCTCGGCATCGGCCTGCTCGCGAACACCGCTCTCAAGACCGCGCTGGCCGCGGTCCTCGCCCGCGGCAGGCTGCGCTGGATCGCGAGCACCGCTCTCCTCGCTCTCGGCATCGCGCTCGGCGTGGCCCTGCTCGTGACCTGAGCGATCCGGCCGCGGCGGCCGCGGATAGACTGACCGCCGATGAGCGTTGCCTCCTTCCCCGACCTGCGCGCCTTCCTGGCGCAGCTGCAGCGCGACCGCGACCTCGCGGTGGTCGAGGTCGAGGTCGACAAGCACCTGGAGGCGGCGGAGATCCACCGCCGGGTGATCGCGGCCGGCGGCCCGGCGCTGCTCTTCACCCGCGTCAAGGATGCGGACTTCCCGCTCGCCACCAACCTGTTCGGCACCGCGCGCCGGGCCGAGCTGGCGTTTGGCCGTCGCCCGTTCGCTCTGCTCCAGCGCCTGGTCGAGATCGCGCAGACGATCCTGCCGCCGACTCCGGCGAAGCTCTGGGCGGCGCGCGACCTCGCCGGCGCGGCGTTGCGAGTGGGCATGCGGCGCCGCGCCCGTGGGCCGGTCGTCGAGGTGGTCGAGGAGCCGCGGCTCGATCGGCTGCCGGCGCTCACCTGCTGGCCCGAGGACGGCGGGCCGTTCCTCACCCTGCCGCTCGTCTACACCGAGCACCCCGAGGGCCGCGGCCACAACCTGGGCCTGTATCGCATGCAGGTGCACGGTCCGCGGTCAACCGGCATGCACTGGCAGATCGGCAAGGGCGGTGGCTTCCACTACGCCGTGGCCGAGGCGCGCGGCGAGGCGCTGCCGGTGACCGTCTTCCTCGGCGGCCCGCCGGCGCTGGTGCTCGCCGCGATCGCGCCGCTGCCGGAGAACGTGCCCGAGCTGCTCCTCGCCTCCCTGCTCGCCGGCGCGAAGCTGCCGCGGGTCGAGGGCGTCGGAGCGCATCCGCTGGTCGCGACCGCCGAGCTGGCGCTCATCGGCAGCGTGCCGCCTCGCCGCCGCGCGCCGGAGGGCCCGTTCGGCGACCACTACGGCTACTACTCGCTGCGCCACGACTACCCGGTGTTCGAGGTCGAGCGGGTGGCCCGGCGGCGCGACGCGATCTATCCCGCCACCGTGGTCGGCAAGCCGCGTCAGGAGGACTTCTACATCGGCGACCTGCTGCAGGAGCTCTTGTCGCCGCTTTTTCCGCTGGTCATGCCGGGAGTGCGCCAGCTGTGGTCCTACGGCGAGACCGGCTACCACTCGCTCGCCGCGGCGGTGGTCGCGGAGCGCTACCGGCGCGAGGCGATGGCGTCGGCGTTCCGCATCCTCGGCGAGGGCCAGCTCGCGCTGACCAAGTTCCTGATCGTGACCGATCGGCCGGTCGACCTGCGCGACTTCCGCGCGACGCTCGTCCACCTGCTCGAGCGCACTCGGCCGGAGACCGACCTCTTCGTCGTCGACAATCTGGCGATGGACACGCTCGACTACACTGGGCCGCAGGTGAACGAGGGCTCGAAGGGCGTGTGGCTCGGCCTCGGCGACCCGATCCGCGAGCTGCCGCGCGAGTTCCGGCCGCCGGTCGACCCACCGCCGGCGGTGACTGCGGTCGAGGTCTTCTGCCCCGGTTGCCTGGTCGTAGGTGGGCCGGCCTTCGCCGAGCGTCCCGACTCGGCCGATCTGGGCGAGCGGCTCGCGGCGCATCCGGCCTTCGCGGGCTGGCCGCTCCTCGTCCTGACCGACGAGCCGCGCCGCGCCGCGAAGAGCACCGCGAACTTCCTGTGGACGACCTTCACCCGCTTCGAGCCGGCCCGCGACATCCACGCTGCCGGCCGCGAGATGCGACGCAACCACGTCGCGCTCCACCCGCCGATCCTGATCGACGCGCGTCTGAAGCCGGGCTTTCCGGACGAGCTCTTCTGCGACGACGAGACAGCGGCGAAGGTCACCCGCCGCTGGAAGGAGTATTTCCCCGAGGGGCGCGTCGAGATGGGCGACTCGGCAGTGGGGAACCTGGACCCAGGGTAGTCACCGCCGGTTGCCGGAGGCTTGCTTCGGGTCTCGGAGCGAAGGCGGAAGGCCCCCGGACCCTGACTGGCTCC
>JBLMYC010000094.1:0-12718 GCA_050258075.1 Acidobacteriota bacterium
GCGCGAGGTCGGCGCCGACCGCATCGTGAACGCGGTGGCGGCGCGCGAGCTGTACGGCGCGCCGGTCATCGTGGTCGACTTCGGCACCGCCACGACGTTCGACGTGGTGAACGCCGCCGGAGAGTACGCCGGCGGGATCATCGCGCCGGGCATCTTGATCTCCGCCGAGGCGCTGTTCGCGCACGCCGCCCGGCTGTACCGGGTCGACGTGCGGCGCCCGCCGCAGCTGGTCGGCCGCAATACCGCGGCGGCGATGCAGTCGGGCATCTTCTATGGCTACGTCGGTCTGGTGGACGGCATCCTCGAGCGCCTGCTCGCCGAGCGCCCCGACACGCGGACGGTGGTGGCGACCGGCGGCCAGGCCGAGCTGGTGGCCTCGGGCTCGCGCTTCATCCAGAAAGTCGATCCCGGGCTGACCCTGACCGGCCTCAAGCTGATCTACGACCGCAACCGCGAGCCGGAGCGATGAGCGCGCGGCGACGCGCCGTGCTGGACGGCGGCGCGGGCCGCTCGCGCCGCCGATCAAGCCGATGAACGAGCCCCGCGACCCCGGCGCGGAGGCGGAAGACCAGGCGTACTTCCAGGCGCTCGAGAGGATCTTCGCCCGGCTGCGGGAGAGCGCCGTCCTGCTCGCGCCCAACGACTGGCACGTGGCCCGTGCCTGGCGTCAGCGGGGCGTGCCGCTCGAGTTGGTGGAGCGGGTGATGACCGAGCTCCTGGCCCGCCGCCGCGAGCGTGGAGCGCGCCGCAAGGTCTCCAGCCTGCGCTACTTCCAGCCGGCGGTCGAGGCAGCCTGGGCCGAGGTGGAGGCGCTGACCGCGCCGGGCCGCCGTTATCCGCCGGAGCCCCCGCTGGTGGTCGCCGACCGCCTGACCGCGCTGGCCGATGCCCTTCCCGCGGCGCTTCCGGGGCGGCAGGACTGGGCGGATCGTCTGCGGGCGCTGCAGGGCTCGGCTGAGGGCGTCGAGGCCCAGCTCGTAGCGCTCGATGCCGAGCTGCTCACCGCCCAGCAGGCGGGCCTGGAGCCGGCAACGCGTCTCGCTCTGGAATCGCAGGTCGAGCGCACGCTGTCGAGCCTGCGCGAGCGGGTGCCGGCGGCAGTGATCGAGGAGTCGCGCCGGGGTCTGCTGCGGCAGGCCATTCGCCGGCATCTTGGCCTGCCGGTTCTCTCCCTGTTTGCGGTCACCAGCACCGCCGAGCCCGGCGAGCCAACCTGATCGTTCCGGAGCCGCGACCGCGTCCTTAGAGGCGTGGCCAGGGCGAAAGATCCGCGGACGCTTCTGCGCGCTGCGCCGGCGATTCTGCCGGTCGCAGCCTGGTTTGCGGGCGTTGCCGGCGCCGTGGCGCTGCCGCGAGCGTCGATCGCCGGCTGGGCGCTGGTGGCGGCTCTCGCCCTGGCCTGGGGACGGCGCAGCGGGATCGCGCTCGCGGCGCTCGCCGCCGGGGTGGCGTACGCCGCGGCGCTGTGGCCGGGGCGGCCCGGAACGGCCCCGCCGCTCGATGCCGGCTGGCCGGTGCACGCCGCGGTGCGCATCTCCGAGCCCTGGCGCCCGTCGCCCTATGGCTGGGTCGCCTCCGGGGAGATCGAGAGCCTGCGACAGGGGGCGCGGGTCGTGGCCGGAGAGCAGCGCGAGGTGCGGGTTGCCCTGCCGCCGCATGCCCTGCCGCCACCCCTCGGCAGCCAAGTGCGCGCCAGCGGCATGCTCGGCCGCGCGCCCGGCTTCGGCGACGCGGTCGAAGTGGAGCCTGGACCCCTGCGCCTCGGAGTGAAGACGCCGGCGCTCGTCGAGACGACAGCCTCACCGCCGTGGCTCGGGCGCGTCTCGGCGGTCTTGCGAGGCAGGGTGGATCGGGTCCTCTCGGCGCTCGACCGGGATCACCCGGACGGAGCAGTGCTGGCGCGCGGCCTGGTCCTCGGTGAGGAGTCGGCGCTTCCGGACGCCTGGCGGCGAGCTCTTCGCCGCGCCGGTCTGCTGCACCTGTTCGCTGCCTCGGGCTTCAATGTCAGCCTGCTCGCCGGCTGCGTCCTCCTGCTCGCCGGCGCCTTGCCGCGCGCCCTGCGGCTGGTCCTGGTGGCGGCGGCGATCGGGGTGTACGTCCTGCTGGTCGGCCCGCAGCCCGCCATGTTGCGGGCCGCGCTCATGGCCTGGATCGCGATCGCCGCGCTGTCGCTCGCCCGGGCGCCGCACGCCCTGCAGGCGTTCGCCCTCGCCGGCGGCGGGATGCTGCTGTTGCGGCCGGCGCTGATCGTGGATCTCGGGTTCCAGCTCACCCTGGCGGCGACCGCCGGACTGCTCCTCCTGGCACCCCTTCTGGCCCGGCGTCCGCCGCCGCGCTGGGCGCTTCCCCTGGTGGCAACGGCGGCGGCGCAGATCGCGACTCTGCCCTGGGCTCTGGCAGTCTTCCATCTGGTGTCTCCGCTCGCCGGCCTGGCCAATCTGCTCTTCATGTCCTGGGCTGGCCTGGCGCTCGCTGGATCCCTGGTGGTCTGCGGCCTCGGCGCCATCGGCCTCGGCGGCGGAGGAGTTGGGGGGGCCGTGCTCGATCTGCTGGCCGCGCCGTTTGGAGGCCTCGCCGCGACCGGCGCCGGGCTCTGGCAGGCTGTCCCGGTCGCCCCGACGTGGCCCTGGGCGATCGCCGTGACTCTTGCGCTCGGAGCGCTGGCGCTGCAGCGGCGGTGGGCCCCGGCGCTCCTGCTCGCCGGCGCCCTCGCCGCCCTGGCGTGGGCCGTGCGGGTGCCGGCGCGTCTCGAGGCGCGCTTCCTCGACGTCGGCCAGGGCGATGCCATCCTGCTGCGCGACGGCGGGCGCGCCGTGCTGGTGGACGGCGGCGGCGCCAGCCACGCGGACCTCGGCGGGCGTGTGCTGCTCGCGGAGCTCGCCGCCGCCGGATTGCGGCGCCTCGATGCCGTGGCCCTGACCCACCCGGACGTCGACCACTGCCAGGGACTGGCCGATCTGCTCGACTATGTCCCGGTGCGCGAGGTCTGGGTGGCGCCAGGTCTCGACGCGCCTTGCGCGACGGAGGCGATGACCCACCTCGGGGTGCGCCTGCGGGTGCTCTGGGAGGGCGACGCCGTGAACGTCGGGCGGTGGCGGCTCGCGGTGCTCAACCCGCCGCCCGGAGCGCGGGGCCCGGACAACGACCGCTCGCTGGTGCTGCGCGCCGAGGCGGTCGGGATGCGCGTCCTGCTCGCCGGCGACATCGAGGCGCCCGCCGAGCTGCGGCTGCTCAAGCGCCACGCCGCGGACCTCCATGTCGCGGTGCTGAAGGTGGCCCACCACGGTAGCCGGACCTCGAGCACCGCGGAGTTCCTCGCTGCGACCGCGGCGAGCTGGGCGGTCATCTCGGTGGGACGCGCCAACCGCTTCGGCCACCCCGCTGCCGAGGCCGTCGCGCGTCTGGCCGGCCAGGGGCTGCATGTGCTGCGCACCGATCGCGATGGCGAGGTGGTGCTAGCGAGAGTGGACGGGCACTGGCGAATCTCGACTCCCGCCGCGCCGCGCTGAGGGCGGTCGCGGGAGCGGCCGGCGCTTTCGCTACACTGGCGACGTGGAACAGGAAGCGCTGGTGATCGTCGGCCCGACTGCGGTGGGCAAGAGCGCCCTGGCGCTCGAGCTGGCCGAGCGGCTGGGGGGCGAGATCGTCAACGCCGACGCGCTGCAGGCGTATCGCCGCCTGGAGATCGGCACCGGCAAGCCGACCTCCGCCGAGCGGGCGCGGGTTCCGCACCACCTGCTCGACGTCCTCGATCCGGTCGAGCGCTACTCGGCAGGCGAGTTCGCGCGGCGGGCGCGCGAGGTCATCGCCGAGGTCGCCGGCCGCGGTCGCGTGCCGATCGTGGTCGGCGGCAGCGGACTCTACCTGCAGGCGCTCCTCGAGGGGATCAGCCCGTTACCCGCCTCCGACCCGGCCTGGCGGGCTCGTCTGCGCGCCCGGGCCGCGGCGGAGGGCCTGCCGGCGCTGCGGGCCGAGCTTCAGCGTCTGGACCCGGAGACCGCCGCCCGCCTCGGCGCGGGCGATACGCAGCGCATCCTGCGGGCGCTCGAGGTCGCGCTGTCCAGCGGACTGCCCCTGTCGCGCTGGATCGCCCTGCAACCGTTTGGCCGCACGAAGCTTCCAGTGCTCGCGGTTGGATTGACGCTTCCGCGCGCCATTCTGTACGATCGCATCGCTCGCCGGGCTCGCGGCATGATCGAGCGCGGCTGGGTGGACGAGGTGAGGCGGTTGCTGCACGAGGGACTGGATCCGGAAGCGCCCGCGTTTCAGGCCATCGGCTACCGGCAGATCGTCCGCCACGTCGCGGGTGAATGGAGCCTCGAGGAGGCTCTCACCGAAACGGTCCAGGCCACGCGGCGGTACGCCAAGCGCCAGGAAACTTGGTTTCGCAAGCGCCGCGAGGTGGTTTGGCTGGATCTGTCGACGCAGCATTGCGCAGTCGCGGAGGCACTGTGGTACAGCCGACACGCCGGTCTGGGAGAGACGAGATGACGACGACGAAGCACAACATCAATATCCAGGATGGCTTCCTGTTCCAGAGTCTCAAGGTCGCCCAGACCATGACCGTGGAGCTCGTCACCGGTCATCAGCTGCAGGGACGGCTGAAGCGCTTCGATCGATTCGCCCTGGTGATGGAGATGGAAGGGCGCGAGGTGCTCGTCTACAAGCATGCCATCGCGACGATCGCCGCTCACGGTCACGAGGCGTGAGCTCCTAGCCGGCGCGGCGCTCCTCGTCGCCGCTCTCCATCTGGCAGGCTGCGCCGCCCCCCGTCCGCCGGCGCCGCGACCTCCGTCCACAGCCGACAGCGCATTCCTCCTCCCCCCGGCGACGGGCAACCCGTTGGCGGTCGATCCGCGGCGCGAAGCGCGCCTCGACGCCGCGCAGCGGGCCCTGGTTACCCGCGGCGACGTGGCGACGGCGGAATCGACCGCCAAGGCGTTGCTCGCCGAGGACCCGGGATTGCACGCGGCGCAGGTGCTGCTCGGCCAAGCGCTCTTCGTCGACGGCGATCTCGAAGGGGCGGCCGAAGTCCTCCGACCCGTCGCGGCCGAGCTGCCGAGCTACGTCGCCTGCCAGGCGCTGCTCGGTGCGGTGGAGGAGGGGCGAGGCAATCTCCCAGAGGCCTTCGAGGCCTATCGGGCTGCAGCCGAAGTGCCGGCCGCCGCGCAGCGCGCCAGCGAGCTGCGCGCGCCGGCGACCGCCGCGCTCGCGAAGCAGGTGGTGGATGCCGCCGCCAAGAGCCGCACCGAGATCGCCGCGGCGGGCCTGGCGCGGCTGCGCACCTGGGCTCCGGATGCCGGGCCGACGCTCGAGGCGGAGCGCGCCGTGGCGCGGGCGCGTGGTGACCGCAAGGCCGAGCTGGTCGCATTGCGCCGCCTCAGCGAGCGGCGTCCCGCCGACCTCGCGCTGCGCGCCGACCTGGCGCACCTGGAAGCGGAGGCCGGGGATCCCGCGGTCGCCATCGGGATCCTCGACGACCTGCTCAAGCGAGACCCCGGGAACGCCGCGCTGCATGGCGAGCTGGACGAGGCGCGCTTCCGCTGGCGGTTGCAGCTTCTGCCGGCCAGCGTGCGCGAGGCGACCGGTCGGCCGCTGGTGACGCGCGCCGATCTCGCTCTGCTCCTCTTCTGGCTGGTTCCCGACGTGCGCTATGGCCACCCGACCTCGGCGCGCATCGCAACCGACGTGCTCGACCACCCGGCGCGGGAAGAGATCGTGCGGGTGGTGAATCTCGGCCTGCTCGACGTCGACGACACCGTGCATCGGTTCGCACCGGAGCGCGGCGCCACTCGCGGCGATGCCCTGACCGCGCTCACCCGGATTCTGATCCGGCGCGGAGCGCGCTGCGCCGCGGTCGGGAGCGGGGCGCCCGACCTCTGCGGCTCGGCGGCAGGCTGCGGCATCCTCGCCTCGGCGGCGGAGTGCCTGCCGGCGACACCGCTCTCCGGCTCCGACGCGGTACGATTCATCCGACGGACCCTGGAGGCAACGGGCGAGCGATGAATCTCACGGTCCCGAACGTGCTGTCCATGCTGCGCATGGCGCTCATTCCGTGGTTCACGATCTCGTTGCTCGACGGTGGGCACGGCCGGGCGCTGGTCATCTTCGCGATCGCGGGCGTGACCGATGCGCTGGACGGGATGATCGCGCGGCTCGGCAATCAGCGCTCGGTGCTCGGAATGTACCTCGATCCGATGGCTGACAAGCTGCTGCTGGTCTGCGCCTACATCCTGCTTTCGATTCCCAGCCTCAACCCGGTGCTGGCGATCCCGGTCTGGGTCACCGTCCTGGTGATCACGCGGGACGTCATCATCGTCGCCGTGGCGCTGATCCTCCACCTGGCGCTGAAGGTGAACCGGTTTCCGCCCAGCCTGCTCTCCAAGCTGAATACGGCGGCGCAGCTCACGGCCATCGTGCTCGTTCTGGGCTGCAACGTCCTCCATCGCTTCGAGACCGCCGCCCTGGTGTCGATCTACGTGGTGGCCGGGCTGACCCTCGCCTCGGGGGTCGATTACATCTTCCACGCCAACCGCCTCGCCGCCGCCGAGCGCGCCGAGAACGACGGCCACGCCGCCTGAAGCCCTGCGGCGGGGCCGCGCAACGCCCGCTCGTTGATGGGATAATGGCGGCGATGTCGGAGTTCGCCCACCTCCACCTGCACAGCCAGTTCAGCCTGCTCGACGGCGCCAACCGTCTCGACGACGTCATCGGCGCCGCCGCCGAGGCGAAAATGCCGGCCATCGCGCTGACCGACCACGGCAACATGTTCGGGGCGGTGGACTTCTACCAGAAGGCGAAGAAGGCCGGTGTGAAGCCGATCCTCGGCATGGAGGCCTACGTCGCCCAGGGCAGCCGGCTGGACCGCGAGCCGCAGCGCGGCGGCAGCAACCACCTGGTGCTGCTGGCCCGCAACGAGACCGGCTACCGCAATTTGATCAAGCTCACCTCGCGCTCCTACCTCGAGGGCTTCTACTACAAGCCGCGCATCGACAAGGCGCTGCTGCGCCAGCACGCCGAGGGTCTGCTGGGGCTCTCGGCGTGTCTCAAGGGCGAGGTGAACGAGAAGATCCTGGCCCGCCAGGAAGGCGAGGCCGAGGCGCTTGCCACCGAGTATCGCGAGATCCTCGGCGACGGCAACTTCTACCTCGAGCTCCAAGACCACGGCATCGCCGAGCAGCGGGCGGCCAACGAGGTGCTGCGCCGGATCGCCCGCAAGACCGGGCTGCCGCTGGTCGCCAGCAATGACTGCCACTACCTGCGCAAGTCCGACGCCTTCGCGCACGACGTGCTGCTCTGCATCGGCACTCAGCGCACGCTCGCTGACCCCGACCGACTGCGCTACGCGGCGGACGAGTTTTACCTGAAGTCGGCCGACGAGATGCGGCGCCTGTTCCCCGACGATCCGGCGGCGCTGGAGAACACGCTGCTGATCGCCGAGCGCTGCAACCTCGAGCTCAGGACCGACCAGTTCCACCTGCCCGAGTTCCCGGTGCCGGACGGCTACACCCTGCAGTCCTACTTCGAAGAGGTGGCACGCGGCGGTCTCGAAGAGCGGCTCGCGGCGCTCGCCAAGCGGCGGCCTGCCGGCCTGGTGAAGTATCCGGAGGAGGTCTACCGCCACCGCCTCGAGGCCGAGCTCCAGGTCATCGAGCGCATGGGCTTCCCGGGCTACTTCCTGATCGTCTGGGACTTCATCCGCTACGCCCGCGAGCACTCGATCCCGGTCGGTCCGGGGCGCGGCTCGGCGGCGGGGTCGCTGGTCTCCTACGCCCTGCGCATCACCGACATCGATCCGCTGCAGTACGACCTGCTGTTCGAGCGCTTCCTGAACCCCGAGCGCATCAGCCTGCCCGACATCGACATCGACTTCTGCATGCGCGGGCGCGGCCAGGTGATCCAGTACGTGTCGGAGAAGTACGGGCGTGACCGGGTGGCGCAGATCATCACTTTCGGGACCCTGGCGGCGAAGGCGGTGATCCGCGACGTCGGGCGGGTGATGGGCGTGCCGTACGCCAAGATCGACCGCATCGCCAAGCTGGTTCCCGACATGACGAAGTCGCTGGGCGAGGCGGCGCGCGAGATCGAGGCGCTGCGCAACGAGGTCCAGAGCGACCCCGAGATCCAGCGCATCGTCGAGGTCGGCAGCCGGCTCGAGGGGCTGACGCGGCACGCCTCGCTCCACGCCGCTGGCGTCGTCATCACGCCGCAGCCGATCGATGAGCTGGTCCCGCTGTACAAGACGAGCAAGGACGAGATCGTCACCCAGTGGGACAAGGACGTGGTCGAGAAGCTCGGCCTGCTGAAGATGGACTTTCTCGGCCTGCGCACCCTGACGGTCATCGACGACACCCTGAAGCTGCTGAAGCTGCAGGGCGTCGAGCTCGATCTCGACGCGGTCCCGCTCGACGACGCCGCGACCTACCGGCTGTTCTGCGAGGGGCGCACCAACGGCATCTTCCAGTTCGAGTCGGCGGGCATGAAGGACCTGCTGCGCCGCGCCCAGCCCTCGAAGTTCGAGGATCTGGCGGCGTTCAACGCCCTGTACCGCCCCGGCGCCCTCACCTCGGGGATGGTCGAGGAGTACATCCAGCGCAAGACCGGCCGCAAGAAGGTGCGCCTTATCCTGCCGCAGACCAAGCCCATCCTGGAGGAGACCTACGGGGTCATCGTGTACCAGGAGCAGGTGATGCAGGTCGCGGTCGAGGTCGCCGGCTTCACCATGGGCGAAGCCGACGTCCTGCGCAAGGCGATGGGCAAGAAGAAGCTCGAGGTGATGGCGGAGCAGAAGGAGAAGTTCGTCTCCGGCGCCGCGGCGCGCGGTGTGCCGCGGGCCAAGGCCGCCGAGCTGTGGGACTACATCGAGCCCTTCGCCGGCTACGGCTTCAACAAGAGCCACAGCGTCGCGTACGCCATGCTGGCCTACAAGACCGCCTACCTCAAGGCGCACTACCCGGTCGCTTTCATGGCCGCGATGCTGACCTCCGAGATGTCGTCGACCGACGAGATCTCGAAGTATTTCGTCGAGTGCCGCGAGATGGGCATCCCGGTGCTGCCGCCGGACGTCAACGAAAGTGACTGGGCATTCACCGTGGTCGGCGATCGCATCCGCTTCGGGCTCGGCGCCGTGAAGGGGATCGGTGAGGGCGCGGTGGAGGCGATCCTCGCCGCGCGGCGCCGCGTCGGCCACTTCGCCAGCCTCGCCCACCTGGCGAGCGAGGTCGATCTCAAGCAGGTGAACGCCAAGGTTTTCGAGTCGCTGATCAAGTCGGGAGCCGCCGACTCCTGGGGCTACCCGCGCGCCGCCTTGCTCGCCGCCATGGAGCGGATCCTCGACCATGCCCAGGCCCGGCGCCGCGACCGCGAGGAGGGTCAGTCGGCACTTTTCTCCGCCGCCGCGGCGCCCGGCCCGGAGCCCGACCCGGCGACCGCCGAGTGGCCGCTCGGCGAGCGCCTGCGGCTGGAGAAGGAGGCGCTCGGCTTCTACCTGACCGGAAATCCGCTGTCGGAGCACGAGGAGCACCTGCAGCAGCTGATCACGGTGACGACCGCCGACCTCAAGGAGGGGCTGGTCGAGGGGGCGGTGACCCTGGGCGGCATCGTCAGCCGGCTGCGCCGGGTGAAGATCAAGAGCGGCGTGAACGCCGGCCGGCTGATGACCCGCTTCGTGCTCGACGACACCCAGGGCTCGCTGCCGGTGGCGCTGTTCGCCGAGCAGACCAGCCGGTTCGGCAACCTGCTGGAAGAGGAGGCGCTGGTCCTGGTCAAGGGCACGGTGCGCAGCCGCGGCGCCGAGATGGAGCTCGCGGCGGAGGAGATCGTGCCGCTCGAGCAGGCCAAGGGCCGCCTGGTCACGGCGCTGGAGCTGAGCCTCGGCGCCGATCTGGCGGTGAGCGACATGCTGCGTCTGCGCGACCTGCTGGTCGAGCACCAGGGGGACGTTCCGGTGCGCTTCGCGGTGCGCCTCGACGACGTCGCCGTCGAGATCGCCGCCGAGGAACGCTTCCGGGTACGTCTCGGCGAGGCGCTGACGCGGTCGATCGAGGCGATTCTCGGGCCGGGCAGTGTGCGGCGCTGCTACGGCTCGGCCGCCGCCTGAACCGGGCGCCCGCCGTGGAGCTGATCACGACCCACGTCGGCGCCGACTTCGACGCCCTGGCGTCGATGCTCGCCGCCCGCCGCCTGCACCCGGGCGCCGGACTGTTCTTCCCTGGCTCGAAGGAGGAGTCGGTGCGCCGCCTGCTGGCAAGCGGCCTGCTGCGCGTCGAGGAGCAGCGCCGCCGCGACATCGATCCGCAGGCGCTCCGCCGTATCGTGCTCTGCGACACCCGCCAGCGCGATCGCATCGGCGTGGTGGCCGAATGGCTGGTCGCCAATCCGGCGATCGAGCTTGTGGCCTACGACCATCATCCCGCGACGCCGAACGACCTCGCGGTCGCTGGCGGTCTCATCGACCCCGGCGCGGGAGCGACCTCGACCCTGCTGGTCGAGCTCTTGCGCGAGCGCGGCGCGACGCTGGCCGCGAGCGAAGCCACGGCGCTGTTGCTCGGCGTCTACGAGGACACCGGCTCGCTGACCTACGCGACCGCCGGACCGCGCGATCTCATGGCGGCGGCCTGGCTGCTCGGCCAGGGAGCCGACCTCGCGGCGGTGCGCCGCTTCGTGATGCGCGGGCTCGACGCCGCGCGGCTCGACGTCCTGCATCGCATGACGCAGGCGCTCGAGGTCCACCGCGTGCACGGCCATCGGGTGGGTGTCATCGCGCTCGAGCTCGGTGAGTACCTCGACGAGCTGGCGCCGCTGGTCAGCCGCTGCATCGAGCTTTTCGAGCTGCCCCTGCTGTTCGCGATCTTCGGCGAGGCGGAACGGGTGACGTTGATCGCCCGGGGCGAGATCGCCGGCTTCGATCTCGGGGCCTGCCTGGCCGCCTTCGGCGGCGGCGGGCACCGCACCGCGGCATCGGCAAGCCTCAAGGACACGACCGCCCTCGAGGTCAAGGAGCGCCTTCTCGCCCGCCTCGAAGCGACCCTGCCGCCGGCCGCCCGCGCCGCCGACCTCATGATCGGAGAGTTCTTCGCGGTCGCGGCGCCGACCAGCGTCGAGCGGGCGAAGCAGCAGCTCAACGAGTGGAAGGTGAACGCGGCGCCGGTCGTTCAGGATGGCAAGCGGATCGTCGGCGCGGTGACCCGTCAGACCCTGGACGCCGCCCTGCAGCACGGGCTCGGCGAGCGGCCGGTGGAGACGGTGATGACCAGCGATCTCGAGTGGGTGGCGCCCGACGCTCCCGCCGAGGTGCTCGGCGAGCGCATGCTCGGCCCCCATCCCCGGGTGATCCTGGTCGGCGATGCGACGACCGGGCAGGCGGTGGGTCTGGTGACGCGAATGGCCGTGCTGCGCCACCTGTATGGCCGACTCGAGGGTGCCGCCGATCCGCTGGCGCGCCGCGTCCGCGAGCGCCGCGGGCTGCGGCTGCGGGTGGCGACGCTGCTCGCCGAGCGCCTGCCACTGGCGGTCCAGGAGCGCCTGCGGACGGTCGGCCGGGTGGCGCGGCTGCACTCCATTCCGGTCTATCTGGTCGGCGGCTTCGTGCGCGACCTGCTGCTCGACCGCGAGAACCGCGACCTCGACCTGGTCGTGGTCGGCGACGGCCCGCACTTCGCCCGCCTGCTCGCGGCCGAGATCGGCGGCCGGGTGCGTGTGCACGAGGCCTTCCTGACCGCGGTGGTGATCGATCGCGACGGACAGCACTTCGACATCGCCACCGCGCGCAGCGAGTTCTACCGTGCGCCTGCGGCGCTACCCGAGGTGCAGACCTCGCCCCTGCGCCAGGACCTCTACCGCCGCGATTTCACGATCAACACACTGGCGATCCGCCTCGGGCCGGACGAGGCGCCGGAATTGATCGACTACTTCGGCGGCCGCCGCGACCTCCAGGACGGCGTCCTGCGGGTGCTGCACAGCCTGTCCTTGATCGACGACCCGACTCGCGTGCTGCGGGCGGTCCGGCTCGAGCTGCGGCTTGGGTTCCACATCTCGCAGGAGACGCTGCGGCTGGTCCGGGTCGCCCTCGCCGAGGGGGTCTTCGACCGGCTGTCGGGCTCGCGGCTGCGGGAGGAGCTGATCGAGATCCTCGACCAGCCGGCGACCGCGCCGCGTGGGGTGGAGCGGCTGGACGAGCTCCATCTGCTGCCGGTCCTGCACCGTCGCCTGGTGCTCGACCGCGGCGTGCGCGAGCGCCTGGCGGCGGCCGTCGCGGCGCTCGACTGGTATCGCCTGGAAGGGTTGGCGCGACCGCCGGTCGAGGCTTGGCGGGTCCTGCTGCTGGCTCTCGCGTCCGGACTCGACTCGACCGCGCTGGCGGAGCTCGCCGATCGGCTGGTCCTCGCCGGAGGCAACCGGCGCCTGCTGCTGGGCCATCGGGAGCAGTGCGCCAGCGCCGCCGCCGTCCTGACGCGGTCGGGCTCGCCACCGCACACCGTCGCCGAGGCCCTCGCGGGCCTGAGCGGCGAGGAGGTCCTCTGGTTGATGGCGGAGGGAGGCGAGACGACCCGGGCATGGGTGCGCCGGTACCTCACCGAGCTCGCCGGGCTGCGTTTGCAGGTCCGCGGCGCCGATCTGCTGCGCGCCGGGATCGTCCCCGGACCGCAGGTGGGACGCGCGCTTGCGGCGACCCGGCGCGCTCGACTGGACGGTCGCATCGGCCCCGAGGCCGAGCTCG
>JBLMYC010000095.1:0-10737 GCA_050258075.1 Acidobacteriota bacterium
CGCGCTCGACCGGGCCGCCGAGGTGCGGGGCCGCGAGCGGCCGCGAGCGGAACCGCCCCGTCGCCTCGACCACGATCTGCGGCCCGCCGGCGGCAGGCGAGGCCCAGGGAATGCGGCCCGGCTCGCTCTCCCGGAAGAGGCGCACCGGGCGGCCGGCGATGTGCAGCGAGTCGCCGTCGTGGGTGACAGTTCCCGGGAAGCACCGGTGCACGGTGTCGTGCTGGAGGAGCCGCGCGATCGCCAGCGGATCTGCCTGGTCGTTGGCGGCGACCAGGAGGAGGTCGTCGCGCTGGGCGGCGATGCGCGTCAGGGCGCGGCCAATGCGGCCGAGGCCGTTGATGGCGAAGCGAATCGGCATGGTGTGAGCCGGCGCCCGGACGACGCGCCGCGCCCTCGAAGTCTAGCAGCGCGAGGCGGCGCCGCGCCCGCGCGGCCGGGTGGCGGAGTTGAGCGGATCGCAGCCTGCTAGGCTCCGCCTGTGTTCGAACGGCCGCTCGTCCTGGGCATCGAGAGCTCGTGCGATGACACCGCCTGCGCCTTGCTCGACGGGCACGGGCGGGTGCTGGCGTCGGTCGTCTCGAGCCAGCTTGCGGCGCACCGGCCCTACGGCGGCGTGGTGCCCGAGATCGCCTCGCGCGAGCACCTGCGCAACTGGCCGACGGTCTGCGAGGAGGCGCTGCACCGCGCCGGCAGGCGGCTCGAGGAGGTCGATCTGGTGGCGGCGACGCGCGGCCCGGGCCTGGTCGGCGCTCTGCTGGTCGGTCTGTCGCTCGGGCGCGCCATCGCCTGGGCCCGGGGCCTGGAATTCCACGCCGTCCACCACCTCGAGGGCCACCTGTACTCGCCCTTCCTGCGCGCCGGAGCGGATCCCCAAGTCGCGGAGACGCCGCCCGAGGAGTTCGTCGGCCTGGTCGTCTCGGGCGGCCACACCTCGCTGTATGAGGTAGCACCGCATGGCGTTGCGACCCTGGCCGAGACCCGCGACGACGCGTTCGGAGAGGCTTTCGACAAGTTCGGCAAGCGCCTCGGGCTGCCCTACCCGCAGGGCCCGCGGGTCGACGAGCTGGCGGAGCGCGGCGACGCCGCGTGCGCGCGGTTGCCGGTCGCCAACCCCGGCAAGGAGCTGTTCTTCTCCTATTCGGGCCTGAAGACCCAGGCCCTGCTCGAGCTCGAGAAGCTCGCGCGCCGCGGCATTCCGACCACGGCTGGCCTCGAGGAGCCTTCGGGCAGCGGCTTCGCGCCCGAGGTGCTCGACCTTCTGGCCGGGTTCCGCGCCGCCGCGGTCGAGCAGGTCATCGCCCGTCTGACGCGGCTGCACCGGCGCCGTCCGATTGGCCTGCTGGCGGTCTCGGGCGGCGCGGCGGCCAACCGGCTGCTGCGCCGGCGAGTCGAGGAGTGGGCGGACGCGAGCGGCGTGGAGCTGCGCCTGGTGCCGCTCGTCTACTCGGGCGACAACGCGGCGATGATCGCGCACAGCGCCCTGCTCCGGCACCGCCGGGCGGCGAGCGACGATCCCCGCTTCGTCGAGGCGCGCAGCCGCCTGCCGGTCTGATCCGCCCGGCCCGAGGCGCGCTATGCTCAACGGGCGGCGCGCTGCCGGGTGCAACCTTTGGCGCCTCCCGGCGTACCCACAGTCTCGGACCAGCAGCATTCATTCCTTTCCCACGGAGGTTTCAGTGAACCGACGGATTCCGATCGTAGTGCTCGCCCTGCTGGCGCTGGCCGGCGGGGCCCTGGCCGCCGACGCCCCGAGCTCGACCGGCCTCACCCAGCAGCAGATCGCGAACGACGTGCTTTCCGCGATGGATCGCTCGGCGGACCCCTGCCAGAACTTCTACCAGTACGCCTGCGGTGGCTGGCTGAAGACCGCCAAGCTGCCCGGCGACCGCTCGCGCTGGGCGCGCAGCTTCTCGGTGATCGACGAGGAGAACCGCGAGTTCCTGCGCACTGCCCTCGAGGACGCTGCCAAGAACCCCGGGACCGACCCCGACCGCCGGCGAGTGGGCGACTACTACGCCGCCTGCATGGACGAGAAGGCGGTCCAGAAGGCGGGCATCGCGCCGCTCGAGCCGATCCTGGCGCGCATCGCGACGGTCAAGGACGCTGCCTCGGCGATGGAAGTCGCCGGCGAGATGCAGCGCGAAGGCACCGGCGTGCTCATGGGCCTTGGCCCGCTCGCCGACTTCAAGCGCCCCGACTTCGAGATCCTGTTCATGATCCAGGGCGGCCTCGGCATGCCGGACCGTGACTACTACCTGAGCGAGGACGCCAAGAAGAAGGAGATCCGCGCCGCGTACGAGAAGCACGTCGCGACCATGCTCGGTCTGATTGGCGAAAAGGAGGCCGATGCCAAGCGCGACGCGGCCGCGGTCCTCGCGTTCGAGACCGAGCTCGCCAAGGTGTCGCGCGACCGCACCGCCATGCGCGACGTCGAGAAGCTGTACCACAAGCTGGACCGTGCCGGGCTCGAGAAGCTGACCCCCAAGCTCGCCTGGGAGCCGTTCTTCAAGGCGATCGGCCTGCCGGCGGTCCAGGACATCAGCGTCGCGACGCCGGAGTTCTTCGAGGGCCTGGAGAAGCTCCTGCTGGCGACCCCGCCCCAGACCCTGCAGGCCTACCTGCGCTGGCAAGCGGTGCACGATGCCGCCAACGTGCTGACCGATCCCTTCGTCGAGGCGAGCTTCGAGTTCTACGGCAAGACGCTCGCCGGCCAGAAAGAGATCCAGCCGCGCTGGAAGCGCTGTGTGCGGGCGACCGAGCAGGCGCTCGGCGAGTCGCTGGGCGCAGTCTATGTGGCGGCGAAGTTCCCCGGCGACAGCAAGAAGGTCGCCCTCGAGATGATCGGCGACATCGAGTCCGCGTTCTCGGAGAACCTGCCCAACCTGAAGTGGATGGACGAGCCGACCCGCAAGCTGGCGCTGGAGAAGAAGGCGGCGGTCGTGAACAAGATCGGGTACCCCGACAAGTGGCGCGACTACTCGAGCCTCAAGATCACCCGCGACAGCTACTTCGCCAACGCCCTCGCCGCGGCGCGCTTCGAGACCGCGCGCGAGCTCGGCAAGGTGGAGAAGCCGGTCGACAAGACCGAGTGGGGGATGACGCCGCAGACCGTGAACGCGTACTACAACCCGCTGCAGAACGAGATCGTGTTCCCGGCCGGCATCCTGCAGCCGCCCTTCTTCCATCGCGACTTTCCGGCGGCGATGAACTACGGCGCGATCGGCACCGTGATCGGCCACGAGCTGACCCACGGCTTCGACGACCAGGGCCGCAAGTTCGATCCCTCGGGAGCGCAGCGCGAGTGGTGGTCGAAGGACTCCTCGGAGAAGTTCGACAAGCAGGCACAGTGCATCGCCGATCAGTACTCGGGCTACGAAGTTGAGAAGGGCGTCAAGGTCAACGGCAAGCTGACCCTGGGCGAGAACATCGCCGACAACGGCGGCCTGAAGGAGTCGTGGAACGCGTACAAGGCGTGGGAGAAGCGCCACGGCGGGCCGAGCCCGAGCATCGACGGACTGACCGCCGACCAGCTCTTCTTCATCGCCCATGCCCAGGCTTGGTGCACCCTGATTACCCCCGAGGCAGCGCGCCTGCAGGTCACGGTCGATCCGCACTCGCCGTCGCAGTTCCGGGTGTTCGGCCCGATCGCCAATCATCCGGCGTTCGGCCAGGCCTTCCACTGCGCCGCCGGCACGCCGATGAACCCGGTCGACAAGTGCGTGGTGTGGTGAGCTAATCAGTCCGTTCCCTCGGCTCATGGACGGCCCGGTGGCGAGCGCCCCGGGCCGTTCGTCTTTTCCGCGACCGATCGGCGCGCGGCGCAGTACCATCGCGGGAGGAGGTCCCCATGAGCGACTTCTTCCAGGACCCGCCCCGCCTCGAGAACACCTATCGCAGCGATCCGGCGTTGCGCGCCCTGCTCGGGCGCCTGCTGCCGGAGGAGACTCGGCGCGACGTCGAGCCCGGGCTCGAGCGTCTGGGCGAGCGCGCCGCAACCGAGCTGCGCGCCCTCGGCGACGAAGCGGAGGCGGCGCCGCCGCGTCACGTGCCGTTCGACGCCTGGGGCCGCCGGGTGGATCGCGTCGAGACCAGCTCCGCCTGGCGGCGGCTGCGCGCCATCGCCGCCGAGGAGGGTGTCGTCGCGACCGCCTACGAGCGGCGCCACGGCGCCGACTCGCGGCTCCACCAGATGGCGCTCCTCTACCTCTTCCATCCCCCGTCGGCGCTGGCGAGCTGCCCGCTGGCGATGACCGACGGCGCGGCGCGGCTGCTCGAGCTGTATGGCGCCGAAGAGCTGCAGCGCCGAGCGCTGCCGCACCTGCTGTCGCGCCGGTCCGAGAGCTTCTGGACCTCCGGCCAGTGGATGACCGAGCGCGAAGGTGGCTCCGACGTCGCCCGCTCCTCGACCGTGGCGCGGCCGGACGGCCTGGGGCACCGGCTGTGGGGAGCGAAGTGGTTCACCTCGGCAGTCGACGCCGAGATGGCGCTGGCGCTGGCGCGCATCGAGGGCGACCCGCCGGGCAATCGCGGCCTGTCGGTGTTCGCGGTCGAGACCCGCAACGCGGCGGGCGAGCTCGACGGGATCCGCATCGAGCGCCTGAAGGACAAGTTGGGGACGCGCGCCCTGCCGACCGCGGAGCTCCACCTGGACGGCGTGCCCGCGCGTCTGGTTGGGCGGCGCGGCGAGGGCGTGCGCACGATCGCCGCGATGCTCCAGATCACCCGTCTCTACAACTCCTGCTGCGCGGCGGCGTTCTTGCGCTGGGGGCTGCTCTTGGCCGGCGACTACGCGCGGCGGCGGGAGGCCTTCGGGCGGCCGCTCGCCGAGCTGCCGCTGCACCGCGAGACGCTGGCCGACCTCGAGGCCGAGTGCCAGCTCGCCAATCAGCTCGTCTTCCGCGCCGCGGCGCTCGCCGGGCGCGAAGAGTGCGGGGTCGCGACGGCCGAGGAGCACGCCGTCCTGCGCCTGCTGGTGCCGGTCGTCAAGCTGCTGACCGGCAAGCAGGCGATCGCCGGAGCGAGCGAGATCCTGGAGTGCTTCGGCGGCGCCGGGTACATCGAGGACACCGGTCTGCCCCGGCTGGTGCGCGACAGCCAGGTGCTGCCGATCTGGGAGGGAACGACGAACGTGCTCGCCCTCGACGCCCGGCGTGCGATCGAGAAGGAGAAGGCCCTGCCGCCCTTCGTCGCCGACCTCGAGCGTCGATTGTCGCAGGCGGCAGCGAGCGACGCGGCGTCGGCGGGCGTGGCACGTGCCTCCCTCGAGCGGCTGCTCGCCTGGCGCCGCGAGCTCGAAGCGGCTGGCGGCGAGACGCTCGAAGCCGGCGCCCGCCGCTTCGCGATGGCGCTCGGGCGTCTGTACGGTGTCGGTCTGCTGCTCGAGCAGGCGGAGTGGGAGGCGGCGCGCGCGATCGACTCCGGCGCGGCGCTGGCGGCACGACGGGCGCTGCGCGCGCTGCCGGCCCTTCCGGCGCCGGCCGACCGCGCGGCCGTGGGCCGCACTGCGCCGCTCGCCCCGGCTCCCTGAGGCGAAAAGGAAAAGGCCCCCGGTCGCCCGGGGGCCCTCCCACTCGACGAACTATGGCTTCGCTTAGTAGCTGAGCGCGCAGTAGCCGCCGCTCGCGTTCACCCAGTTCTGCTGGATGAGCCAGTCGCGGCCGCCGAAGTTCATGTTGGCCTTGGAGCCGTTGCTGGTCGTGTACTCGGTGCCGAACTTCCAGGCGCACTTGTCGGCGTTCTCGTAGCCGCGCCGGTCGTACCAGGCGTTGAGGTCGGGGTCGGTCGTCGCCTCCTCGAGCTCGTGGGCGATGATCGAGGCCATGCCATCGGCGCCGGCGTTGCCGTTCGGGCTGGTCGTCTGCGCCGCGCAGGACGATGGGCAGCGGTCCGGGTTGCCGACGAAGGAGTACTTGATGTCCGAGCCGGCGATCGTGCCGTGGGTGTGCCAGCCGCAGTACTGCGTGCAGAAGCCCGAGCTCGCCGTGACGTCGGACGAGGTCAGCACGAAGTAGATCGCGTTGGTGTTCGACGGCAGATGACCGCCGGCGATGGCGTCGGAGACGACCTGCTGGATCTGGGCGTCGGTGAGGCTGGTGCCGAGGTAGGCCGACACGCTGTAGGCGCCCTGGTAGTTCACGGCGTTGGTGACGTGGACGTTCGAGCCGTTGTAGTACGTGGTGTTGATGTTGAAATACGGCGTGCCGCCGATCGACTGGCCGAGGTCGGTCAGGATGGTCGTGGCGCTGTTGCCACTCCAGCTTCCGTACCAGATGTAGTAGATGTCGGTGCCGGCGCTGTTCACCATGACCGGTCCGCCATGGTAATTGATGCCGTTGCTGCTGCCGCCGCCGCCGGTGCCCGGCTTGGCGAGGCCGGCCGGCTGGTGCACGCCCCAACCCTTACCGGTCGGCGCCAGGTCGCCATTGTTGCCCGTCCGGGTGACCCCGGCCTGCGCGGCGGTCGCCGCCAAGAGCAGCGCCGCTCCCGCGATTACACCCAGCTTCGTCTTCCTCATTGCTAAGTCCCCCAAGAACCATGGCCGCCGGTATCGAGAGTTCCAGGTGAACGTCCCGCCCGTTCGGGTGGGGGCGCCGACATACGAAGCAAGCTCGAGCCAGCGGCGGTCTCGGTGCAACGTGGGTCGCGACCTGGGTCTATTGAGCTGGGTGCAAAGTAAATTGGCGCGAACCTTATGGGCAGTCCGCCCCATGGTCAAGCCCCAGAACGCTGTCTTTGCGGGATCTTTGTATCGAGTTGTCGCTATTCTTGGATTCGATGAGGCAAGCTAGCGGTCCCGCGCGCCTCCACGATCCGATAAACTGCACTTTCCGCGTTCCCGGACGCGGCCCTTGCCGTCCAGCCCATGCATCCCGCCTCGCGAATCCGCAATTTTTCGATCATCGCCCACATCGACCACGGGAAATCCACCCTGGCCGACCGCATCCTCGAGCGCACCGGGGCCCTCTCGCAGCGCGAGATGCATGACCAGGTGCTCGACGACATGGACCTCGAGCGCGAACGCGGGATCACGATCAAGGCCCGCGCGGTGCGCCTCGCCTACCGGGCCCAGGACGGCCAGGACTACGTCTTCAACCTGATCGACACCCCCGGGCACGTCGATTTCTCCTACGAGGTGTCGCGCAGCCTGGCGGCCTGCGAAGGCGCGCTGCTGGTCGTCGACGCGGCGCAGGGGGTCGAGGCGCAGACCCTGGCCAACGCCTACCTGGCGGTCAACGGCGGGCTCGAGCTGGTGCCGGTCATCAACAAGATCGACCTGCCGTCGGCCGACCCCGACCGCGCCAAGGAGCAGATCGAGCAGGTGATCGGCATCGACGCCCACGACGCGATGCTGGTGTCGGCGAAGTCGGGTCTCGGGATCGACGAGCTCCTGGAGCGGATCGTCGCTGCCATCCCGGCGCCGCAGGGCGATCCGCAGGGCCCCTTGAAGGCGCTCCTCTTCGACTCCTGGTACGACGTGTACCGCGGCGTCGCCTGCCTGGTGCGGGTGATCGACGGCGTGCTGCGGCGCGGCGACAAGATCGAGTTCATGTTCTCCGGCCGCATCCACACCGTCGAGGAGCTCGGCACCTACCACCCCAAGCCGCGCCAGGTGGAGGAGCTCGGGCCCGGCGAGGTCGGCTACGTGTACGCCAACGTCAAGGACCTCAGCCTGGCGAAGATCGGCGACACCCTGACGCACCCCGACCGGCCGACGCCCGATCCCTTCCCGGGCTTCAAGGAAGTCAAGCCGATGGTCTTCGCGGGGCTCTTCCCGGTCGTCTCCGACGACTACGAGGACCTGCGCGACGCGGTCGACAAGCTGCGCCTGAACGACGCCTCGTTCAGCTTCGAGCCCGAGAGCTCGGCCGCCCTGGGCTTCGGCTTCCGCTGCGGCTTTCTCGGTCTGCTGCACATGGAGATCATCCAGGAGCGCCTCGAGCGCGAGTTCAATCTCGACCTCATCACCACGGCGCCCGGGGTGCGCTACCGGGTCAACACCACCGACGGCGGGCAGACCGAGATCAGCTCGCCGGCGCAGCTCCCCGACGCCGGCCGCATCGCCTCGATCGAGGAGCCCTACATTCGCTCGACGATCGTGACGCGGGCGGACTTCGTCGGTCCCATCCTCGCCCTCTCGCAGGAGCGGCGCGGCATCCAGAAGAGCCTGCAGTACCTGTCCTCCGACCGGGTGCTGATCGAGTACGACTTTCCGCTCGCCGAGGTGATCCACGACTTCTACGACAAGCTGAAGTCGGTGTCGCGCGGCTATGCGTCCTTCGACTACGAGCTCGCCGACTACCGCGAGGGCGACGTCGTGAAGCTCGACATCCTGGTCAACGGCGAGCCGATCGACGCCTTGTCGCTGATGGTGCACCGTGACAAGTCGTACCCCAAGGGCCGCGCCCTGGTGGAGAAGATGAAGGAGCTGATCCCGCGCCAGCTCTTCGAGGTCGTGCTGCAGGCCGCCATCGGCGCGAAGGTGATCGCGCGCTCGACCGTGAAGCCGCTGCGCAAGGACGTGCTCGCCAAGTGCTACGGCGGTGACATCACGCGCAAGCGCAAGCTGCTCGAAAAGCAGAAGGAAGGCAAGAAGCGGATGAAGTCGGTGGGCAACGTCGACATCCCGCAGGAGGCCTTCCTGGCGGTTCTCAAAGTCGAGGACTGAGGGGCGCGGCAAGCGGGGCGCGGCAAGCGGGGCGCGGCAAGCGGGGCGCGCCCAGCGGCGCGCGGCCTGCGTCCGACGCCGTCTCAGAAAGTGGCGCGGGCGACGGACACCGTCGTGTCACCGCCACCGATCGGCGTGCGGGTCACGCCGCGTGCCGCGATCAAAGCAGCGCCTTCCGGGGGCAGACCCGGCGACACGTCCTCGATTTCGATCGCGACCGGTGCCGCGGACTTCAGGTCCAGCTCGATCGTCAGGCCCGCGGCCGGGAGCCGCGGGAACTGGAGGAGCGTCCAACCCTCCGTGCCGCCGCGGCGCAGGCGCTCGAGCGGCACCGCCGTCCCTTCGACCTTGGCCCCGAGAAGCGGCGTGCCGGGTTGCAGGGCGAGGCGGGCGCGCGACGCGCCGCGCGGTGAGCGCAGCAGGAGGCGCAGGGTCCGCACGCCGCCCGCGCCGGAGTGCTCGGCGAGGCGAACCAGCTCGGGCGGGGCGAGGGCGGGACCGGTCGCCGGCGCGACCCAGGCTGGCGCCGCCCAGGCCGCACGGCGCTCACGGCCGGCGGAAAAGTTCGGCAGGCCTGCGCCGGCGGGTCGCTGATCTCCCGCAACGATCCACTGCCCGCTTGCCTTGGCCGAGTCCCAGGCGTAGAGCAGGTTCTCCGGTTGCGGGTGGTCGGCGGTCGCCTTGGGCAACGCGAAGGCGATTCCGCTCGCCGCCAGGACTCCGACCAGCACCGCGGCCAGAAGCCCGCGCGGCGCTGGGGTGAGGAAGGCGGGCAACGCCGGGACCAGGGCGAGGGCGACCAGCGCCGCAACTCCCGGCAGCAGCGTCGAACCGAGCGCCTCGTCGAGCATCCAGGCGAAAGGCAGCAGCACCGCCATCGCCATGGCCGTCTCCAGCAGCACCGCCAGCCCCCCGCGTCCGAGGCCGGCCGCCCACGGCAGCGCGACGACGGTGCCCAGCAGGGCAGGCGCCAGGAACAGATAGCTCGGACCGGGCAGCACGGCGGCGAGGGTGGTGCCGAGCAGGAGGAACGCGAGCGTCGACCCGACCCAGGCCTCCTCGAGGCTGGTCCGCCGGCCGAGCCGGCGCCCGAGAAGCAGAGCGACGGCGAGCGCCAGCCCCCAGAACGCGAGACGCGCCGGAGTGGGATGTGCCACCCAGGGGGCGGGAACCGCTCCGGCCTTGCGCAGCAAGTAGAGCCAGGCGATCCCGAGCGCCGCGGCGAGGACCGGCAGCAGCAGTGCGGCCAGGAAAGCGCGCAGAGCGCCGCCCGGGCGGAGAGCGCCGCGCCGGCGCCAACCACGAGCGGCGACCCACAGGAGCAGCAGTCCAGTGGCGGCGAGGGCCAGCCCCCACCTCTCGGGCCAGCGGACGACGATCGTCCCCAGCAGATCGAAGAACACCGCATCCCCGGCTGGAGGCTGCTCGAGGTTGGCGCCGGCGAAGGCGCGGACCATGGCGAGCGCGTTGTCGCCCTGGTGCTGCAGGCTGCCGAGATCGACGTGCGCCAGGTCATCCTGTGGCGTGTGGTAGCGCAGCACGTCGCCGACGAAGGCGAAGTTGGCGCCCGGCACGCCGGCGCGGCGGAACACCGTGAAGTCGGTGTCGTTCGGCATGCGCTGGTAGATGGTGGCGAAGACCGAGTTGGTGAGCGGCCGCTCGAGCGCGGAGGCGAGCAGGCGGACGACCCAGCCCGAGTCGCGCCGCAGCTCGAACATCAGGCTGCCGCCGGAGGTGCCGCGGGCCTCGAGATTGACGACCGCGCCGATGTCGCGCGCCGCCGGCGTGGTGGCGAACGCCTCGGCGCCGAGCAGCCCGGCCTCCTCGCCATCGTCGACCAGCAGCACGACGTCGCGGCCGAGCGGCGCTCCGGCGCGCAGCGCCCGCGCCGTCTCGACGAGCGCCGCGACGCCGACCCCGTCGTCGCTCGCTCCCGGGCCGGCAGGGACCGAGTCGTAGTGGGCGGCGAGGAGCACCGCCTTGCCGCTACCGTGCTGGCCGATGCGCGCCACGACGTTGTCGACCGCGGAGCAGACGCCGTAGCCGTTGCAGGCGAAGCCGGGCTCGATGCG
>JBLMYC010000096.1:0-22629 GCA_050258075.1 Acidobacteriota bacterium
CCGCGTGAGATCGTAAACTGGCGGCTGGAGAAGCGATGAAGGTCTTGGCGAGAGTGCTCGCGGTTCTGAGCTTCGCGGCGTTGGTGGTGTGGCTGATCGCCAACGAGGGCCCGGCGGCCTCGGGCGGTCGTCCTCCGGAGCCGGCGGCGCGGCGCGGGCCCGCGGCATGGCGCACCGATCCCATCTGGGACGATCACCGCACCGAGGTCTCGAGCTACGCGGTCGACTGGCGGCTGCGCGGCGAGCCGGTCACCGGCCGGGCGGTGCTGTCGATCGAGCGTGAACCCGGCGAGGGCGGCGCAGACGCGCTGCGCATCCGGCAGGTGCGGGACCTCGGCGCGAGCGGCGAAGGGATCCAGCAGCGGGCGAACCTGGTCCTGGGGCGCGGCGACGGGGCGCTGCGCCGGGTCACCGTGGCGAGCGACGGTGCCGGCGGCTTGGCCACCGCGCAGCTTTCGCGGGGCCGCCTCGAGCTGCGGCCGGGGCACGCCGCTGCCGAGGGCGAGCGCAACCTGACCTATCCCGCCGCGGCGCTGCCCGAGGATGCGCTCCCGGTGCTGCTCCGCGACTGGGTCACGGATCCGCTGCCGCCGAGCGTCGACGTCTTTCCCTCACTGCTGCCCGGAGACTTCCAGCGGCTCGATCCCACCGCTTACTCCGTGAGCCGCTCGAGCGCCCAGATCACCGTGCCGGCCGGGACCTTCCGGGTCGTCGAGCTGCGCCTGCAGTCCGACGGCTTGCGACTCCTGTACGACTTCGACGAGCGCGCGCCGCATCCGTTGGTGCGCCTGGTGAGCGCCGACGGCGGCGAGTACCGCCTGCTGTCCTCGGAGCGCGTCTCGCGGGCGGCGCAGAGGCGAACCGGCGATGCGGGTCGGCTCCCGTCCGCCATCCGCTGAGCGCTCTGCCGGGCGGTCGCGGGCTGGTGCCGGTGGGCAGACTGGACCTGGCGCGATCGGCCGCGAGGTGACGAGGCTCAAGCGCATCGCCTGCCGCGGTATCGCTCTGGATCGCCTGATCAAGCTCGCCGCGCTGCTGCTGCTCGTCATCGGGCTCGCCTGGAACGGCCTCGCCGCCTGGCGCTTCCTGCCCCGCAGCGGCGGCGACTTTGCGCACTTTCACGCCGCGGCGCGCTCCGTGCTCGAGGCGCACAGTCCATACGCCGCGGGGCCGGGTCGTGCCAGCCTCGACTATCCGCCGCTCGTGCCGCTCTTCATGGCGCCGCTCGGGGCGCTAGATCTCGGAGCGGCACGCGAGGCATGGCTGGTCCTCAGCCTCGCCTGCCTGGCGGCGGCGGCGCTGTGTACGTGGCGATGGCTGGGCGGCTCCGCGAGCGCCGCGCTGGCGGTGGCCGGCACGTGGACCCTCGCCGGAACGGTGCAGGAGAACCTCGGGCTCGGCCAGATGAACCCGCTGATCCTGCTTCTGCTCGCCGCTGCGCTGCTCCTCGCCGAGCGGCGGCCAGGTGTCGCGGCAGCGCTCGTTGGAGTGGGCGCCGCGCTCAAGGTCTGGCCGGGTCTGCTGCTGGCCGGCTGGCTCGGGCGTGTCCGTGCCCTGGCGGTCGGAGTCGTCGCCGCGGCGGCTGGGCTGGTCGTCGCGGGGCTCCTGCTCGGCGCGCTGACCCCGCCGCCACACCTGCCGCAGAGTGCCGGCTACTGGATGGGGAGCCCGGCCTTCCTCAACGCGTCCGTGGCCGCCGTCGCCGTGCGTTTCACTTACCCGCTCTCCATCGAAGCCGCGCCGCGCGTCCTCGCCGAATGGCAGTCGGCCACCGACGCGGGCTACGCCCTCGACGGCCGCCGGGCGAAAGTCTCGCTCGGTGTCGCCCTCGCCACCCTTTGCCTTGGCTTGCTGGCACTGGGCAGGGCCAGTTTCTGGTCGAATCCGGAAGGGCGGCAGTGGGCGATCCCGAGCCTCGTCGCCCTCGCCCTGCTGGCGTCGCCGATTTCCTGGTACCACTACCAGATCTGTCAGTTGCCGGCGCTGGCGGGACTGGCGTGGAGCGCGTGGCAGCGACGTCGCGCCGGCACGCTCCTGGGCCTTGCCCTGCTGACGGTGCTGCTGACCCGCGGCCAGGTTCTGGGCGCGCTGGCGCAGCGGACGGCGCTTTCGCCGGCGAGCATGCTCTTGCTGCCCGGTCTCACGATTGCGGGAGCCAACCTGGTGCTGATGATCCTGCTGCTGCGGCGGGTGCGAGCCGCGAGCGGGGAGGGCGATCGCGTCGCCCTCCCCTGATGCGGCCGGAGACTTGCGCGGCGGGACGATCCTCTAGACCAGGGTCGTGAGCACCTTCTCCAGCCGCTCGAACGCCCAGTCGATCTCGTGCTTCTGGATGACGAGCGGCGGCGCGATGCGGATCGTGTTCTCGTGGGTCTCCTTGCACAGCAGGCCCTCGCGCGCCAGCGCCTCGCAGAAGCGCCGGGCACCGCCCGCCTTGGCGTGGAGCTCGATGCCGATCCACAGTCCCTTGCCGCGCACTTCCCTGATGTGCGGCGAGCGCAGGCCCTTGAGCTTGGCGAGGAAGTATTCGCCGAGGGTCGCCGAGTTCTCGACCAGCTTCTCCTCGACCAGGGTGCGCAGGGCGGCCCGTCCGACCGCCGCGGCGGTCGGGTTGCCGCCGAACGTCGAGCCGTGGTCGCCGGGATGGAAGACGCCCATGACGGGATCGTCGGCCAGGATGCCGGACACCGGGTAGAGGCCGCCGGAGAGCGCCTTGCCGACGATCACGATGTCGGGGCGAATGCCCTCGTGCTCGAACGCGAACAGCTTGCCGGTGCGGCCCAGGCCGGACTGGATCTCGTCGCAGACCAGCAGCGCGTTGTGCTTCCTGGTCAGCTCGCGCAGGCCCTTCAGGTAGCCCGCCGGCGGCACGATGATGCCGCTCTCGCCCTGGATCGGCTCGACCAGGATGGCGGCGACGTTCTTGTGCATGGCGGCCTCGACCGCGGCGAGATCGCCGTAGGGGAGGAGCTTGAAGCCCGCCGGGAACGGCCCGAAGCCGAAGCGGTACTGCGCCTCGGAGGAGAAGCCGACGATCATCGTCGTGCGGCCGTGGAAGTTGTTCTGGAACACCAGGATCTCGGCCTGGTTCTCGGCAATGCCCTTGACCGTGTAGCCCCACTTGCGGGCCGCCTTGATCCCGGTCTCCACCGCCTCGGCGCCGCTGTTCATGGGCAGGAAGCGCTGGAAGCCGGTGAGCTCGCAGACTTCCTTGTAGAACTCGCCGAGCTGGTCGTTGCGGAAAGCGCGCGAGACGAGCGCCAGGCGACAGGTCTGCTCGACCAGCGCCTTGACGATGCGCGGATGGGAGTGGCCCTGGTTCACCGCCGAGTAGGCGGCCAGGAAGTCCATGTACTTCTTGCCCTCGACGTCCCACAGCCAGATGCCCTCGCCGCGGGTGATCACGACGTCGAGCGGGTGATAGTTGTGGGCACCGTACTTCTCTTCCAGGGCGATGTAATCGGCGGGCGTCATGCTCATGAGTTCTCCTCGCGCGGCATCGCCCACGGCGCCGGGCGGCGCGGAGCGACGGGTAAGTTGTCCGAGGGTGACGGCAGGCCTGCTCGGGCCGTCGAGCCCGAGACCGAAGGCTATCACAGGCTCAGGGCGGCTCAGGACAGCGTCTTGCGGAAGGCGCGCGTGCTGAGCGCCACCAGCACCGCGGCGATCGCGACCAGCGCCACGACGCTCTCCCAGAGATCCATGAATCCGGCGCCGCGGATGATGATGCCGCGCGAGATCTGGATGAAGTAGGTCGCCGGCAGCAGGTGCGAGATGACCCGGATCGGGGCGGGCAGCGAGGACAGCGGGAAGATGTAGCCCGACAGCATGACCGACGGCAGCAGGAAGGCCTGCGCCATCTGGATCGCCTCGGTCTGGGTGCGGGCGCGCGAGGAGATCATGAGGCCGAGCGACAGCAGGCAGAAGACGTACACGATCGACAGCGCGAGCAGCAGGAAGACGTCGCCGTGGATCGGCACCGCGAACACGGTGGTCATCAGGAGCAGCACCACCACGAGCTGCACGAACGCCAGGCCGAGGTAGGGCAGGAGCTTGCCCAGCACCACGCCGAGCGGCGAGACCGGGGTGACCATGAGCTGCTCGAGGGTGCCGCGCTCCCGCTCGCGCACGATCGCGAAGGCGGCGAGGATGGTGCCCGAGAAGGTGAGCAGGATCGCCACCAGGCCGGGGATCAGCAGGTTGGCGGAGCGCGAGTCGGGGTTGAACAGCAGCACCGGGTGGACGCGGAAGGGCAGGTCCTCCCAACCCGACTGCAGCAGCAGGTCGCCGACCGAGTTCGAGAGCGCGACGCCGTTCGCCGCGCCCAGGGTCTGCGAGGAGATCGAGGAGTCGGAGCCGTCGATCAGCACCAGATAGTCGGCGGGCCGGCGGTCGAGCAGGCGGCGGGCATAGTCGGGCGGGATCTCGATTCCAACCTGAGCGTGCGCGGCGACGATCGTCTCGCGCAGAGCGGCGCGCGAGTCGACGTAGCGCGTGACGTCGAAGTAACCGGTGCTCTCGAACTGCTGGACCAGGGCGCGGCTCTCCTGGGTGCGGCTCTGGTCGTAGACCACGGTTGGCACGTGGCGGACGTTGGTGTCGATGAGGCCGAACAGGATGAGCTGGAAGACCGGCACTGCGAACGCGAACTGCAGCGTGCCGCGGTCGCGCGTCATCTGCTTGGCCTCCTTGCGCAGCACGGCCAGGAAGCCCCTCATCGCTCGCCTCCGGTGGGAGGGGCGGCGGTCTGCAGGCGGGTGAGGCGGACGAAGACGTCCTCGAGCGAGGCCGCGATCTCGCGCACCTCGACACGGGCGCCGCTCGCGCGCGCGAGATCGGCGGCGATCGCGTCGTTGTCGACGTCGGAGCGGACCAGCAGGTGCAGGGCGTTGCCGAAGATCGTCACGTCGTCGACGTAGGGCAGGGCGCGCGACGCCCCCATCACCGCCGCGGCGCCGCGCGCGCACTGCGCCTCGACGCGGCGCAGGCCGGCGGGCGTCACCTCGGGCATCTGCATCAGGTCGTCGGGGCGGCCCTCGACCAGCATGCGCGACAGGTAGAGGTAGGCGACCGTGCCGCAGCGCTCGGCCTCGTCCATGTAGTGGGTGGTGACCAGGAGGGTGACCCCCTCGGCGGCGAGCGAGAACAGCAGGTTCCACAGCTCGCGTCGCGCCACCGGGTCGATGCCGGCGGTGGGCTCGTCGAGGAACAGGACGCGCGGCCGGTGCATCAGCGCCGCGGCCAGCGCCAGGCGCTGCTTCCAGCCGCCCGACAGGTGGGCGGCCAGGCGGTCGCGATAGGGGCCGATCGAGGTCAGCTCGACCGCCCATTCGCGGCGCTGGCGCTGATCGGCACCCTTGAGGCCGTACACCGAGGCGAAGAAGGCGAGGTTCTCGTCGACCGTCAGGTCCTCGTACAGCGAGAAGCGCTGCGGCACGTAGCCGATGCGACGGCGGATCTCCTCGCCCTGGCTGGCGACGTCGAGCCCGTCGACCGAGGCCCGACCGGCGGTCGGCGTGAGCAGGCCGCAGAGGATGCGGATGAGCGTCGACTTGCCCGAGCCGTTGGGTCCCAGCAGACCGTAGATCTCGCCGCGCGGCACGCGCAGCGACACCGAGTCGAGCGCGCGCACCTCGGGAAAGTCCCGGGTGACGCTCTCGACCTCGATGCCGAAGCCGTGCGGCGCCAGCGCGGCCGGGGTCTCCATCACCTGGTCTGGCCGTCCTTGCCGCCGCTCCGCGGCCGCACGAAGGCGGTCATCCCGGCCTTGAGCTCGGGCGCCGGATCGATCGCCACCTTGACGCCGAAGTAGAGATCGGCGCGCTGCTCGCGGGTCTGCAGGTTGCGCGGCGTGTACTCGCCGCGGTCGCGGATCTCGACGATGCGGCCGGGGAAAGCGCGGCCCGGGTAGCCGTCGACCTCGATCGAGACCGCTTCGCCGACGTGGACCTCGCCCAGCCGGGGCTCGGGCACGAACACGCGCACCCAGAGCTGATCGCTTTCGAGCAGCGCCAGGGCAGGCTGGTTCGGGGCCAGCAGGTCGCCCGGGCGCAGGTCCATCGTGTGCACCACGGCGCGGGACGGGGCGCGGATGTCGAGCTCGCTCCGCTGGCGCTGGAGATAGGCGAGCTGCTCGAGGGCGGCGCGGTATGCGGCCTGGTCGGCGCCGATGTCCTCGGGCCGGCTGCCGCGCTGCGCCTCGAGGAACGTCTGCTGCGCGGTCTTCTCGGCGACCAGCGCCTGGTCGAGGGTCCGCCGATCGCCGACGCCCTGGCGCCACAGGTCCTCGAAGCGCTTGCGGTCGGTGGTCGCCGCCTGGGCGGCGACGCGCGCCCGCTCGAGCTCCTCGATGCGTGGCCCCTTCTCGGTGCGCTCGAGGACGGCCCGGGCCTGCGCCACGCGCGCCTCCTGCTCGCGGATCTGGAGGTCGACGAGGTCAGGCTCGAGGCTGACCAGGAGCTGGCCGGGCTCGACCGCGGCGCCCTCGTCGACGTGGACCTGGGCGACGCGCCCGCCGACCAGGGAGCCGACCTCGACCTCGCGCGCCTCGATCGTGCCGGACAGCACCAGCTCGCGCTCCTCGCGGTTGCGCCACCAGGCCCAGTAGGTGAACCCGGCCAGGGCGAGGAGGAAGGCGATCAGAGGAAGCTTGCGTCTCATCGAGGGTCTCCGCGGGCGAGGCCGTCGTCCGATGCGGAGCCTATTGGAAAGGCCGGCTGGTAGGGGAGGTCGACGGAAGGGAGCCGCGGCGGCTCAGTGGAAGTCGTGGCTCGGCATCGCCGGTCGGGTGGCGAGCCGGCCGATCGGTGCGAAGCTCTCGGCGCGCACCGACACCGTGCCGTCGCGGCGCTGCAGCACCCCTTCGACGATCAGCCCGGCGGCGCCGACGATCACCGCCCGGTTCTCGCGGTACAGGTCGGGCGTGACGATCGCCTGCGACATGCCGGTCTCGTCCTCGAGCGTCAGGAAGAGCATTCCCTTCGCGGTCCCCGGGCGCTGGCGGACGATCACCGCTCCCGCCGTGCGCACTCGCGCCCCGTCGGCCGCCCGGGCGAGCGCCGCCGCCGACAGCACGCCCTGGCGGTCGAGCTCGGCGCGCGCGTAGGAGATGAGGTGCGGGCCGGTGGTGAGGCCGAGGGCGCGGAAATCGGACACCGTCTCCTCGAGCCGGGACATCTCGGGGAGCGGCGAGCCCTCCGCCGCACGAGGATCTGCTTGTTCCCCTCTCCCTCTGGGAGAGCGGCCAGGAGTGATGGTTTCGGGAGCAGCGTCGGTGAGGGTGGCATACAGGGGCCCTGCCGGCCGCGCCGCCTGCGCCACCTGCCAGAGCGCGGCGCGCCGCGTCAGTCCGAGCGAGGCGAGGGCGCCCGCCTCGGCCAGCGCGGCGAGCTCATCGGCGTGCAGAGCGCAGCGGCGCGCGAGGTCCTCCGAGCTGGCGAACGGCCGCGCCGCCCGCGCGCGCTCGATCGCCTCCCCCGACTGCTGGCGCAGCCCGCGCACGTAGCGCAGGCCGATGCGCAGGGCCCCGGCGGATACTCCGGCGGCGCCCTTGCCCCCGGCGTTTTCCTCCCACCGGCACCTCCACCCCGAGGAGTTCACGTCCACCGCGCGCACCTCGACGCCGTGGCGCTGGGCGTCCTTGACCAGGGTGGCGGGGTGGTAGAAACCCATCGGCCAGGCGTTCAGCAGCGCAACGTAGAACGCCGTCGGGTGGTAGCAGCGCAGCCACGCCGAGGCGTAGGCGATCAGCGCGAAGCTCGCGGCGTGCGACTCGGGGAAGCCGTACAGCGCGAAGGAGGTGATCGATTGCACGATCTGCTCCTGCGCCTCGCCGACGATGCCGCGCTCGGTCATGCCGCGGCGCAGGCGCTCCTCGATCGAGCGCATCCGGTCGAGCGAGCGCTTGAAGCCCATGGCGCGGCGCAGCTCCTCGGCCTCGCCGCCGGTGAAGCCGGCGACGGTCATCGCCATGCGCAGGAGCTGCTCCTGGAAGATCGGCACGCCGAGGGTTCGCTTGAGGATCGGCTCCAGGCTGGGGTGGGGGTACTCGACCTTGGCGCGGCCCAGCCGGCGCTCGAAGAAAGGCTGGATCATGCCGCCCTGGATCGGCCCCGGGCGGATGATCGCCACCTGGATCACCAGATCGTAGAAGCGGGTCGGGGCGTTGCGCGGCAGCGACGCCATCTGGGCGCGGCTCTCGACCTGGAAGACGCCGACCGTGTCGGCCGCGCGCAGCATCTGATAGACGCGCGGGTCGTCGGGCGGCAGGTGGGCGAGATCGACCGCGACCCGCTCGTGGGTGCGGATGAGCGGGATCATCTCCTCGATCGCCTGCAGCATGCCGAGGCCGAGGAGATCGACCTTGATGATCCCGAGGTCGGCGCAGTCGTCCTTGTCCCACTGCACGACCACCCGCCCCGGCATCGCCGCCGGTTCGAGCGGCACCACCTCGTCGAGCCGTCCGGCGGCGATCACCATGCCGCCCGAGTGCTGGCCCAGATGCCGCGGCAGGTTCTGGATGCGCTGCCACATCGCACCGAACAGCTGCACGCGGTGATCCCGCGGATCGAAGCCGGCGGCGGCGAGCTCGGCGGCGAGCGACTTGGGGTCGCCGCGCACCAGGTCGTAGCCGAAGCTGCCGAGCTGCTTTGCGAGCTTGTCCACCTGGTCGGGCGCGAAGCCCAGGGCCTTGGCGGTCTCGCGCGCCGCCGAGCGGTCGCGGTAGGTGATCACGTTGGCGGTCATCGCGGCGCCGTCCGGCCCGTAGCGCCGGTACACGTACTGGATGACCTTCTCTCTCTGGTCGCCGGAGGGCAGGTCGAGGTCGATGTCCGGCCACTCGCCGCGCTCCTCCGAGAGGAAGCGCTCGAACAGGAGCTCCATCTTCACCGGGTCGACGGCGGTGATCGCGAGCGCGTAGCACACCGCGCTGTTGGCGGCCGAGCCGCGCCCCTGCGCCAGGATCCCCTGCTCCTGGCAGAAGCGCACGATGTCCCAGACGATCAGGAAGTAGCCGGCGAGGTCGAGCTTCTCGATCAGCGCCAGCTCCTTCTCGATCTGCGCCTGGGCGCGCGCGGTCAGCGGCCGGAAGCGGGCGCGGGCGCCGTTCCAGGCGAGCAGGCGCAGGTAGGAGGCGGGCGTCTCGCCGGGCGGCAGCGGGTAGTCGGGGAAGCGATAGCCGAGGTCGGCGAGCGTGAAGTCCAGCCGCTCGGCGAGCGCCGCGGCGTTGGCGACCGCCTGCGGCAGGTCGGGAAAGAGCGCCAGCATCTCGCGCGCGCTTTTCAGGTAACGCTCGCTCTCGGCGGCGAGCAGCGTGCCGGCGGCATCCAGCGTCGTGCGGTGGCGGATCGCCGTCAGCACGTCCTGCAGGCGCTTGTCATCGCGCCGCGCGTAGCGCGCCCCGTTCGACGCGACGAGCGGCAGGCGCAGGCTGGAAGCGAGGTGGAGGAGGGCGCGGTTCCTCTCTTCCTCGGCGCGGTGGCCGTGGCGCTGGAGCTCGGCGTGCAGCCGTCCGGGGAAGATGCCCGCCAGGCGATCGAGCGTCGAGCGCGCCGGGTCGACGCCGCTGCGCAGACTGCGGGCGAAGATGCCGTCGTCACCCCCGGTCAGACAGTGGAGGCCCGCCGCGTGCTGCTCGACGAGCTCGAGGGTGGCGCGCGCGTCGCCCTTGGCCCGCCCGCGCGCCGCGGCGGTCAGCAGCCGGCAGAGGTTCCGGTAGCCCTGGCGGCTCTCGACCAGGAGCGTCAGGCGGGGCAGGCCCTCGCGCGCCGGCGGCTCGCCCGGCTTCTTTGCCGGACGGCCGTCGTCGAGCGGGACCTCGGCCCCGACCCTTGCCTTGATGCCGGCCTGCTTCGCCGCCTTGTAGAAGCGCGGCGCGCCGTACACCCCGGCACGATCGACGAGGGCCACGGCGGGCAGGCCGATCTCGGCGGCGCGCACGACCAGGTCCTCGGGCAGCGAGGCGCCCTCGAGAAACGAGAACGCCGAGGCGGCGCGCAGCTCGGCGTAGGGGAGAGGACCGGCGCCGGCGCCGCGTCGGTACTCGCGGCGCTGCACCTGCTCGCGATGCTCGCCGGGCGAGACGTAGCGCCGTCCATGGCCCCCGTGTCCCATCACTCGCGGCTCGAGGCCGATTCGCGGGCGCCCCGCCATGGGCTCAGGCTAAGGCGTAAATAAGGCATAAGTCAAGAGACGGCTAGACTCCACGCGTATGCCCCGCGCCCGCGGCATCCATTCCCATCCGCTGCTCAAGCTCGGCAAGGCGCCGGCGCGCCGCGACGCGCGCAACCTGCGCCTCGCGGACGTGCTGCGCGACATTCGCCTGCCGCGGGAGTACGACTTTGATGTCCATCACTTCGGCATCCCGCTGCCGATGTTCGGCAACGCCCACCACGGCGACTGCGTGATGGCCGGCCGGGCGCACCAGACCCTGCGGTTCGAGCGGCTGGAGACCGGCAAGGTGATCCACATTCGGGACGGCGACGTGTTGCGCGAGTACCGACGCCAGGCGGGACCCGGCGACAACGGCCTGACGGTGCTCGACTCGCTGAAGGAGTGGCGCAAGCGGGGCTGGCGGGTGGGCAAGCACCGCTATCGCATCCGGGCCTTCGCCGAGCTCGATCCGCGCGACCGGCGCGAGGTCAAGACGGCGATTTTCCTCGACGTGGGGATCGGCATGGGTCTCCAGCTGCCGAACTCGGCGAAGAAGCAGATCGTCGCCGGCAAGCCCTGGGCGGTCGCGCGCGGCCCGGCGGCGCGCTCGGGCTCGTGGGGCGGCCACTACGTGTACGTGTCGGGGTACACCGAGCTCGGGCCGATGGCCGTCACCTGGGGCCGCAAGCAGCAGATGACCTGGGCCTTCGTCGAGCGCTACTGCGACGAGGCGTACGCCATCGTCGACCGCTGGAACACCCACAAGAAGCGCCGCGGTCTCGACCGGCGAAGGGTCGAGGAGTTCTTGCGGGCACTGTCGTAACAGGAGCGTCCTTCCGTCCAGGGAGGAAGAGATCCATGAGACACAAGCGCCTCATCGTGACCCAGTACGGCGGGCCCGATGAGCTTCGGGTGGTCGATGAGGAGTGTCCCGAGCCGAAGCGGGGTGAGGTGCGCGTGAAGGTGCTGGCCGCGGGTGTCTCGCTTCCCGACGTGATGATGCGCGAGGGCATCCACCCCGAGACGCCCCGGCTGCCATTCACGCCGGGTTGGGATCTCGTGGGCGTCGTCGACCGGCTCGGTGATGGTGTCTCCGGAATCGAGCCGGGCCAGAGGGTTGCCGCGCTGCCGATCCATGGCGCGTACGCGGAGTACGTCTGCTTGCCGCAAGAGAAGCTGGTGCCGGTGCGGCCCGGGCTCGACCCTGGAGAGGCCGTCAGCCTCATCCTGAACTACGTGACCGCGTACCAGATGATGCATCGGTCGGCCAAGGTCCGGGCGGGTCAGCGGGTGCTGATCCACGGCGCGTCGGGCGGGGTCGGTACGGCGCTCCTGCAGCTCGGGAGTCTCGCCGGACTGGAGATGTACGGCACCTGTTCCTCGCGAGGGGCACAGACCGTCTCCGACCTGGGCGGTGTCTCCATCGATTATCGGCATCAGGACTTCGTCGAGGAGATCCACCGCCTGACGGGCGAGGGTGTCGACGTCGTCTTCGACAGTCTCGGGGGCCCGCAGATCTGGCGCTCCCGCAGGGCTCTACGCTCGGGCGGGAAGGTGGTGGCCTACGGCCTCACTGCCTCGCTGAGCGGCGGGCGATTGGCTTCGGGCCGTTCCGGCGGTCGCCATCGCTTTCGAGCGATCGCCATCTTCGGCTTGTACATCGCCGGCAGCTGGCTTCTCCCGGGCCGCAGACGGGTGGCTCCGTACAGCATCCAGACGCTCGAACGACTCCGGCCGGCATTGTTTCGCCAGGATCTGATGGCGCTGTTCGATCTTCTTGACCAGCAGAAGATCAAGCCTCTGATCGCGGGGCGCTTCCCGCTCGTCGAAGCGAGACAGGCGCACGAGCTGCTCGGGAAGGGAGGAGTGACGGGCAAGCTCGTGCTCGTCCGCGACGGAGAACCACTCGAATCGAGATCGGTGTAGCGCCCCGAGGGATCGCCGCTCAGCTCGCCGCGCCGGCGTGGGCCGCGGCGCCGTGACACTTCTTGTACTTCTTGCCCGAGCCGCACCAGCAGGGGTCGTTGCGGCCGATCTTGGGCTCCTTGCGCACCACGGTGTGGGGCTTCTCGGGCTCGGAGGACTTCGGCGGGGCGGAGAGCTGGACGTTGCGCTGCGGCGCGCGCTTGCGGCGGCGCTCCTCGGCGAGCTCTTCCTCGGTGACCGGCTCGAGGCGGAAGAGCGTCTTCAGGACGGTGTCCTCGACCCGCTCCTTCATCGCCTGGAAGAGGTCGAAGCTCTCGACCTTGTACTCCTGCAGCGGGTCGCGCTGGCCGTAGCCGCGCAGTCCGATGCCTTCCTTCAGGTGATCCAGGGCCAGCAGATGGTCCTTCCACGAGCCGTCGACGACGCGCAGCATGACGTCGCGCTCCACCAAGCGCATGATCTCCGGCCCGAAGAGCTGCTCGCGCTCGGTGTAACGCGCGAGCACTCGGGCGCGCAGCTCTTCGCGGAACGCATCGACGCCGAGCTCCTCGATGTCGAGGTCGAGGGCGTGGAAGTCCATGTTGAAGTAGGCGAGCAGATCGGTCGCGAGCTCGGCGAGGTTCCAGTCGCGCGGGTCGACCTTGGCCGAGCAGTTGGACTCGACCATGAGGTCGACGACGTCGCCGGCGATCTTCTCGATGTACTCGCGGCCCTCGCGGCCCTCGAGGATGTCCTTGCGCAGCTGGTAGATCGCCTCGCGCTGCTTGTTCATCACGTCGTCGTACTCGAGCAGGTGCTTGCGGGTCTCGAAGTTGCGGCCCTCGACCTGCTTCTGGGCGCGTTCGATGGCCTTCGACACCATGCGGTGCTCGATCGCTTCGCCCTCTTCCATGCCGAGGCGGCCCATCAGGCCCTGGATGCGATCGGAGCCGAAGATCCGCATCAGGTCGTCCTCGAGCGACAGGTAGAAGCGCGAGGATCCGGGATCGCCCTGGCGGCCGGAGCGGCCGCGCAGCTGGTTGTCGATGCGCCGCGACTCGTGGCGCTCGGTGCCCAGGATGTGGAGGCCGCCCGCCGCCAGCACCTCGTCGCGCTCGCCGGCGCAGACCTCGGTGTAGCGCTTGAGCGCCTCCTCGTACTTGTCCGGCTCGAGGGCCGGATCGGCCTCGGCGCGCGCCAGCCCGATCGGATTGCCGCCGAGCACGATGTCGGTGCCGCGCCCGGCCATGTTGGTGGCGATGGTGACCGAGCCCTTGCGGCCGGCCTGGGCGACGATCGCCGCCTCGCGCTCGTGGAACTTGGCGTTCAGCACGACGTGCGGCACCCGCTTCTTCTTCAGCAATTCGGACAGCATCTCGCTCTTCTCGATCGAGATGGTTCCGACCAGCGCCGGCTGGCCGCGCTCGACGCAGTCCGCGATCTCCTCGACCACGGCGGTCCACTTCTCGGGTGCCGTGCGGTATACGAGATCGGCGCGATCGTCGCGCACCATCGGCCGGTTGGTCGGGATCACGGTGACGTCGAGGTTGTAGATCTCGCCGAACTCGGCCGCCTCGGTGTCGGCGGTGCCGGTCATGCCGCCGAGCTTCTTGTACATGCGGAAGTAGTTCTGGAAGGTGATCGTGGCGAGGGTCTGGTTCTCGCGCTCGATCTTCACCCCCTCCTTGGCCTCCACCGCCTGGTGCAGACCGTCCGACCAGCGCCGCCCCGGCATCATGCGGCCGGTGAACTCGTCCACGATCACCACCTGACCGTCCTTGATCATGTAGTCGACGTCGCGCTGGTAGAGGTGGTGGGCGCGCAGGCCCTGGTTCACGCCATGGATGAAATCCATGTTCTCGATGTCGTACAGGTTCTCGAGATTGAGCAGCTTCTCGACCTTGCCGACGCCTTCCTCGGTGAGCGCGACGGTGTGCGCCTTCTCGTCGACCACGAAGTCGCCGGTCGTCTCCTTGGTGCCGTCGGGGTGCTCGATCTCCTCGCCGCGCTCGAGCTTGGGGATGATGCGGTCGATGCGGTAGTACTTGTCGACCGACTCCTCGGAGGGGCCCGAGATGATCAGCGGGGTGCGCGCCTCGTCGATCAGGATCGAGTCGACCTCGTCGACGATCGCGTAGTGATGGCCGCGCTGGACCATCGCTTCCAGGTCGAACTTCATGTTGTCGCGCAGGTAGTCGAAGCCGAACTCGTTGTTGGTGCCGTATGTGATGTCGGAGCCGTACGCGACCTGGCGCTCCTGGTCGGAGAGGTCGTGCTGGATGCAGCCCACGGTCAGGCCGAGGAAACGGTAGATGCCGCCCATCCACTCGGAGTCGCGGTGGGCGAGGTAGTCGTTGACCGTCACCACGTGCACGCCCTTGCCCTCGAGGGCGTTCAGGTACACGGCAAGGGTGGCGACCAGGGTCTTGCCCTCGCCGGTCTTCATCTCGGCGATGCGCCCCTTGTGCAGCACCATGCCGCCGATCAGCTGGACGTCGAAATGGCGCATGCCGAGCACGCGCCGCGAGGCCTCGCGCACCACCGCGAAGGCCGGCACCAGGATGTCGTCGAGGGTCTTGCCGGCGGCGAGCTCGTTCTTGAACTCCTGGGTCTTGGCGCGCAGCTCCGCGTCGCTCAGGCGCTCGATCTCGGGCTCGAGGGCGTTGATCTCGGCCACCACCGGCAGCATGCGCTTCACTTCGCGGTCGTGCTTGGTGCCAAAAACCTTGGAGGCGATCGTATTCAGCATGGGATCCCTGGGGTTGCGATTGGGGAAGCCGCGGCCGGGCCGACCTGCACCCGCGCGACGCGGGGCAGTCTATCAAACGGCGGGGCAGGAGCTGGAATTCCGCCGCTGGGCGGCGACGACGAGCAGGAAGCGCTGCCGGCCTAGGATGGTCCGCGGTCGTCGACGATGTAGGCCAACGGATCCACCGGCTTGCCGTCGACCAGCACCTCGTAGTGGAGGTGATAGCCGGTGGAGCGTCCGGTCGACCCGACGTAGCCGATCACGTCGCCGCGATGCACGCGCTGGCCGGGCCGGGCCGCCACGCGCGACATGTGGCCGTACTTGGTGGTGACGCCGAAGCCGTGGGAGATGAACACCCCGAGCCCCAGCCCGCCGCCGACGTCGCCGGCGCGGACGACCACGCCGTCCGCGGCCGCCTCGACCGGCTTGCCGAACGGAGCGGCGATGTCGATCGCCAGGTGGTTCGCGGCGTGGCCGGTGAACGGATCGGAGCGGCCACCGAAGCCGCTGGTCAGGATGCCGCGCACCGGCGCGATCGCCGGGGTGGCGGAGATCCAGCGGCGCCGCTCGTCGAGCTTGGCGGCCACCTGGTCGAGGCTGTTGCGCAGGCCCGAGGCCCGATCGACGAGCTCGTTGACCCCGCTGGGCGTGCCGCTCGGCGCGATCTCGGTACCGCCGATGCCGGCCTCGCCGTTGCCGGCCGCGAGCCCGTCGACGCCGGCGACGATGGCGAGCTTGCGGGTGCGATCCTCGTACTCGGCGAGCTGGCCCTGCAGGGTCCGCAGGCTGGACTCGAACGACGCGTTGGCCTGGCGCAGGCGCTCGTTCTCGGAGCGCATCTGCACCAGCTCACGCCGGTCGGCGCTGGTGGTGAGGAAGTACCAGGTGGAGAAGAGAGCGAATCCGGTGAGCAGCGCCAGCCCGATGCCCAGTGACCAGACCATGCGGTTCGAGATCCGCCACTTGCGGAACTGCGCCCGCTCGTGGGGAACGAGAATGATGGTGTGGTGTCGTAGACCCATCGTTGGCGTTTCCTGTGCTCCCGAACGCTCGGATTTCCACAACGACGGCCGGGCGATTAGCGATTGCCGAACCGAGACGCCCATTGTCATAGAGCGCCGGCAATGTGTCAAGACGCTTCTTGGCGAGCGACGGTTCTAGGCCATCACAGCATGAAAAGCGACCAGCTCAGGGAGTCGCGTCGGCAGTGCGGAAGGTGAAGGACACCTTCTCGGGCAGCTCACGCCCATTGGCGAGCTCGATCGCGTCGTCGGCCAGCGTGACGTGGAACGTGTCGCCGCGCTGGAGGTCCTGGCTCGGCTCCCATACCAGCCAGCCTTGGGCCGGCTCGAAGCGCAGGACGCCGGGCACCAGGCCGCCTTTCTCGCCCAGCACGGCGAGTCCGTCGGCCTTGACCTCGCGCACCGGAGCCGGACCGCTGAGCGCGAAAAGGATCCGCGTCCGCGCAGAGACGACGACCGCGCCTTCGGCCGGGAAGTGCGAGGTGACCATCGCCGAGCCGCTGCCCGGGCCGGAGCGCCAGCTGGCATCGGCGAGATCGAAGGTCAGGTAGACCATCGCCTCCACCATGCCCGGCGGCGGCACCGGCAGCGGCGGCGCCGGCAGGTCGTGATGATCGAGCCACTCGCTGAGGAGGACCGCCGCGACGACCGCGGTGACGACGCCGACCGCCACCCAGGCTCCGGAGACGTGCTCGAGCGTCGCGTCGACCTCGGTGATGCGGTTGTCCTCGACGCGCAGCGCCCGGTCGCGCTCCTTGAGCTGGACGACGTGGCCCTCCTCGTCGAGGCGCGCGGGGAAACGCAGGCGGTACTTGCCGGGCGGCAGGTGGAGGATCGTCCACGCCGGATCCAGGGAGCGGAAGACCGTCTTCCAGCCGCCGCTCTCCTGGCGCTGCAGCTCGCTCGCCAGTCCGGGCGGGCCCGGCTGATTTGCGCGCCGGGCCTCGTCGTTGGCGAAGACGCGCAGCGACACGCCGCCACCCTGGCCACCGGAGTCGGTCATGGCGCGGGTCTTGACCGACAGGCATCCGGCGAGCTGGAAAGCGATCAGCAGGAGGGCAACGGGCCGCCAGCGGGAGAGTTTCATGCGGTGAGTCTGGCACGCTTGGGCGCGGGAACCCAAGCTCGGCGGTGCCCGCCGCGGGGGGATTTGATAGGTTGCCAGATGAACCGGAGCGGAGGCTCGATGGCCATGGTCAGCGCGGTGATCTTGCTGGGAATGCAGCACGACCGGATCAACGAGGTGGCGCAGGAGCTGGTGGCGCTCGACGGGGTGACGGCGGTGTACTCGGTCGCCGGCCAGTACGACTTGGTGGTGATGGTGCGGGTCAAGGACAACGAAGAGCTCGCCGACCTGGTGACCGGGCGGATGCTGAAGCTCCCCGGCATCCAGCGCTCGGAGACCCTGATCGCGTTCCGCGTCTTCTCGCGTTACGACCTCGATCGCATGTTCTCGGTGGGCATGGACGCGTAGCCGCTCATCGGCGCCGCTGCCCGGCGTCGAGCGGATTCTCCCAACGCAGTCCGCGGAAGCGCGCGAAGTCGCGGTCGGTCGAGCACAGCAGCAGGCCGTGCTCGATCGCCAGGGCGGCGAGGTGCGCGTCGTTGACCAGCCGCGGTGAACCGGCGTCGGTGAGCAGCTCGCCGAGGATGGCGGCATGACGCGCTCCGGGCTGCGGAATCCAGGCGCTCTCGGCGCTCAGCCATGCCTCCACCTGGAGCCACGCCCGGTCGAGGCGCTGGGCGCGCGGGAAGATCCGGGGATCGGAGACCAGGCGCAGGAAGGCCAGCAGGGACGGCCAGGGGAGCCCCACCGGCGTGCCGGCGTTCAGCTGATCGTCGAGCCAGCGGTGCGCCGCTCGCTGCTGCGGCATGGCGCTCGAGTAGGCGTAGACCAGCAGATTGGCGTCGACCAGGATCAACGTCTCGCGCTCCGGTTGGCGCCGCGCGTGGCGACTTTGCCGACCGCTGGCGCGGCTTCGTGCTCGTCGAGCCAGTCGAGGACGTCGCCGATGTTGTCGAGGCTGGGCAGGAGACAGGGCCCGAGGTCATGAACCGCGGTTTCGAACCTCTGCGGTCGACGGCGCCGGGCGGCGGGCTGCGCCAATCCGCGGCGCAAGGTTTCGTTCACCACCTGCTTGAAGGGCTTCTTCTCCTTCTCGCGCCGGCGCTCGAGGGCGGCGGCCACGTCGTCGTCCAGCGTCAAGGTCGTCCTCATGCATCAAAGCATAACAGGTTTGATGCCTTGATGCCTCAGTCGTACACCCCGTCGGCGAACCAGGCACCGTCCGGGCGGGCGCGGAAGATGCGGTAGACGCCGCCGCCCTGCAGCTCGACGTCCCAGTAATCGCGGGCGGTCGGTCCCTCGGCAACCTCGCTCGCCGCTGACCACCAGCTCTCCTCCAGGCTCCACGGCCCGGAGGCGACTTTCACCTCGCCCTCGATGCGCGGCCGCCGGGCGGCGAGCGCGGCGGGCTCGGTCTTCACGGCGCGCGGCCGGGCCGCGCTTGGCCGGGCCGCGCTTGGCCGCGCTGGGTGCGGCGCCTCGTCGTTCTCCGGCGGTGGCCCCTCGGTCAACACCTCCAGGGCGACCGGCGGGCGCAGCACGCGCACCGTCAAGAGCCCGCGTCCCGGGCTCGCCGGCGGCCGCACACGCGGCGGCGGGGGCGGGGCGTAGTCGACCAGCGCGGCGCGCTCCGGCCGGTGGCCGTCGACGGGGCGCGGCGCTCCCACCCGCCCGGTTCCGAGCAGCGCGAAGAGCCGCGCCAGGGTGGTCGCCAGGCGGTCCGGTGAGAGCTCGGCAGGACCCAGCAACGAGAGCTGGCCGGCGCGTGGCGCGTCAGGCTCGGCGACGAAGGCGAAGCCGGCGACCGCGGCGCCGGGCGGGCGCGCCTCGAGCTCCAGACGCACCAGGGTGAGAAGGGTCTTCGCGTCGCGGGTGGGAGCCGGCAGGGCGATCGCCCGCTCGGCTGAGCCCTCGGGCTCGAGCCGCATCTCGAGGCGCAGGCGCGCGCAGCCGAGCCCCCGCGTTTCGAGCCGCTGGCAGAGGCGATCGAGAGTGGCCCGCGCCACGAACAGGAAGGGCTCGAGCGCGACCAGCGGCCACTCGAGCTCCATGCCCTCGCGGAAGTCCGGTGGCGGCAGGCGTGGCACCAGTGGCTGCGGATCGAGGCCGCGCGCGACCGCGTGGAGCTCGCGGCCGAGCGGGCCGAGGCGGCTTGCGACCTCGTCCTTGGGCAGGCGCGCGAAGTCGCCGATCGAGCGCAGGCCCCAGCGCCCGAGGAGCTCGGCCAGCTCGACCGCGGGCGACAGGCGCTGGAGCGGCAGCGGGGCCAGGAAGGCGGCCTCCCGGCCCGGCTCGACGAGGGTCGGCGAATTGGGCAGGCCGGCGGCGACCCGCGCCGCAAGCTTGCTCGACGCGATGCCGACCCCCGCCGGCAGTCCGGCGCGCTCGGCGGCGTGGCCCAGCGCCTGGCCCAGGGCGCGCTCGGGATCGGCGTCGCGGAAGTGGCGGGTGATGTCGCGGACCTCGAGATAGAGCAGTCCCTCGCCGCCGTCCTCGACCCGCGGCGAGAAGCGCTCGCCGACCTCGAGCAGCGCCTCCGCGGCGGCGCGCTCGCACTCGGGGTCGCGGCCGCGCGCCACGAGGCCGGGCAAGAGGGCGCGGGCCTGTGGCAGGGTCATCCCGGAGCGCAGCCCGGCCCGGCGCGCGACGCGGTTCGCCGCCACCACGCGGGCGGCCTGGCCGTTGCCGGCGACGACGACCAGCGCCTCGCGCCGCAGCTCCGGCTCGCTGCGCAATCGCGCGGCGAGCGGAAAGAGCGGCACCAGCAGGCAAGCCAGGCGCACGGCGGTCACGGCGGTGGAGCGACTGGGGAGGCCGCAAAGGATCGGTTCAAGAAACAGGCGGATTCGGGGATGTCCTCGAGCGCTCGCACGATCGAGTTGGCACCGCCGGCCGGCGGAGGCACGTCCCCAGGTGGTTTCTGGGTGAGGAGATGAAGTGCTTGGCTGGGCATGAGCCGGGCGGCGGCGCCCTCTCCCCCCGGGAGAGGGTCAGGGTGAGGGTTTTCGCAGCACGGGCGTTCGAAGTGTGGGGGCTCGGGATGCGGGTGCTCTGGCGGCAGCGCATGCGTCCCCGGCACGACGAACGCCAGATTTTCCGTGCTCGTCGTGCGCGCCGCGCTGGCCGCCGCGCTCGTCGCGCGGTGGCGGAGCTTGTCGAGCACGATCTCGGCGTCGAGGCCGCAGAGCAGGCGGGGCGCCGGGCCGCGACCGTTCCAGGCGGCGCGGCGGCGGCGGGCGCGCAGGACGGTCCCCGCCGCGGTGCCGCTGGCGCGATAAGGGGAGGCGACGAGCAGCGCGGCGCGGTGCTCGTCGGCAGCGCGGGCGAGGCGCACCCAGAAGGGCTCCGGCCCGCTGCCGCCGGGAAGCGGCGGCGTCCCGAGGTCGAGGACGACGAGCGGGAAGCCGCTCCGGAGCAGCAGCTCGGTTGCGAGCAGCGCGTCGCGCATGCGCTCCGGGCGCACCCACAGCAGGCGCTCGAGGTCGCAGCCCAGCGCCGCCGCGGCCTGCGGGTCGAGGTTGCCGCCGAGGTCGACCAGCGCCGCCGCCTCTCCCGCGGCGGTCGCCGCGGCGAGGGCCGCGAGCACCGCCGCGAACCGGCCGCTCGATCGCCCGCCGACGAGCTCGGTGAGCACGCCGCGCTCGAGCCCGCCGCCGAGCAGCCGGTCGAGCGCCGGCAGCGAGGTGGGGAGCGGCGCCTCGCGGTGGATCGGAGACTGCCCCGCCGCGAGCTCGCGCCCGGTCAGCAATCGCGCCGCGAGCGCCGGCGGCAGGCTCTGCCTCAGCTGGGTGATCGGATTGCGAGCAAGCGGATCGCGGCGGGCAACCGGCGGGGAGGAAAAATCGAGTCGTGCAACGGGCTCGGCGATCTGGACCATGACGCCACCTCAGCCCCAGCCGCGCGGGAGCGACCGGGAAAAGAGGATAGCGCAAATAAGGCGTAAGTCAAGAGTGGTGACGGGCGCCCTAATGCAGGCTCAGCGCCACGGCGAGCGCCAGGAGCGCGCAGCACCAGTGGAGGAAGAGAGGCCCGAGCACGCTTCCGGAGCGCTCGCGCGCGGCGCCGGTCGCCAGGCCGAAGACGACGGCGCCGGCGATCGGCAGCACCGGTCCGAGCTGATGCGTGATCACCGGAACCGCGGGGAAAGACGGCAGTGGCGTCACCAGCGCGTAGAGCAGCGCCGAGAGCAGGGTCGGCCAGGACAGGAACCAGCGACCGCCGGCGTGCTGGACCGCGAAGGCGTGGCCGAGGATGCCGTGGACCAGCGAGCGGAAAGTGATCTCCGCGGCGAAGGGGAACGCCAGGAAAGCCACCACCTGGAGCACTCCGAAGGAGCTCGGAGGCACCACCCAGGCGCCCCCGGCGAGCGCTCCGAGGACCGCGAGCGGGGCGACCCGCAGCCAGTCGCTGCCGCCGGGGAAGCGGGCTCCATAGAGGCGCGATCGCCGGCGGCCGATCGACACCAGCAGGAGCAGCGTGACGAGCGACATCCAGACGGCGGAGAGGAGCGGCGCGGACTGGAGCTCGGCGACGCGGCGCAGGGCGGGGAAGTGGCCTGCGAGTAGCCTGAGGGCCGGGCCGGTCAGGCTCAATGCAGCGGCGCCGGTCGCCAGGACGATCGCCAGCGCGCGTTCCCTCCAGCTCGGCCGGCGGAAGGCCTGGCGGCAGGCCTCGGCGATCTCCTGGGGTGACAGGCGGGTGCCGCTCTGGCGGGGCGAGCCCCCGATGTCGGTGGATCCGCCCCAGCGGTTCGTGCTGCTACCCGAGCGCACCGCCGGGTCGAGGATGTTGAGCCGCGCATACACGGCTTCGAGCGTCGCCGGCAGGAAGGGATCGACCTGGCGCAGCGAGTAGGTGTGCGCATCCTTCTGCAGGACCAGGACGCCGAGGCGCTTGCCATAGAGACGCTTGAGATCGGCCTCGGTCTCGAAGACGCCGTTCGGCGAGCGGCAGACGACCGCGACGCGATGGTCGCTCAGCTCGGCGCGGGCGAGGACTTCGACCGCGGGGAAGCCGTCGAAGTGCCTCTCCGGATAGAGCAGCCGGTCCAGCCGGCGCAGCTGTGCGGCGGTGAACTCCAGCGGATCGGCGCTGTTCCACGTGCCGGCCTGCTTGATGGCGAGCTCCTCCTGGCGCAGCTCGGCGAGCCGTTGGCGGGTCTCGTCGAGCAGCGGCGCAGGAAAGCCGGACAGCTCGGCGAGCTCCGGGCCGTGGCTGTCGATGATCCCCTCGAGGCGCAGCAGGGGAATGGCGGACTCCCGCACCCGCGGGTCCTCGCCGGTGAGGTGGGTGGCGTTGAGCAGCACCCAGATCGCCAGCACGGTGTCGAGGTCGGGCTCGTTGGCATAGACCGTCCAGGTGCGCTCGCGCAGGTCGAGGCCGCGCAGCACCAGGACCAGCGCCTGCTCGCAGGTCGCGAGGGTGAAGGCCCGCACGCAGCCCTCGTGATGGTCGAGATTGAACACCCGGCGCTCGGGATCGATGAACGGCTCGCCCGGCACGGCGCCATCGAGGAAGATCGAGCCCTCCGCTGCCTTGCGCGCGGCGGCCGGGCTCACAGTCAGCGAGCGCTCGATGCGCACCTTCACTTCCGGAGTGTCGCGACAATACAGATACCGGGTGCTCGCCTCCTGCTCGACGACGTAGCGGTCGGGCGGGCCGTCGGCTTCGAGGCGCTGGGCGGCGGGCGGGGCGAAGTGCCGGAGCGAGCGCATGTGAGAGTCCTCTCCGGATCT